>JANNBU010000232.1:0-19921 GCA_031385805.1 Ferruginibacter sp.
AATTTATACGCAAATGACAAATCAATTGTACCCGGCGATCTATCATCCTCATTTGGTGGAGATAAAGGTAAAAGAAAGAAAGATGCGGCTTTGGGTGTAAGTAAGCTTCAAAACTTTAGTGAAACTAATGGGAAAGCAAAGTTTTCAAAACCCTTTATTGGTGGGCCAAGTCAACCTGAAATGAATGCATTCAAATCCGTAGGGTCTGATAATATGGTATCCGCTTTTACAGGAGATTTTTCCTATAATATTCCGTTGCTGGATGTTGGCGGATATCCAGTTAATATGTTTTATAGTAGCGGGATCACAATGGATCAGGAGTCCAGTTGGCTTGGTTTGGGTTGGAATATAAACCCTGGTACAATTACCAGGAATATGCGGGGTTTACCCGATGATTTTGACGGGTCTGATAAAGTTACAAAAAAACAGAGTTTTCGTCCCGATGAAACCTGGGGAGTAACTACAGGTGCAGATATAAAATTATCTGGCATTCCATGTTTGGGTTTAGGCCTTGGCGTTAGTGGAGGAGCTTCATACAATAATAAGTTAGGTATTGCTACCGAGGCCGGGGTACATACGTCAATTAGCCTGGGCGCAAAAGCCGGAAATGGCAAAACTGCTAATTTATCTTTTAGTGTGGGGCTCAATGCAAGTTCACGCGGAGGCGCATCGGTTACGCCTTCGGTTGGTTTAAGTTTGCAAAACGAGGAAGGACATTCAGGAGGTTTAACCGGATCAATTGGAGTAGGTTATACCTATAGCTCCAGGATGGGGTTATCTTCTATGCATTTGGATGCAAATGCAAATGTTGGGGTATCAATGAGCAAAACTTCTACAGACGCAAGTGGTAACACTCATAATACCACAATGCTTAATTCTTCTATTGGAGGAAGTTTTAATTCAACACTTTCTTTTGCTTATCCTTCGATAATGCCTTCCATTTCCAAAAAGTTCACCAAAGCAAGTTTTAGTATTAATACATCAGTTGGCCTCGAGTATTGGTGGGTAAACCCAACTTTTAAACTTGGGGGATATTATACCAAAACTTATATAGCAGATGATGATAAGACAACCACCCATCCTGCTTATGGCATGCTCTATTATCAGAAATCTAATGGTAATGATGATGCAATGCTTGATTTTAACAGGGCAAATGATGGTATATACACACCGGCCTCTCCTGCTATTGCTATGCCTGTATATACGTATGATGTATTCAGCATCGCTGGCGAAGGCACCGGCGGTTCTTTCAGGGCATACAGAGGCGATATAGGCCACATGCGAGATGCAAGAGTTGAAACCAAAGAACAGCAGGGATCTGTCGGATTGGATTTAGGCTTTGGTAACCTTTTTCATGGCGGAGCATCCATGAGTTACGTATATACTCCAACGATAGTAGGCGACTGGACTGCAAGTAACGCAACCGGTAAAACATTTTCTTTTGATGATAATTCAAAGTATCAGGCGGTTTATTTTAAAAACCCCGGAGAAAAAACTGTTCCTGACGCAAGCTTCCAGAATCAAATTGCCAATGAAGATCTTGTTCGCTTAAAGCTGGGTAATGCAGGCTCTCCAACACCAATAGTACTGCCCAGGCTCATTCGCTATGACGCCGGTAAAAATCGAATAGGCGAAACCCTGCTTTCAGAAGATACAAGAAAAATACCAAGAGACAAACGTACACAGGTAATCAGTTTTTTAACTGGAGAGGAAGCTGACAGAATCGGAATGAATACTAAAATATATTCTTATAGAACATATAATGGCTACGAAAATAAAGTGGTTCTTTACAATAATTGCTACAAAGATGGGATTGATTCGTTCTATAGAAACCATAACACTGAACATGCACCTACAGAACCACATTTTTTGGGTGGTGAAGAAATACCATTTCGAAAAAAAAATCATATTTCTGAAATTGATGTATTGGGAAGCGATGGTAGAAAATATGTTTATGGCATACCGGTATATAACAAAAAACAGGTAGAGGTTACTTTTAGTATTAACAGTAATCAGAAAATGAGTGAGTCAAAGGCACTTTACAATAGTGATCTGCCCTGGATAGATACTGACAATACTATCGATAATGGCCGAGGAAGGGATTGGATTTTGGATCAGCAGGAAATGCCTCCATACACCCACTCTTACTTATTAACTGCTTTGTTGTCCCCCAATTATGTCGATCTCACCGGAAACGGCATTACGGAAGATGATATGGGTGATGGCATAAAATTCAACTATTCGAAGTTTGATGACTATAAATGGCGCACACCCGTTGGTGAAAAAACTGCAAGCTATAGCTCCGGTTTAAAAACAGATAATATGGATGATAAAGCCCATTATATTTATGGCGAAAGGGAGTCATGGTATTTATATTCTGTTGAATCAAAAAACATGGTGGCACGTTTTTATGTAAAAGATAGAACAGACGGACGTTCAGTATTGGATGAGAATGGAAAGTTAGATGGAACAAATGGAATGAAAAAACTGGTTAAGATATCGCTTTTCTCAAAAGCTGATCTGACAAAAAATCCAAATACTGCAAAACCAATAAAAACAATTCACTTTTTTCAAAGTAATAAGTTGTGCCTTAACAAGCCTGGCCCCAACGATTTGGGTAGTAATATGGCAACTAACACAGGTAAGTTAACGCTTGATAGTATATGGATCACTTATAACGGTAATCATAGAAAAGCTAAAAGCAGGTATGTGTTTTATTATCCTGATAATACCAATAATCCCGACTACGGGTTTGATCAAACAGACAGATGGGGTAATTATAAACCTGTTTCCGATAATCCTTCTTTGGGTAATAGCAATTATATTTCTAATGAAGATTATCCTTATTGCGTACAGGATAAAACCAAAGCTGATAAAAATGCTGCAGCCTGGACGATGAATAAAATATTACTGCCATCAGGTGCCGTAATTAATATTGACTATGAGTCCGATTCTTATGCCTATGTGCAGGATAAAAAAGCTGCTAACATGTTCCAGGTGCTGGGTTTTGGTTCCGATACAACACTTCCCAACAGTGCAGACTTAAATAAGTTATATACCGATGCCGTTGAAAATGATCACGTATATATTCAATTACCATATCAAATTAATACAGGATCGTATCTTGGTAATAAAAGAGAGTTCGCCGCCAGGTATCTGGATGAAATTCAGCAATTCTATTTAAAAATAGCTGTTATAATGCCTACCGGGGAAGGCTTATCTGGTATTCCCGGTACAGAAAATATAGGTGTATATGCTGATGTTGCCGGGTATGGATTGATTTCACCTACTGTAGCATGGATAAAAGTTGGAGGGATAGGTGTTAGCCATACCCCAATGGTGCAAGCTGCCTTACAATTTTTAACCCAGCAATTACCTGGCAAGGCATATAAAGGTTATGATGGTTCCGCTGGAGGAAATGCAACTATTTCAGCACTTGCAGGGATGATTGACGCTGTTAAAGGATTATTTAATGGGGAATTTGATGTGTTGAAGGGCGATAAAAAATGCCAGCAGGTACAACTTAATAAAACTTTTGCCAGGTTAACAAATCCTACCGGGAATAAATTCGGCGGAGGGTTAAGGGTAAAACGGGTTGTCATAAGCGATAACTGGGCAAAGATGACGAACCAGTTAAAAGCTACCTATGGGCAGGAATATAAATATACTACCACAGAATTGGTAAATAATAAACTGCAAACCATTAGTAGCGGTGTAGCTGCCTGGGAGCCTTCTATTGGTGGAGATGAAAACCCACATAGAAAAATTCAGCGTTACGTTGATCATAACAAAGCTGGCCCTTACGATTTTGGCGCCATAGAAATGCCCCTTGGAGAAATGTTTTACCCGGGAGCAATGGTTGGTTACAGCCGGGTAGAAGTACTTTCTATTCACAGGGATACCGTTAAAAATCTACCCACAAGACAGGTTACTGAATTTTATACCAATAAAGATTTTCCGTACAAATCTTCAGCAACAGATTTAACCGGTGATGCCCATTCAAAATATGATCCGCCAAAGATCATGCAGTTATTGAAAATAGATTTGAGAAGAAATGTTACCCTGTCACAAGGTTTCCTCGTAGAAACCAATGATATGAATGGGAAGGAAAAAAGCCACGCTACCTATACAGCTTTGGACTCTATAATCCCGGTATCTTATACCCGTAATTATTACAACACAAAAGAGGCTTCAGACAAAACACTCACTTTCAATCATACATTTCCAACTATTGCCAAAGCAGATGGCATAATTACCAATGCTTTAATTGGAAGGGATATTGAACTCATGACAGATTTCAGGGAACACACTACCCAAACCATTTCCCGGAATATTGATTTTAATTTCGACCTGGCAATGTGGGGCCCTTACCCCATACCGATAGGTATGGTATTGGCGCCTGTTACAAAGGAAAGTACCATGTACAGGTCGGCATCGGTATTAAAAATTGTAACACACTTCGGTATGTTGGATAGCGTGGTGGTTATTGATAAGGGCAGCATGGTAAGCACCAAAAACTTAGTATATGATGCAGAAACCGGTAACCCATTACTTACCCGAACACAGAACGAACACAATAAACCCATTTATAATTTTAGTTATCCTGCACATTGGGCATACAGTGGTATGGAGCCTGCTTATAAAAATATTGATGCACAATATTCCGGACTTAATTTCTTTCATGGCATATTACAAACTCCGCCTCCCGGGCTTTTGGATAGTATTTTAGAAAGTGGTGATGAGATTTACATCTTATCTCAAAAAGATGAGGATATACCTTTATCGTTGCCATGTGATATCAATACAAATACAACTTGGACAACACTTGCAAAAAGCAAAGCAAATAAAATTTGGGCTGTAAATACCGCAAAAGTTGGTGCCGTTACACCAGAATTTGTATTTATGAATGCTGCAGGTAATCCATATAATGCTATGGATGCAAGTATTCGAATAGTTCGCAGTGGTAAACGAAATATGCTTGACCAATCCGTAGGTGCAATTACCAGTTTGGTTGACCCAAGGGTTAGTACCACATCAAATAATAGTACTTCTGTTAAATTGGTATTTAATGAAGCAACTAAAATAATTCAAACCACTGCTGCAACTTTTAAAGATAATTGGCGGGTTGATAATAGCTTTTACCTTTTTGATTCTGTTGTAACGCAAACCAGATGGGCTCCAATTCACCCTTTACAAATACAGTCATTAAAATCATATTTTGTTTCCAAATACCGACACGATTGTAGTAACGGTTGCGGATACGGTTACAGGCAAGTTGCAAACACAAATTATCTTTCTGCAAGAAATCAAAGTTTCGGAGGGTCTAATAATAGTAAAAAAAAGCAAAAAGGCTGGAATTTATTTGATTTAAATAATACAAGTTTGAGTTCAAATTCAGTTATAGTTTCAGCTAAGCTTAATTTGTTCGCACATATAGAATACCCGAAAACAACAGAGCCATTTAAACATATATTTCCTTACAGGAGAGCAAATAATTATTTTGAAGAGTATGGCCACGGAAAAACAGATCCTCACTGGTATCGATTTGGAAGTAATTACGGTAATAACTTTAAAATAAGCAGGATCATCGGCCAGTGGGCCCCCGATAACAACTATGCATGGGAAAGTTATCACTATGATGCGTATGAGATCAACGCCATTGAAAATCAGATCGCTGTTTTTGGTACACAGCCTGTTAATCCCTCTGGCAAAAACTTTATTCAAAATACATCATCGGATGACCGTATTGAGTTTACTAATGTTTTCAGGGGAATGTTGAGAGATAAATTAGACCCTGCTAAACAATATGCAACGGGCATAAAACTAAGTATGCTATATGACGGTGATGATGTAAATGATATACGGATTTGTTTTTTTGGTAAAGCATTATCCTACGGACCTACTATTGATGTCAAATACTATAACTGTTCTGAGGCACACCCATATGGATATAACCCATCTCCACAAGAAGAAGTAGCGGCTTGTAAAGACACTGTTTTCAGGCAAATTTCCTGCCGTTCAAAATTCACACAACGCAAATCCATAAATCCTTATGTGGAAGGTATATTTGGTAACTGGCGGGTCGATAGTACCTATGCCTATTATGGTGAACGCAGCGAAAGTACCACCATCACAGCAGTTGATACAAGAATTGGCGGAACCATAAAAGATTATAAGAATTTCTGGAATCTTGCTGTTATTGCACCATTGCCAGTTTACCTTACCCGAAACCAAGCTGCAAATGATGTTTGGGTGTGGAACAGTGCAATTACTCAGTACAATAGAAAGGGTTATGAGATTGAAAATACAGACCCGCTTGGAAGATTCAATTCTGGCTTATATGGGTACAATCAACAATTACCCATTGCCGTAGCTAACAATGCGAGGGTAAGAGAAATTATGTTTGATGGATTCGAAGATTACGGGTACCAGCCAACTTTAAATTGTACATCCTGTAAACCACGTCGGAATTTTAATTTTTCAACTGATGGAACGATTGAAATTTACCCAGGTCAGAAGCATACTGGTATGAATAGCCTGCGTGTAAATCCTGGTAAAACTGTTCTATTACAGGCACCGGTTACAAATTTTGAGGAAGCAAGTAGAAATTATAGTTTTAGGCTAAAAGATACTGTTAATACAATCATAGGTTCCATATTAAGCACATCTACAAATGGCACTGGTGTCTTGGCTAAATATTATAATCATGCAGGCTATAATACTCCACTTGAACCAGGGGTAAATTCAAGCCCGGCTTTGGTTACACAAGTAAACCAATTGCTAAAACTTACTCATCCAGGATCCCCCATTAATGGAGATTATTTCAGTGTGAAATGGGAAGGTAAATTACAATTTCCAAAAACGGGTTCGTATAAATTTACAGGCTATGCAGATAACGGTTTCCGCTTAAAGATCAATGGCCAACAGGTTACCAGTCAACCCGTATGGACAAACGGTTCCGTACTAAATACTGACACAACACAACGCCAAACATTTACTTTAGGGCAGGTGGTTGATATTGAAGTGAGTTACTATGATTGGTGGGGTGGTGAAAGTTTTAACCTTCAATGGGAAGCAACCGATGGTACGAATGTTATTTTTTCAAAGCGTGATATCCCAAAGACAGCCTTGTATCCACCTACAGCTACAATTTTTAATCAGCAAATCAACACAACTATTCATTGTACAAGATTAGATTCGTCAAATGTGCGTGGCAATGCACTTACCGATACTTTTTCTCTGCTGCAAGGAAAAAAAATGCTGTTAAGTGCCTGGGTAAAAGTAGGGACTGCAAATTGTTGCTTCCCTCCAACCTATGCTGATAATAATACAAATAGCATTATTATTAGTTATAATGGCGGTAATACAGAAACTCCTATGAAACTAAATGGTGGGGTCATTGAAGGTTGGCAACGTTATGAATCAGAGTTTACCGTCCCACTTAACGCAACTAATATAACTGTATCGCTTAAAAATACAACGGTTAATAATACGGGTAACCCCAATAATGATATTCCCGTTTTCTTCGATGACATACGCATTCAACCTTACAATGCAAACATGAAAAGCTTTGTATATCATCCGTCAAATTTAAGGCTCATGGCAGAATTGGATGAAAATAACTACGCGAGTTATTATGAGTATGATGATGATGGTACACTTACAAGGGTGAAGAAAGAAACTGCAAAAGGTATCAAAACGATTACCGAAACAAGGAGCGCTACACAGAAAAAAATAATAAAAGAAGATTAATAAACCGGCATCAGCATTAAAAAATTACAAAATGAATAATATTTTAAAATACAATGAATATAAAATTGCCGGTATGGCAATGCTGTTTACTTGCATCATTACAAGTCAGCAGATTAAAGCACAAAATATGTCAGCGGCTGATGTAACGCAGGCCATGCAAAGTATTTATAGAAATTACGACAGCATTGCCTACCTGAGTTTTGATGTAAAATTTAATTACACCAGCGACACGCTTTTGGGCGATTATGCCAATGAACAATTAGATGGGAGTTATACAATGGCAGGCAAAAAAGCAAAGTACCGCTTAGGCGATATTGATTTTATGCAAAATGAATCTTTCTTTATTGCAGTTTACAATAAAGACAAATTAATGCTGGTAGATGAACCAAAAACAAACAATACAGGCAATCAATTGCCTATGCGTCAAATGATGGATAGTATGGCGCAAAGTTATGCCAGTCATTATTTTATTACTGGCAGTAGTATAGGAACAGATACCAATGTAATCAGCTTTGATCGTGCAGACAGCGCCGCACAGTTCGATAAGTTTAGCATTACTTATGATAACAGGAGTAAAACGCTCTGTCAGATTGCGTATGAATATTCAGAGCCACCCCAGTTAGACTCCACTGTTAATTATGTTATGGCTCCTCCAGACAGGAAGAGGCGATTAACCATTCAATACTCAAATTACAGGTTTGATAATTACGAAGATTCAGTGTATGACGAAAACAACTATATCTATTTTGAACGGGGAATATGTAAACCTGTAACCAAATACGATAATTATAAAATATATAATTCAAAGCCGGCTCCTGAACTTAACCCGGATCCGGAATAAAAACAATTGTCGGGTAATAAGTCAATTCATACCAGCTACCAAAAAAATTGTCTATGTCTTCTACAAATAAAAATATACGCCGCTTTTTACTCTTTGCAATTTTACTTACATGCAAAGCATCATTAACATGGGCCACAAATGACCCGCCATTGACAAAATTGTTAAAAGGCAGCAAAGATTCGGTTCATATAAATGCCGAAAGCGATAACGTAGATATTAAATATTTTACGCTCTCAGCAGCACAAAAGCAACTAACGGTTACTCATATTATTAATAATCTGGTAGGCGTTGGTATCGAAGAAGAAAATACTAAGTATATACAATCAAATTTTTCTGTATCGGTAACACTGCAAATTACCAAGTACGATAATAATAATGTAATAACTGAAACCATAGACAAACCTTTTACTATAAATTATGATACAGCAGGCAATTCGAAATACAACGGTTTAAACTATTATTCTTTTACCAATGCTTATAGGGTAATAGTAAAAATTATAAGTATTGATAGCGGCAATATCACATGGCCGGTAAGCAAAGTATTAAAAATTGAAAATACAATTACCGCTGCACGGGATTATCCTTTTAACTGTAATACAGTATCTGTAAATGGATTAAATGTTCAATTGGATATTACCAACAATGAACTTACAACCACATGGACCCAGGACCCAAATAACCCCAACCCCGGTGTAACTGAATACGACCTCGAATGGGCATGGATTGACACAAGTGCAATGGATAGCTACAAAAATGGTAATGACTATGTACAGGATTTAATATTTGGCAATAATGCCACAAGGGTAAGTATTACAGGCACTATCTACAATATACCTTTATTATATGATGATACGGGTAGGATATTTGTAAGGGTTCGCCCGGTACAATTAAAAAATGACGGGCAGCGTATTGAAGGAAGATGGACATGGATTAACAACAATACCGATCAATCGCCAGTATCTGATCAGGCAGTTTATTATTATTTCCTTAAAGGGCATTTTCCTGAATTAAACTGGCAGGCCAGCACCAGCTTTGCAGAAGAAGGAAAACGCAAATCAGTAGTGCAGTATTTCGATGGAAGCCTGCGCAACCGGCAAACCGTAACCAAAGACAATAGCAGTAACACAACTGTTGTTGCAGAATCTTTTTACGATTATCAGGGTCGTGCAATAATACAGGTATTACCAGCACCAACACTTAGCAGCATTATAGGTTACGCACATAATTTTAATAAAGCAGCTAATCTTAATGTCAATGAAGAAGGCTATCCTAAATGGGTATACGATAAGATAGATGGGAATGCGGGCGCATGTGCCAGCCCGGCCAGGCCATTCGAAACAACTACCGGTACTGCAAATTATTATTCCGCTGCTAATCAGCTCCCTGCTGCAGATCCGCTAAAAAAATATATACCCGATGCCACAGGCAATGTTGCAACTGAAGCGTATTCATTTACCGAAACCAGGCTGGCACCAGATGGCAGGGTGTCCGCACAGGGAGGTGTTGGAGCTATTCACCAGATCGGGAGCAACCATGAAACCAAATATCTTTATGAACCTCCTGCACAGGAAGAACTGGATGCTCTATTTGGAACTGATGCCGGCGAAGCAAGCCATTACTTTAAAAACATTGTAAAAGACGCAAATGGTCAATATAGTATAAGCTATACCGATATGCACGGCCGTACTATTGCTACAGCGCTGGCAGGTAGTACGCCTGCAATTCCCGGCACCTATCCGCCGGTACCGATGTTAGAGCCATTGCCAGGCCAGTTAAATGTAGAATTTACCAAACAACTGCTTGACGATGAAACAAACCGCGTAATTGGGAAATCAATTATCTCTTCCAAACCTTTGGTTGTGCTTAAATCCGACTATTATGATTTTAAATATGAATTACATCCCGAACAACTAAGTTTATTGGCTTGTGGCATCAATAACCAGCCGCCACAGCCTATTTGTTATGATTGCATTTATAATTTAAAAATTACCATAACCTCAGATTGTATTGGTACGCCTGATTTTCCTTATTCTGTAGTTGATACCAATTTTACCATTGGCGCTAACTTAAAAGACCCAACATGCAATACAACTAATCCGGGCAAAACTGCTACATGGTTTAATCAGGCATTTACCCGGTGGTTACCCGAGGGATCTTACATGGTAACTAAAATATTATCAATAAGCGATAGCGTACAACAAATTTATCGCGACAGTGTATTTATTAAAAAAGATACCTGTAAAAAATTCATGGATTTTTATAACCAGGAATACCAGGTATTGCTGGCAGGCAGCGTTTGCAGTATCACTTGTGAAAGCTGTAAAGCAGCTATTGGTGGCGGTGAGTTTAGTGGATTTCTGCTCAAGTTTAAAAATGAGTCTGGTATGTCGGAACCCTTCTCTGCCGAATTAACGGCACAGCTACAAACCTCTTTCAATGAAGCTAAAGCTAATTGTGATAATTTATGTAAGAACAACGATGGTATGGATGTTATTCGGAGTATTGAGGAAATGATGTTGCAGGATGTAACACCTCCTTATGGCCAATACGCCAAACCCGAAGAGATAATCCAGGGTACATCGCAAGGATATCATAACTATAACATATTTAAAACATCAGATCCTACCAATACTTTTTATGCCACGGCTACCAGCACAACAACTCCTGTAAATAATGTTACGCTCGAAGTATTTCCTGAATATTCAGGTAAACCCGATTACCTGCGTCCGGTTAAGCATAATATTGATAATAATATTAGCACTGCGTTGTTCAATAAATATTATGATGAATTTGACCAGCCAGATATTTCAATTGATGTCCTTAACAATCCTCCTATCACACCTGCACAATTTATTAATGATTTTAAAACATCATGGGCTAAGCAACTATTGCCACACCATCCCGAATACAGAAAATTACTAATAACCAAACAAAAATTAAAATCTACTTATCAATTTGAAGCTGATTTGGAAAAAGATACAACCTGGCTTCAGGCAAGAGAAACTGAAAAGGAATATATTACCAGTATCTTAAACAAAGACCTCTTCTTTTCAGGTCTTGGAGCACCAGGAGCGGGATATAAAAATGCTATGAGCTTAAAAATGCAAAATTATTTCCAGTTGAAAAATAGCCCTAATTGCCCTGATCCTTTAATTTCACTTCAATACGTATCTATGTGGCAGGTAGCCTTAGCCACAATACTTTGCCGGGACAAATCTGATCCCATAGACCCTTGCGATGTAACTATTAATACAAATGATCCCAACACAAAAGCAGGCTGTCTTAAAGCTCAGCTCGTTCAACCACCTTTAGAGCATCCTGCTATACCTTTAGTTTGCGAAACCGATTGGGATTGGGCATGGAAGGTCTTTAAAAATTTGTATTTATCCGAACGGAGAAAGTTTATTTCCAAATATTTGAATTATAAAGCACCTATTTTCCCTGGAGCATATCCTAATAACAATATCCCTCCTTACCAATTACGTTTTATTGATTATGAAAATCCTAACAATACTTTTCAAAACATGGATATTGGTGAAATAGGGAATATTATAAACAGCCTTGCCAATGGAGGTGATATTGATGGTGGGGTGTACCAGGCCGGTCAACTCGCCCAGGCACAATACGATACAGTTTGCCGGGGTTATGCCAGAACATGGATAATGCAATTAGAAGCCTGTCCCCGGGTAGGTACAATATCACATGATGATTCATTATGGCTGGTAACACGCCTGCATAAAATTTGTAAAGCAGGAGCCGATGAAGGGCATTTCCTCGGTTCTTCAAGTCTAAAACCCAATGCAACTGGTGTATTAATCGAAGGGGTTTATTATTACGATTTTCCGCAAGTAATAAAAGAATACCTGGCAACTAGAATACATCCTCCTTATACTAATATTACACAGCCACCATATACTTCAGAATGTTTTCCATGGATTATTACAGTGCCGCCTCCTTACGACAAGCAACCGGCTCTGGCCAATAGTTATGTGCTAACCAAACCAGATCCTTGTCAATGTCAAAGACTGACGGACCTGCAAACACAATATAACAGTAGTGTTACCCAAGGTTATTTTTCGGGGACTTTTTCTGCCTACATGGCTTACCAGCATGGTACTGTAATAAGTCAGGGTAAATTAGATACCCTGTTAGCACTTTGCAATGGTAGTTTTTCATGCAAGATGTTGCCAGTTCCTTTTAGCATACCACCTGCATTGCAATGCAGGGGCAATGCTGCGCCGCCTAAAACCTGTATAGATTGCAAGGATTACAAGGATATAAAAGATGCATTCTTTATAGCTTTCGGAATTGCTGCACCAATTTTGCATCCTCAAACAGCGGAACAAGTATCCCTTAACCAGGCATTTGCACGTTTTGCTAATTATAAAACCGGATTTGTAAAAAATTGGACAGACTATGCCGCATTTGGAGATTCCTGCAATACTTTTAACCCGCCAATTAGTTGTAATGACCTGAATGCAGCCCTACAGGAATTTTACCTGTCACCGGCATATTTGCAAATGCCTATAGGCAATTCATGCGTTCAGGCATTTGTACAATTTTTCAATACCAGGTTCAATAAGGTGCTCACTTACCAGGAATGGATGATTATGTTCAGGCAATGCGGGCCCGAACCGGATGTTTGTAAAGTAATTGTAACCTGTGAGTCATTCAATGCATTAATTGATGAGTTTTACAATATTCACACGGTGTTGATTTATTCAAATCCAGGTTGTCAAACGGTATTTAAAGATTTTATCAATTCAAGGCTCAACAGCGATTTTTCTTATGCCCAACTTGATGCAATTTATAACTATACTTGCAAAGGAGGATGCGGGTTAAATGTCTGTATTTTCCCTAATCACTTTTTACTCACCAGGGTATATAATGCCTTTAAAGTAGCTCATAACGGACACCCATGGGAGCTACCTGATTGTAAAGCAGCATTTGTATTGTTCTTCAATAATTATTTTAGTCTTACCACAGCATTGAACTATGGCCAGATAGAAAATTATTACAATTCAATGAGTGGGGAAACCAATAACTGTACTCCAGATCTTAATGATCTATGCAATGCTCCTTATACTTGCGATGAGTTAACACGTATCCTTGACGAATTTATAAGCGCCAATAATCCCGTAAGTGAATTGCCTGATTGTGAGGATGCATTTGCAGCATACTTTAACCATGCAATGCATAAGCAATACACTTATGCTGAAATTGAAATATTATACCTGGGTATTTGTCACATCCGGTTAGCAGTATGTGAAACGACCGCAGATTGTGAAAGAATGATAGCATTGGTAAGCGAATTTTTAGAGCAAAATCAGGGAGCTATGGGCATTGATTGTCAGAATTTATTTATGGAACTTTTCAATGGCACTTTTGCTACAAACTATACAAATTTTGATGTTTTAAAGTTACGCTACTTGAGTTGTGGATTCGACCTTAATATATGCGGCACAAGGAGAAGTATTACAGCAGATGCTGCAAGCCTGAATGAATTTTTAGCTGCATTTCGGAATGACTATCCCGATCCTGCCACACAATTTTCTGGTAACGAGTGTCAGAATGTATTTACTGCAAGGTTCAATGAGCAGTTCAATAGCGGGGCATTATTCGATGAAATTACTGCTTATTACCTGCTAAATGCATCAGTGGTTCTCGATGTATGCGATAACAGGTGCAGCAGAATTACGGTCTTTATTACAAACTTTAACAGTCAGTTTTCTACCCTAAAGTTACCAACAGCTGCAAGAGAAGACTTATTTACTGCCGCTTATAATAAAGCCTTTGTGGAGGGCGCAAGGGAAAATACCCAATTTGCAAGTGATAGTACCAATGGTATGGAGCCTGCTGTTGTTGGAGCTCCAGATCCAAGGGCATTTAACCCAATTGTAAACTTTCAGGACATTCTGAATGCAATAACCGATTGTGGTATTACTGGCTTTACCCTGGAACCGGTTGGAACTATTAGTATAAATGATCCCCAGGTATTGCTGAGCTTGAAGCAGGTATATTATGTAATACATCCAAATGGTATGGTGGCCGATTGTGAAACTGATTTTGCGGCCTGGTTTAACAGGGTTATGGAAACCTATTATGCATACGAGGAATTATTAGTCTTATATAACACTGTTTGTGGAAACAATGCAGGTTATGTATGTTCATCACCAACCGAATCTGAAGAGGAAACCAGGTTTGCAATACAGTTGGTGGCCCAGCCAATTGGGCCAAATATTATCGGAAAACTTGCACCGGTGCTTTGCGGACTCAATCATCCTTCCAATGGGCCGGTAATTATTCCTAACGATGATCCCTGTAAAGACTTAATTAAAATAGCCCTCAATAGTGCATTGGAAAAGTATGAGCTCTATGTTGACAGCCTGCGCAATGTATTTGATCTTGCATACCGCAGCAAATGCCTGGCTGCAAAAAATCTGGAAAGTTTCACAGTTAAATATAAAAGGAATGAGTATCACTATACCCTGTACTATTATGATCAAGCTGGTAACCTTGTAAAAACGGTTCCTCCTGCCGGAGTAGATGCACGGCATAGTAATACCGATTTTCTAAATCATGTAAAAGCCGCCCGCACAAGGGTTAAGAATGGTCAATCAGAAGCCATCAGCGCAAACATCGAAACGCCAACGCATACACTCGTAACCGAATACCGCTACAATACTTTAAACCAGGTGGTAGCCCAAAAAACACCTGATGCAGGAATTAGTAATTTTTGGTACGACCGCTTAGGAAGGCTGGTTGTTAGTCAGAACGCCAAACAACAAACGCAAAATAAATATTCTTACACCTTATACGACCCACTGGGCCGAATACAGGAAGTAGGGCAAAAACCCCAGGCTGCCAACAGCATGGATCCGGCCACCAGCCGAAGTCTAACCGCATTTGCTACATGGTTCACAGGGGGCGGCATCAAAGAGCAGATGACAATTACTGTGTACGATAATGCCTATACACCATTACAAACAAATACTGCAGCTAATGGCGGGTTTTACCAAAAGAATTTACGTAACCGGGTAAGTTATTCATTCATAAAAAATACAGACAGCAACGATCCTTATTATTCATGGAATGCAGCTACACTATATAGTTATGATATTCATGGCAATGTAGATACCTTACTTCAAGACTACGGCAGCAGCCAAAGCACACTTAGTGTTAATGGCATGAACAGTGCTGCTGGCAATGCAAGCGGCAACCGTTGGAAACGTATGGTATATGAATACGACCTCATCAGTGGCAAAGTAAACCAGGTAGCTTATCAACCCGGTCAGCTTGATGCGTTCTATCACCGCTATAGTTACGATGCCGAGAACCGTTTAACAGATGTAGAAACCAGCAGCGATAAATTAGTATGGTATAAGGATGCCCGTTATAATTATTATAAGCATGGACCGCTTGCACGAACCATATTGGGCCAAAACCAGGTGCAGGGTATCGACTATGCTTACACGCTGCAAGGTTGGATAAAAGGGGTGAATGCCACATCTGTCGGTGATGGTAAATTCGATATGGGTGGCGATGGCCTGGTTCCCCCTTTAGGGGGCGGAGGGGGTAATAGCAATATAGCCCGCGATGTTTTTGGCTACAGCCTTAATTATTTTGGCGGGGATTATAAACCAATAGGAGGAGCTTCAGCAGATCCATTTACGGGCGGTACTTTTGGTTTAACCGGCACCGGTGGCGATAAAGTTGCCAATGAATTATTCAATGGTAATATAGCCGCCATGTTTGTAAACATACCAAAACTGGGCAATGCACAATTGTATGGTTACAAATACGACCAGTTAAACCGCATAAAAAACATGGATGCATTTGAAGGCTTTAACAATGCCACAAATAGTTTTACAACAACAGCACAACCAACAAGTGCATACAAAGAAACAATAAGCTACGATCCCAATGGCAATATAAAACACTATCTGCGAAATGGCGATGCAGCAAGGCTTCCAATGGATAATATGATTTATACCTATAAACCTGGCACCAACCAGTTAGATAAAGTGGTGGATGGAGCAGCAGATGTTACTACCAACTACGACAAATACAACGACATAAAACAGGGACAAACCAACGGTAATTACCAATATGATGCAATTGGTAATTTAACAAGCGATATATCCGAAGGCATCAGCAATATTGAATGGTCAGTCTATGGGAAAATAACAAAAATTGAAAAAACCAACGGAACACAAATACTTTATACGTATGACCCATCAGGCAACCGCATAAGTAAATCTGTAAAAACCTGTTCAGACTGTGCATCAAAAACCACTTACTATGTAAGGGATGCAAGCGGCAACAGCATGGGTTTATATACCAAAGATGCAGCTGTAAACAATAACAGCCTTACACAAACCGAAGTACACCTGTATGGCAGTAGCCGCCTGGGAATTTTAAATACCAACATTGATATGCAGGTTCAACCGCCGGTAAATACCAATGGAAATACTATCTTTACAACAGGCAATAAGTTCTTTGAGCTAAGTAATATGTTGGGCAATGTGGTAGCTACAATTTCAGACAGAAAATTGCAACATTCTTCCGATGGCATAACTGTAGATTATTATAATGCAGATGTTGTTACTGCTAATAGTTTCTACGTGTTCGGTATGCTCATGCCGGAGAAGAAATATCAAGCCAGTGCTACGTCTTCGTATCGTTATGGGTTAAATGGACAAGAAAAATCTACTGAGATAAACGAAAATTCTTACACAGCAGAATTTTGGGAATATGATAGCAGGATAGGAAGACGTTTTAACTTAGATCCCAAACCTAATACATCAATAAGCCCTTATGTCGCTTTTGAAAATAACCCTATTTGGTTCGGAGACCCATTGGGTGATAGTATAGTTGACCCAAACAGAACAAGAGCAGTCAATGTTTATATTGTTGGAAAAAATAGAGATAAAACTAATGATATGTCTGCAAAGCGTCTGCAAAAAACAGCCGAAAAAAATCCAGAGAATTCTATTTATATCGAGTCTGACCAATTAGACAAATCTACTGCCGATGAGATAATAAAACGTTTAGGTGCTGATGGGTATGTAAAAACTTTAGTTATAGATTATCATCGAAGTGATTATGATGAGAAAATGCCTGATAAGGAAAATTTCTATTCTTCATTAGCTAATGGATATGCAGGGCAACCAACACAAGTACTTGCGGGTATGTGTTGGGCAGGTGGAGGCGCAGAAGTTAATGGCAACCCGCATATAAATCTTACTCGACCAATATCGAAGTCTCTTGATAATGCTACAGTATATGGTTTAAAGACGGAAGCAGGCAACTTGCCTTTTAGAATGTTTGGCAATTTTGGTTCAATAAGCCCAGATGTTGTTGGTTCAGGTAAAGTATCAAAATGGGAACGAAAATACCGGACTACTTGGGCTGTAACTTCCTATAATAGCCCATTAAAGCAACCAACAACAATTGCTATAAAAGCGAAAATAAAATTATCATTGGAGGGTACTATTCACGTTAAAATTAAAAAGGAGGTTACTGATGCAGAAAATCAATAATGCTTTGCTTTTTATTTCTATTGCTTTATGCGTAATCTCTTGTGGTGGCTTTAAGTATACCCAAATTTTCAAAGAAAAAGAACTTAAAATTTCTTACATTGATTCAAAGAAGATTGGGAAAAGAGTTAAGTCGTCTTTGATAATTAGAAATCAAACTTTTGAATATAATATTTATATCGGTAATAAAGGCATGCCAATTCACATTATCAGATATGCCCCACAAAATGGAAAGACTAAAAGTGAAAGCCGATTAGATACATTTAGAGGGATGGAATTTTTAGTTACCGATACATCAAAGAATTATCCTAATTATTCGAACAATGGGATTAATATTAATGATTATTTCGACCCAGCTTTTTTTAAAGGGAGGTACGAAGTAGAAAAATTGAAAAAGATAGTCAGTCCTGTATCGGTAAAAGAATATGAAATGTTACTAAAAATTAAAGATGTATTAACTGTTAAGCAAGTTGAGTTTCAGTCTATAGATAGTATAAAAACTATAGGTTGGTTCAAATATGAATTTTAGAAGCAGATAGCTTAGAGAGTAGATAAATTTCGCTGCCGTAGGTGTTCATTAAAATGAGGTGCCGCCGCCTGGTCTTATGATCAGCGGCGATAATGAAATGAAATAACCTCGTAATTTTTTTTGTAAATTTAATTGTCATCTGTTCTTTGAAAAAGCGTTTATAGATTTGTTCGGTATGCTCATGCCGGAGAGAAAATATCAAGCCAGTTCTGCGTCTTCGTATCGTTATGGCTTTAACGGAAAGGAAAATGATAATGAGTTGAAAGGCGAGGGTAATCAGCAAGATTATGGATTAAGGATATATGACGCGAGGCTGGGAAGGTTTTTAAGCGTGGACCCGTTATCAGAAGAGTATCCGTGGAATAGTTCTTACGCTTTTGCGGAAAATGATGTGGTTAGAGGAATTGATATAGAAGGAGCTGAAAAATATATTAAGACAAATTATCGAAATGCGGCAGGGGTAATTTATAAAAGTACAATTCAGAGTATAACAAATATCCAAACTGGAAAAGCTGTAGAATTAAATTTTCATAATGCTACTGGAAAATTAACTACTTATGATGTTTATGAATCAGACCTTTATGATAACGGTAAGGTAGTAGATATTAAAAGAGACAAAAATTATCGAAATAAATTATCTTCTGACGAAATTAAAATACTAAATAAACAAAAAACAGCAAGGTCGCAAACAGAAGCCCCTAGAGAATCTGATCCTTTTGATAATAATATTTTCTATGAAAATTATTCTTTTCAAAAGGGTGTATATAGCTCAGACATTTTTGATGCAGATAAAAATGTAGAAAAAGTTGGTACGATGAAAACTCCTATAGCGAAACCTAAAATACCAACTCCAAATTCTGGTACTAAGCCTCTACCTATCAAGGAAACTAATACTTTCACTAAAGGAAGCAATATTAATTTTTGGGTAAATACTGCATCAACACAAGGAAGTGTTAAAGATGAAGTAAGTGATATAATGAGCTCAGTAAATGGCAAATCAGATTACAGTATAACAATTTTTGGAAATGCCAATGGAAATCCGGGACAGACTTTTTCTGATAAAGCAAATATTATTTGTAGAGTGAATGGATATAAAACCTACGGTGATTTGGCATTAGCAAGAGCAAATAAAATTAAGAGCTTGCTTGTTGAAAAAGGGTTAGATCCATCTAAAATACAAACTAAGCTTGGTAACCCTGAAGGGGGTTGGAATGCTGATTATAAAATCACAACTACAACAATAAAATAAATGGCTAAAAA
>JANNBU010000250.1:0-8889 GCA_031385805.1 Ferruginibacter sp.
AATTATTGATTTATTATAGTTGTTTTTTTATGTTATGTTGGTTTTTTGATGTTTGTTAAGTGGAGAGTTATAAATTTTTCCTACATTGTTTTTTTAAAGAGATTTATTTGGTAAGTTGTTTGTGAAGGTTTGTATTATAGAACCGCATGTCTTTCATGCGCCGTTGTTCCTTTAGCAGTTACTACTGCAACAACTTCAAGTTGTACGGTTGGATCTGCCACTGCATTTGTAACTGGTGGAACAGGACCGTATACATATAGCTTAGATGGGAATACTTACCAGGTAAGTAATGTATTTCTTAACCTTCCTGCGGGTATATATTCTGGTTATGTGAAAGATTCTAAAACCTGTGTAGGGACATTAAACGGAATTTTAGTAGGGCCAAATTGCCCGCCACCGCCAATAGCTGCTAACAACAAAAATGCTAAATATGTTACTTCGGTTCAGGTAAGTGCTGTATTGAAGGTGAGTGTATATCCAAATCCAACCAATACAATATTTATGCTTTTGCTGGATGGCTATAATAGTAAAGAAAAGCTGTCAATCACTTTAACAGATATACTTGGAAGAAAAGTTTACCAAGCAGAAGGAACAGGTAAACAACAATTTAAGTTTGGCAATGACCTTAATGCGGGAATCTATAATTTACAGGTAATACAGGGCAATAACCTAAAAAGTATTAAGCTTGTAAAAGAATAACAAACAGGGTTTGAAATTATTATATTTAAGGGGCTGTCAATTATGGCAGCCTCTTTTTATTATAACAAATTTTACAAAGGTTTTGGACTTCTTTAAAGTTTGTTCACGATTGTTCTGAAAGTCAAATTCACCCTTGGCTTATTTATTATTTTTGTCTTTGGTATTGAGTGAAGCCAGTTTGTTTGCGTACTTCCTTTCATAACCAACAAGCTTCCGCTTTCCAATAAAACAGACAGGGTTTCTTTTGTTTGTTTGTGCTTAAAAGAAAATTTTCTTTCAGCACCGAAACTAAAAGAAGCTATAGCCGAATGTTTGCCCAATGTTATTTCATCATCACTGTGCCACGACACTCCTTCATCACCATTGTGATATAAATTGAGTAAACAGGAATTGTATGTAGCGCCGGTAAGTTCTTCTGTCAGTTTCTTTAGCTCCAGTAATTCCTTTGTCCATGGCAATGCATGCCGGGTTATATTTGAATAAGTATATGAAAATCCGGCATCTCCATACCAGGCAGTTTTTCTTTTCGTGATGATCAGCTTGCCGAAGATCATCGCTTCATCATTTTTCCATTCAATGGTCTTGAGCAGGCAATCAAGATAATCCTGCGCCTCTTTTTGCTTTAAAATTTTGCCGTAATAAACAACTTCGCCATCATAAGGCAATAAATTCGAAATAGTACCATCACTAAACAGATCCATTTTAAAAGTCGTTTTATTTTTTTTCGGGGAAGGCGGGAAGACGTTAAGATAATCAGTATTAAAATAACGTCTTCCCGCCTTCCCGGCTATTTATTTTCAGTATGTGCAGCTTCCCATCCGATCATCGCCGTTTTGCGGGTGCTTCCCCAATGATAACCACCAAATATACCTGTTGACTGAATGATGCGGTGGCAGGGAATTAAAAATGCAACAGGGTTTTCGCCAATGGCTGTTCCCACTGCCCTGGAAGCTTTGGGGTTTTCTATGTGTTGTGCAATATTGCCATAAGTAGTTAACTGTCCCATCGGAATTTTTAAAAGTGTTTCCCAAACCTTTAATTGAAATGCGGTTCCTTTCAGATGCAGTTTTATCTCATTCAATTTACTCCAGTCGTGTGTGAAAATGTACAACACATTTTGTTGGGCAAGGTCAACTACCTGTTTATAATTTGCTTTGGGAAATGTTTTTTGTAGCACTGCCAATGCTGCTGATTCATCGTCTGCAAAAGAAATATGACAAATACCTTTGAAAGTTGATGCTACTAATATATTTCCAAACGGAGTTTCTGCAAAACTATAATTGATAGAAAGGTTCTCTCCATTATTTTTATATTCTCCCGGGGTCATTCCTTCAATATTAATGAACAGGTCGTGCAATCTTCCTGTACCTGATAAACCCGTTTCAAATGCGGTATCAAATAAGGTAGCCTGGTTTTCTTTCAGCATTTTTTTTGCATGGGCAATTGTAATGTATTGCAGGAATTTCTTTGGACTTACTCCTGCCCATTCGGTAAACATTTTTTGAAAATGGAACGGACTTACATGTATCTTCTCAGCAACTTTTTCGAGGTTGGGTTGCGATCTGAAATTATCTTTTATATAATCAATAGCAGCAGCGATACGGCTAAAGTCTGTTTCATTTTGTTTGCTCATCTTTTGTTGTTTAATGATACGAAATTATAGCTGATCAAACTCGTTTCCTACCCGAAACTTGCTGAGTTTTTTCTGGTGAATAAAGTTATACAGAACAAGAGAGTCCTTCATTTCTCAGGATAAACTGTCAATGAAGAGGAATATTGAAAAAAATGCCGGCTTAATAAAAATTATTATGGCATATTCTTCGCTTCAATCTCCTCCTTTTCCCTCCCCTTCGGGAGGATAGGAGAGGCTTTTTTTTATCCAGAACAATTCATCCCGTATCTTGTTTATAATTAGGTAAAATAAAAAATTAACGCATGGAAAAAGTATGGTTGATCACAGGATATTCTACAGGTTTTGGCAGGGAACTCGCAATTTATGTATTATCAAAAGGCTACCGAACTGCTGTAGCCGCACGCAATACAGATGATGTAAAAGATATTATTGCAGGGAATGAAGGGAAAGCCATCGCAGTAAAATTAGATGTCACTAAAATTGCTGATATAAAAAATGCAGTACAAAAAACAAAAGATGCATTCGGGCGCATTGATGTATTGGTAAACAATGCCGGCATCGGCTATTTCGGTGCAGTGGAAGAAAGTGAAGATCATGCCGTAAGAAATATGTTCGAGATCAATTTCTTCGGGCTTGCCAAAATGATCCAGGAAACATTGCCTGTAATGCGTGCACAAAAAAGCGGACATATTGTAAATGTTTCTTCTATCGGCGGGTTGGTTGGATTTCCTGCAGTTGGATTTTACAATGCTACCAAGTTCGCTGTTGACGGACTTTCAGAATCGCTTGCCAAAGAAACGGCACCATTAGGTATTAAAGTAACGATCGTTGCACCAAGCGGTTTCCGTACCGACTGGGCCGGGCGTTCTGCCAATAACAGTTCAATCGTCATTGAAGACTATGCAACCACTGCAGGTGCTAATAAAAATACGATCCGCGGTTATAGCGGTAACCAGCCCGGCGATCCTGCAAGAGCAGCACAAGCAATCGTAAAAGCAGTTGAATCAAGTGAACCGCCCTTGCGATTATTATTAGGTGCAGCGGCATTGAAAGGCGCCCGCCATAAAATAGCATTACTGAATAAAGATTTTGATGCGTGGGCGGAAACGACTGTATGGGCAGATGCGCCGAAATAATGATACGGGATACGAGATGCAGTATACCGTAAGCTTATATAATTCGATGTTTTTAAAAATATTCAACCTGCCTGCCGGTAGGCAGGTATACAATTCTCAATATTCAATTTTCAAAAAGAATCATCAAAGTTTATATACCCAGTTCCCCTTCTGGAATATCCCGATCATTTCGGGAAGGGGCGGCGGGGGTTTACACATCCGCCATATCCGGAATATCCGCAGCCTTATACAAACCTGCATCTAATTTTTTCTTCGTTTCCTCAAATGCTTTTAATGTAAGATCAATATCCTCATCGCTGTGTGCCGCTGTTGGTAAGATGCGGTAAATGATATCACCCTTTGGTATAACAGGATATACAACGATAGAACAAAAAATATGATAATTCTCCCGAAGGTCCATCACCATTTGCGTGGCTTCGGGTACATCACCTTTCATGTAAATAGGTGTAACAGGAGAATTTGTATGGCCAATATCAAAACCTCTTTCTTTTAACCCGCTTTGTAAACGTTTTACATTGCCCCATAATTTTGCTCTCAACTCAGGCATGGTAATGACCATTTCCATGCGCTTCAACATCCCTTCTACAATTAGTAATGGCAGGCTCTTTGCAAAAATTTGTGATCGGGTATTGTAACGTAAATATTTTAATACGGCTTTTGGCCCGCTGATGAATGCACCAATACTTCCCATGCTCTTTACAAATGTGCTGAAGTAAAGATCGATACCTTCCTGGCATCCCTGTGCTTCATCTGCACCAGCCCCGGTTGGTCCCATGTACCCGAAACCGTGAGCATCATCTATTAAAATACGGAATTCATACCTGCCTGACGGCAAGGTAAGTTTTTTCTTCAGTGCAACGATCTCTTTTAAGATACCCTGTTCTCCATCCATTCCAAAAACGCCTTCGGTGATGAGTAAGATACCACCGCCGTTCTTAGCTGCCAGCTCTTTGGCCCTTTGCAATTGTTTTTCGCAATCCTCAATATCATTGTGCTTGAATGCATAACGGTGGCCCATATGCAGGCGAACGCCATCTACGATACATGCATGCGCTTCTGCATCATACACGATCACATCGCGGCGGTTCACCAATGCATCAATACAACTCATGATACCCTGGTATCCGAAGTTGAGCAACATGGTATCTTCCCGGCTTACAAATTTGCTGATAACTTTTTCAAGTTCTTCATGTTTGGTTGAATTTCCACTCATCATCCTGGCACCCATCGGGTTTCCCATGCCATATTTTGCGGCGGCTTCTGTATCAACTTTTCTTACTTCGGGATGATTAACCAAACCAAGGTAATTATTCAAACTCCATACGATCATTTCCTTTCCCCTGAACTGCATGCGTGGCCCCAATTCACCTTCCAATTTTGGAAATGCAAAATAGCCATGCGCCCTGTCCATGTGTTGACCTATCGGGCCGCCGTCTTTCACTAATTTTTCAAATACATCCATTGGTATTTAATATTTAAGATTTAATACCTGCCTACCGGCAGGCAGGTTGAATATTTTCTCCGGCATTTGCTTTTAACTCAACATCGTGGAGTTTACCCTGAGGAACGAAGGGTCACTCTCTTGTACAATTAGTTCTTTACTCACCTGCTTTAATCCTATGTGCTCTATGTGCCTATGTGGTCAAACCAACAGACTGCCGCAAAAATAAGACATTGATGCCAAAATCCGTAACCTTCACATAACATCAACATGCAGGGTTTACAGTTCCGTTTGTAGGTATATTTACAGAATATTAGTTTTCAAATTATGCAACAGAAAATCTTAATTACAGCTTGTCTTTTTATTTTCAATGCTTTCAATTTAACAGCACAACAAAAAGTAAAGAATACGCCTGAGCCTGGTAATGGAATTGAAAGGCCAAAGCTGGTTGTTGGCCTGGTAGTTGACCAGATGCGTTGGGATTATTTATACCGCTATTTTAACCGTTATGGTAATGGTGGGTTCAAGCGCCTGTTGCAACAAGGGTATAGTTTTGAAAACACTTTTATTCCTTATACTCCGGCTGTAACTGCGGCAGGACATACTTGTCTATACACCGGATCTGTACCGGCCATATCCGGGATCGTTGGTAATGACTGGATCGAAAGAGACAGCGGCAAAGCGATGTATTGTGCACAGGACCGATCGGTCAATACGGTAGGAAGTTTTTCAAACCAGGGACAAATGAGTCCGAAGAATATGCTTGTCACATCAGTAGGAGATGAGTTGCGATTGGCAACAAATTTCAGGAGCAGGGTTTTTGGTATCGCATTAAAAGACAGGGGAGGTATCTTTCCCGCCGGCCACAGTGCCAATGCCGCCTATTGGTTTGATGACAGCACCGGCAACTGGATAACGAGTACTTACTATATGAATAACCTGCCTGCGTGGGTAAGCAGTTATAACAGCGATCGAAAAATTGATTCAATGATGATGAAGGACTGGAATTTACTCTATGATAAATCTATGTATGAACAAAGTACTTCCGATGATAAAAAATACGAGCGCCCGGTGCAACATGAAAAGACGGTAACATTTCCGCATGCATATAGCTCATTGATCGGTAAGAATTATTACCCATTCAGGCAATCGCCTTATGGGAATACACTCACGCTTGATTTTGCAAAAAAAATAATTCAACATGAAAAGCTTGGAATGAGTTCGCCGACTGATATGCTTTGTGTAAGCCTTTCTTCTACAGATTATATAGGACACAGGTTTGGGCCCAATTCACTGGAAGTGGAAGACACTTACCTGCGCTTAGATAAAGACATTGAAAACTTTTTGAATTACTTAGATGCAACGATCGGTAAAGGGAAATATTTATTTTTTTTGAGTGCCGATCACGGTGCCCCGCAGGTGCCCGATTTTATGAAGGAAAATAAAATACCTGCTGGCAGTTTAAATTCATCAGAAATGAGAAAAGAATTGAACCAGTTATGTGCCGAAAAATTTGGCGTAAATAAAATAGTGAAAGCGATACATGAATACCAGGTTTACCTCAACAACTATGTTATAGACTCTGCAAAACTTGCTAATACCGAAATTAAAAATACCATCATCGGGCATTTAAGAACAAAACAAGAAGTGGTAAGCGTTTTTGATTATCTGGAATTTGATAAAGTTGTCATGCCTGCCCAACAAAAAGACATGTTTGCAAAAGGATTCTTTTATAAACGCAGTGGTGATATACAATTCATATTAAAGCCGCAGTATACCGATGTGTTGTCTATTGGAACAGAACATGGCACTATGTACACGTACGACACACATATCCCATTGCTATGGTATGGCTGGAAGATAAAACCGGGAAAAACTAACCGGGAAGTTTACATGACAGATGTAGCGCCAACGATCAGTGCCATGCTTAAAATTCAAATGCCGAATGGAAGTGTGGGGCATGTGCTGGAAGAATTGATGAAATAATTATTTATGATCTTAGCTATAAAAAAACGTCCCGATATTTATAATCGGGACGTTTTTTATTTATTAGAATCTTAATACGTTCTTTATAATTTGGTTGTTTTAAACCATGCAGTTGGCGCAGTAGGTGCCAATGGGTCTTTAATGGCAAAATTTACTTCAATTTTATAGTTACCTGCAATGCTTGGCCCGGGGAAATTATCATTGAAATTATACCCGAAATATCCTCCTGCCGAAAGGCCGGCAATGGTATTATTCGGAACAGCATATTTATTAGTCCAGCTACCATTAACTGGCAATAATAAATAAAATTTATCTGCAGCTATGGGTAATGTTACTTCAAACTGTACCGAATTTAAACGGGTAAGTTGTTGCGATGGAACGGGTACAGGATTGTTCCAGCCACCAACTGTTGCATCACCAACTATAAAAAGGTCGGTAGGTAATTGTGGGCCTGTGTAGGGGGTTAAGGTATACTTACCTGTTTGAAAATCTACTACGATCAGGTATGTACCTCCACTAGCAGGGCCGGTGAAATTATTCGTTGTATCGTAATAAAAATTACCTCCTGTTGCAGGTACATTATCTCCAACCGCATATTTATGGCTCCAGTCGCCATTAACCGGTAAAAGCAGGAATTGGTTTCCACCGCTCATATCAAAAACACCCATGAAGGTCGTTTCATCAACCCTTGCAAGTTCCTGTGTAGGAACAGGAACAGGGTTGTTCCATCCACCTGCCGTAGCATTTCCTACAATGAATAATTTACCCGATGCAGGCAGAGCGATCTTAGGAGGTATCTTATAAGGTGTTACCTGTAATTGAATGGTATTTGATTTATACAATTCATTGTTATTTCCATAAGAAGAAGTAACCCTAACATCAATTGTGTATTGAATATTGAACTTAAAACCAAAGCCAAGTAAAATAGCATTCAGTTCTTTTGCAGTCATAGAAGCAGAAAATGCACCGGTTACTGTTTTGGTAACTTCTTTTGCAAAATTCCTTCCGGCAGAATCTATCTCAACAACAAATTTGTATAAAGAAGAATCCTGTGCATACTTTGGATTGGTCCATGAAAAAGTTACTACATTATTATTTGAATCTGCAGGGGCAGCAGCGATAGATGACACCGAACTGCTTAATACAACAGCCGAGCCTTTACCATACGCTGGCAGGTCATCTACTTTATTACAGGCAGTATAAAAAAGAACAACTGCTGCTGCTATAAAAATTTTAAAAATATTTTTCATAATTCAATGTTTTTGATAAATGTTTTATTTTGAATACTATTGAGTTACTGTAAATTTCCCGGTTTTAAAATTGACAGAGATCTTATACGTACCTGCACTTAGCGGGCCAGGAAACTGGGGATCAGCATCTCTTTTTTCAAAAGAACCTCCAGACCAGGTACCGCCGGCAAGCATGTGATATTGTGTTGCCCAGTTACCATTGTCCTGTAAAAGTTTGTATCCTCCACCGCCAGGCATCGAAATTGTCAGCTCGTATAGGACAGGAGAAATTTTCGTGAATTTCTGGCTTACAACGAAAGGACTACCAAGTGGGTTAGACCATCCTGAACTCACCGCATCACCGGTGATCCATAAATCGCCATTTACAGGTACCGGTACAGCAACATCCAAAAATGGCGTTACTACAATTTTAAGGACATTGGAATATAATACTGCGCTATTATTGATCAGGCTGGATTTTATTCTGATTTCCATTTCATGCGGCATGTCTTCAAGCAATCCCATTGCTAATATTTTGCCGTTCAATGCCCCAACAGTTAAATTGATTGCAAGATCCTTTGAAATGGTAGTTTCTCCAATTGAAGGGTTTGTAAAACCAGAACCGGTAGTATCAAATTGTAAAGTATAGAATACATCCTGGGAACTAAGGCCTGTTGTAAATTTATAATCCGGGTTGGTCCAGTTAAAAGTTATTGCCGGATTATTCCTTTCTGCAATAAGGAGCACCATTGGCCCGGTGGCCGA
>JANNBU010000289.1:0-13028 GCA_031385805.1 Ferruginibacter sp.
ACATGACCTGGCTAAAGGAAGAAGGCTTGCTTATTATTCCCTTGGGCCAGGAAACAGCAATCGTTATCCCCTGCCCGGGCATCAATGGCCTTGTGGTTTTAAAAACAATGATCGTGCTGTCGCCGGATACATCGGTGGTAGTATTGCAATCTTCGCCTGTGCCACCTTGCACACCTGTATAACATTTACTTGATAATACATTAGCTCCCCTGGGTAAGATAACCGTGCACATGGCCGAATCAATGCGGAATGACCATCCATTGCCTGTAACATTCCAGTACAGTTCATCAAAGTCTTTCAGCAATTTCAACTGGTGATCTGTTTCATAGGTAATGCTGTAAGTGTATTTTCCGGCATCAAGAAAAATGTCCTGGCTTCCGGTATACAACAAAATACCATTTTCATGTTTTTCGGTATGATAGTTCTCTTTTTGCCCGTCACGCAATAGATCTTTCAGTTTAAATGTTGTGTTCTGAAAAAGATGGTATTTATTAATATAGTAAAGTGGAAAGGCTCGTACAATGCCCCTTTTGATCTCGTTATTCATGGCACCTGCATCCTCCAGTAAGGGGTCGTCGCCATAAAGCGGGTTGGGCTGTCCATTGCCGTTATACACGGTTATCTTTTCCTGCACTAATAGTTTTCCGTCTTTCCCTATCCTTACTGTGCTGTTAAAATAACTAATATGGTCTCTGTTATTAAAGGAAAGGTATTGCGACAAAAGTTTGTTCGAATAAAAAGTACTCCTTACCTGTTTCTGCAGGGCATCGGTGAATAGCTTCTTATTTTCATTAAAGGCCCCGGGATCTTTTTCTGTAGCTTTCTTCAGTTTTAATTCTACCGATTTAAAAGATTGTATTATGCCGTTCCTGCTCATGGCAACCAGCAGGCTCTTTATCCCCGGAAATTTTTTTTCAAATAATGCTGAAGGGATCAGGTTCTCCTTAAAAAGATCTGCGGAAGTTTTATAGAATAAAGAATCTACTTCTGCATCACTTAAATATTTTTCGGAGGTGGGGGTAAAGTAGTAGGCAGAAGGTTTGGTTTTTTGCGCCGTTGCAAAAAAATTTAAAAAAAGAAACAGGATTATAATGACAATGATTCGCAAACGGATATGCCGGTGTATGATCATTAAAATTTGACCTTGGGTGCTATTTTTGCTTCCGCGTCTTCGGCAAAGAATACAGCCGGTTTAAAACCAAAACTGTTACCAATGATGTTTTTTGGAAATACAGCAAGGCTTTGATTGTAGTCTCTCACCGTACCATTATAATAACGGCGGGCATCGTTGATCTTTTCTTCGATACGGGCCAGTTCGGCCATCAACTGCTGAAATTGGGTATCGGCCTTTAGTTCGGGATAGTCTTCTGTAAGTGAAAGCATATTAATAAGCGCCTGGCTCAGCCCCTTGGAAGCAGCATTCTGATCCTCTACCGTGGTAGCCCCAGCGCACTGGTTGCGCCATTTTATTACTTCAACAAGGGTTTGGTTCTCATGACCGGCATAGCCTTTAACTGTTTCAACAAGATTGGGGATCAGGTCATTTCGTTGCTGCAGGCAAGTGCCAACACCACTGGCTCCTTCCTGGGTGAGGATACGCCCTTTGGTCAGTGCATTATAAACAGAAATAATGGCAAAGATGAGAAGGATCAATACAACGCCGATGGCGATGAGAATAATGGTAGAGCTTGACATGGTTTAAAGATTGATTTGGTAAAGACTCAATTGTATGGTGAAAATAATTTTTCTTTTTCGAAAAACAACTACCCCGGCAAAAAGATCAATACTCCATCAACCGTTGTACAAATTCATCCAGCCTGCTGTAAGCCATAAAGTTTTTCTCGAGTTCTAAATTAAAAGGAATGGGCGTGTCCAATGATGCGCATCGCATTACCGGTGCATCCAGATGGTCAAAACAGTTTTCGGCGATCCATGCTGCAATTTCTCCGCCAATACCACCGATCAATGTGTCTTCGTGCAACAATAATATTTTACCCGTTTGTTGTACGGCGTTTCTTATGGCAACATAGTCTAACGGCAGCAATGTGCGCAGGTCAAGTATATGTATGGAAATATCAGGATGATTTTTTGCATAGTCCAATGCCCAATGCACTCCGGCGCCATAAGTGATGATGCTGATATCTTCTCCTTCCTGCACTAACCTTGCCTTGCCAATTTCTGTTTCGTAATATTCTTCGGGCACGGGTCCGCTGATGCTGCGGTACAAAGCCTTGTGTTCAAAATACAGAACAGGATTGGGATCGTTGATGGCAGCTATCAATAATCCTTTTGCATCCATGGGTGTAGAGGGATACACTACTTTCAATCCCGGCGTATGTACAAACCATGCTTCATTACTTTGGCTATGAAATGGTCCTGCGCCCACACCACCGCCTGTTGGCATGCGTATCACCACATCGGCATTTTGTCCCCAGCGGTAATGGATCTTTGCCAGGTTATTGATGATCTGGTTAAAGCCCACGGTAACAAAATCGGCGAACTGCATTTCCATCATGCTCTTGTATCCTTCCAGACTTAAGCCTAATGCTGTGCCTACAATGGCGCTTTCGCAAAGTGGTGTATTGCGTACCCTGTCTTTTCCAAACTCGGTTACAAAACCTTCTGTTATTTTAAATGCACCGCCGTATTCAGCAATATCCTGACCCATTAAAATTAAGTTGGGATGTTTTTGCATCGACTGATAAAGCCCATCTTTAATACCGTCGACGAAACGCTTTTCACTAGCCGTGCCCTGGTGGTCAGTCGTTGGTGGTCCGTGGTCGGTCTTTGCATACAAGTCATTTAACTCTTCCGTCATATCCACAATCATCGGCTTCGCACCGTAAGCAATTTTTAATTCCGCCTCTATATGATCTTTGTACTCATTGCGCAACTCCCCAACATTCATCTCCGATAAAACATTTTCACTGATCAGCCAGCGTTCGTATGTTTTTAACGGATCTTTCTTCTCCCATTCTTCAAAGAGTTCCTTGGGCACATATTTGGTTCCGCTAGCCTCTTCATGGCCACGCATACGAAAGGTCATGCATTCAATTAAATACGGTTTTTGATTTTTGATGCAATAATCTCTTACTCCTTTGATGGTATCAAATACTTCCAGGATATTATTACCATCAATGCGTACGCCTTCCATGCCGTAACCCCGGGCTTTTTCAACCAAGCTGTCGCAACGGTATTGTTCATTCACCGGTGTGCTTAATCCGTAGCCATTGTTTTCAATGATGAAGATCACGGGAAGGTCCCATACCGCCGCAGTATTAAGCGCTTCATGAAAATCTCCTTCGCTGGTACCGCCATCGCCGGTAAAAGCAAGCGATACCTTTAATGGTGAGCCAGTCGAACCATGACGTAGTTTATATGCAAGCGCCACGCCATCTGCAATGGCTAATTGCGGACCCAGGTGCGATATCATTCCGCAGATATGATGCTCTTTGGTGCCAAAATGAAAACTTCTTTCACGTCCCTTGCTATAACCTTCTTTATTACCCTGCCATTGCATGAATAATTTACGCAGGGGCATATTGCGACTGGTGAACACACCCAGGTTGCGGTGCAGTGGCATGATCCACTCGTCCGGCAGCAAAGCCAGTGTGGCTCCTACAGAAATGGCTTCCTGGCCAATGCCGCTGAACCATTTTGATATCTTCCCCTGCCTTAATAATACCAGCATCTTTTCCTCGATCATCCTGGGCAATAACAGGCTTTTATACAGGGATATAAGTTGCGTGTTGGAGAGGTCTCTTTTATTGAATTGCATAATTTTTAAACGTAGGCACAAAAGTAATTAAACAAAGCGGATATGCTACGGGGCATCCTAAAGGGAATTTTAATATCTCACAAAGGCGCAAAGAACACAAAGCAATAATATTTTCTTAGTGCCCTCCGTGTCTTTGTGGGAACCTTGTCTGATCTTCCGCTTGTTGTCCAATTGTTAAAATAACCGTAAAGGGCTTTTCTTAACAGAATTTCTTTGTGCAATTAATTTTCAGTTTGCATCTTACCTGAAACTATTGATTATGCAACCAACGTCAAAAACATTCCTCTCTTTTTTTACCATCGTATCAGCTTTCGCTGTCATGGCATTTACCAACACCGCTAAAACCAGTGTCCCCAAAAAAGTTGTTCAGCCTAAGATACAGGTGGCCATTTTGCTGGATGTAAGCAATAGTATGGACGGCCTCATTGAACAGGCAAAAGCGCAGCTTTGGAACATGGTATCTGTTATGGGCAAGGCCAAATGTGATAATGACCTGAGTCCGCAAATAGAAATCGCACTTTACGAATATGGCAGAAGCAGCAATGCTGTTGCCGATGGTTATGTAAAGCAAATAAGCCCGTTTACTTCCGACCTCGACAAACTTTCGCAGGAACTTTTTAAACTAACCACCAACGGCGGCGATGAATACTGCGGCCAGGTAATTTATACTTCGCTGAACCAGCTTAACTGGGACCAGGGAACAAATAATTATAAAGTGATCTTCATTGCCGGTAACGAAGATTTTTTACAAGGCAGTTTAAGCTATACAAAAGCCTGTGCAGAAGCAAAGAAAAAAGGTGTTGTGGTAAATACCATTTACTGTGGCAACCGCATGGACGGCATAAAAGAACACTGGAACCTGAGTGCAGAATGTGGTAACGGAAGTTTTACCAATATAAACCAGGACGCAAAGATCGAAGACATTCCAACTCCTTACGACAGTGTTGTATTTGCATTGAATGATAAACTAAATAAAACTTATTTAACATTCGGGGCTTATGGAGCTTCCGCTCATGCAGCACAAGCTGATGTAGATCAAAAAAGTTACAAATTAAATAAATCAGAAGCAGTAAAGCGGGTTACTGTAAAAGGAAAAAAAGAATTGTATAAAAATACAACCTGGGATATGGTTGATGCGGCTGAAAAAGATAAAACATTTGCAGCGAAAGTTGATATCAAATCCCTGCCAGATAGTATGCAAAGGAAAAGCCGCGGGGAAATTCAGCAGATCATAGAAGTTAAATCTGCAGAACGTACACAGGTGCATAAAGACATTGAAAGCGTAAATGCAAAGCGTGAAATATGGCTTGCGGCAGAAAAAGCAAAAAGGACTACCAATAATAATACTGCAACGCTTGAATCAGAAATTGAAAAGATTATTAAGCAACAGGCAAGGAGGTTTAATATGGTGATAAAGTAATTTGATGATGTAAAAATTTATGATTTGTTGATGTACGATATAAAGATGTTTAATTTATCGAATTCGATCAGTAAAAACGACATCATACATCATCAAATCATATATCATACATTACTTGTCCTTATCATCCTTCAACATCGAGTTCGCCACCGATGATAATACAGAAAGTATCAAACTGAAAATTAATGCCCAAAAGAATCCGTCAACTTTGATACCATCAATAAATTTATCGGCAATGATGATGATGAGGGCATTTATTACAAAAAGAAAAAGCCCCAGCGTAAGAATGGTAATAGGAAGCGTGAGTATGATCAGTAGAGGTTTTACCAGGGCATTTAAAACAGCCAGCACCAATGCAAAAATGATAGCGGTTTTAAAATCTGCAATATGCACACCGGTCAGGATCGAAGATAATCCGTAAGCGATGGCAGCGGTGATTAATAAGCGGAGTATGAAGTTCATGATAAATAATTTATGAGAAGTTAGACTAAATAAAAGATGTTGCCTTAAAATAGCTTTTTGTCGGGAAGATGGGACAGCGTCTTGTCATTCTGAGGAACGAAGAATCTCTACATTTCTACCCGGAAGATGCTTCGTTCCTCAGCATGACAAATAAAACTGAGATCCCGCCTTCCCGCAGTTTTAATAAACCACCAGCTCATAAAACTTCTCCGGCAGTAAGTATTTATTAGCAATCTCCTGTAATTCGGCAGCGCTGATCGTTTTTATTTCATTTATTGAATCGTAGAAATAAGATTGATCCAGGTCATTCAAAATAATATTCTTCCATTTTGCAATTATTTGAAATGGGCCGTCAAGATCACCCAGCAATCCGCCGATCATAAAATTACGAACGAGCAACAATTCTTCCTCGCCAATTGGTTCTTCCCGTAACCTTTTCATTTCATTATAAACTTCTTCGATCGTTGGTTCACAAACGTCTTTACCTGCTTCGGTAGATATCATCCAGGCGCTTTCCTGCGTATGATTCTGCAAATAACTGTGTATACCATAGGTATAACCCTTTTCTTCCCTGATATTACTCATCAGCCTTGATCCGAAAAAGCCGCCAAATACATTATTCAATATGATCGCTTTCTTAAAATCAGGATGATGCCTGTTGGGAAAATTAGATGCAATACGTATGGCTCCCTGTACCGCTTCAGCATCATTTTGTATGCGGTATTTTTTTTCTGTGGCGGGTATTGTTTTTATACCAGGAATAATATTATCAGGCTTGCTAATCGCAAGTTTTCCAAAATATTCATTTAATAATTGGGGAAGTTCTGCAGGAATTTTTCCTGCAACAAATATTACTGCCTGTCCATTCAAATAATATTGCCGGTAGAATTTTTTTATTTCTTCGATACTGAGTTTATCGAGGTCTTCAAGATTTGTATAAACACCATAAGGGTGCTTCTCTCCAAAAAGATAACTGTCTATCAGCCTTCCTGCAACAAACTCTGCTTTCTGTAAATTAACTTTCAACCGCTGTCTTGAATTCTGCAGGTAGATATCCAACTCCTGTTCAGGAAATGTTGAATTGACCAGCATGTCCTGCATTACAGGCAAAAGTTTATCAAGGTGCTTTGTTAAGCTGTGCAGGGTAATTACCGCAGTTTCATTGTAACATGCCCGGTTGCAATATCCACCATAGTATTCAAATGCTTCATTGATCTGGAATGCAGTACGGGTTGTTGTTCCATTCTTCAGCAAAAAATTTGTTGCGGCGGCTATCCCTTTGTGTTGTTCAAAAAAATTGCCTGCATAAAAAACCATTTCTACCTGCAATACTTCCTGTGCACCGGCATTGATCGAATAAACCGAAACCCCATTATCAAGATTATAATGTTCATAAGGTTTCAGCTCTAATTTATAATCAATCGCATCTTTTATAGAAGGAGATGTCTTTCTGTTCATGTCGGTCTTAGTTATTGGATAAATAATACATTGTACTGCTGTTGTTCTCATCAAAAATGATCCTGCATTCCTTTAATATTTCATCAGCAGTTACAGCCTGGTAGTTAGCCAGTTCTGTATTGATCATATTCGCATCGCCAAGCAATTCGTACATGGCAATACTGGCAGCACGGCTCATCACAGCCATGTCTTCAAAAGCCATAGCGCTTTCTGTTTTGTTCTTTACTTTTTCAAGTTCGGCTACGCTGATACCGTCTTGCTGTAATTTTTTTAATTCTTCATTCACAGCAGCTTCAGCAAGTTTTATATTTACTCCTTTTACTAATTTCCCTTCAATGGTAATGATGCCTGCATCTGTACTTCCAAAATGATAACAATCAATATTGCTGAACAATTGCTTTTCTTTTACCAGGCTTTGATACAACCTCGAAGAACCGCCGCCACTCAGGATATCCGTTATCAGGTCTGCCGTATAATACCTCGGATCTGTTCTCGGATAAATATGCCAGCTCATGTACAATGCATCTAATGGAACATTTGCTTTTACTTCTAATTTACGTGGAGCTGTTTGTTTGGGTTCTTTGGGAAGCTGACGATCGTATTTTACTCCTGCGGGAATATCGCCAAACCATTTTTCAGACAATAATTTTATTTTATCCAATTCCACATTACCTGCCACAACAAGTATTGCATTGGTGGGTGTATAATGTTTAAAGAAAAAATCTTTTACATCTTCCAGCGTAGCATCTTCCACGTGCTTTAGTTCTTTACCAATGGTCATCCATTTATAAGGATGTGTAGTATAAATAAGTTCACGGAATTTATGCCATACATCGCCGTAAGGTTTGGTGATATAATGTTCTTTAAATTCTTCACAAACAACTTTACGTTGTACTTCTAAACTTTTTTTACTGAAGGCAAGACTTAACATGCGATCGCTTTCAAGCCAAAATGCTGTTTCAATATTTTCCGCCGGTAACTGGCAATAATAATTGGTAAGGTCGTTGGTTGTATAGGCATTGTTTTCTCCGCCGGCCATTTGCAGCGGTTCGTCATACACGGGAATATTTTTACTCCCTCCAAACATCAGGTGTTCAAAAAGGTGTGCAAAGCCGGTCTTTTCGGGACTTTCATCACGGGCACCTACATCATACAACACATTCACCACGGCCATTGGCGTGCTCTTGTCTTCATGTACCAATACCCTTAAACCATTGGGTAAAACAAATTTTTCAAAATGAATCATGCTGCAAATGTACGTTGCTGCATTATAGTGGTAAAAATATTTATAAAATACTTTTTGTCCTGATCGTCAGTTCCAGCAGCGCCTTATCCCTTTTTACAATTATTTTGATCTTTTCATTGGGAACCTGTAAAAGATTTTTATACTGCTGGATATTACCCGAAAAATTATTACCAACACTTATTATTTCATCATCAATTTTAAATCCCCCTTTTGCTGCAGGAGAGTTCTTTATTACATCTACCACAATATTTTTTCCGGCAATGTAATAAATACCCAGCCCTGTATAAGCATAATCAAACTGATCTTCGAAACGGGCATTGGGTTGAAGGTGTATTTCACGCTGTGGATAATTGAGTATTAAATTAAAGCGTCGTAGTATCTCACTTCCAATAAGACCGCCGGTGAACGGGTAGGATGTTATATTATTTTCATCCTGGTATAAATAAGTGGGAACCTGGCGAAACCGGTATGGGCCGATCTTTACTTCCCGCACAATCGTTAACCGCATTTTCAGCATTCCTCCCATCCCTTCGGCCTGGGTTACCAATGGTTTTCTTTTCTTTAAAAGAATGGTGCTGTCTTTTGCAAATTGCTCACTCATTAAAAAACAAAGTCCTGCGCCGGTATCAAAATAAAAATTGAATGGCACTTTTCTTTTATCCCTTACCTGTAGGTATTGTATCGGCAATGCTGTGAAGATAGGGTGCAATAAAGTTCCTCTTCCGGGATATTCTATTTTACCGGGACTATAAATTTCGATCATCAGGCTATCAAAATTTATTTTTACAATATAGCGGCTGAAAAAACTATACCCGATGATGCCATCAATTTTTTCGCCATAAACGCTGGACAAAACTTCGTAATCATTTATGTGAAAGTTGAGGTTATTGACTGTAAGCCCGGGTAGCTTCAAACTTTTATCAAAAGCAAAATGCACTTTCCGTACGCCTGCAATACCGGTAATGCTGGTGTCTGTCTGAAAGGTTGGAATATTAAATGCTGCGCAGGTTCCCGAATCCAATGAAATACCGCCACTGCCGGTATCAAGGATAAAATTGAAGCTGTCTTTTACATTTTCAACACAGGCCCTTACGACCATCACACCCCCGCTGAATTGGGTAAAAGGAACCCTGGTTATGAACTTTGCCTGGGGTTGTGGTGATAAAATTTCCTGGGCCAGGCAAAGCACAGGAAATAAAAGAAAGGATAATATGATAAAAGTATATCGCAAAGTAGTCGTTTTTTATATTTCTATTTGTCATTCTGAGGAACGAAGCATCTCTGTAGGGATTCTTCGTTCCTCAGAATGACAGATCAAAACCGGATACTATTTAAAAATACAACCTAATGGATGTACTTTTGTTATGAATTATTTAAACGGACACATGGAATTGAATGCACTATATCAAAAAGCAATGGCTTTTGAGTTTCTTTCTGTAGAAGAAGGGATGTTTTTGTTTGAGAACGCTGCATTGACCGAATTAATGTATGTAGCAGATGAGTTGAGGAAAAAGCAGGTTCCGCATGGTAAAGTAACCTGGCAGATAGACCGGAATGTAAATACAACCAATGTTTGCATTGCCAATTGCAAGTTTTGTAATTTCTATCGCATACCCGGTCATGCCGATGCATATATAACCGATATAGAAACTTATAAACGGAAAATTGAAGAAACAATTAAATATGGCGGCGACCAGCTTTTGTTACAGGGAGGCCATCACCCAGAACTTGGACTTTCGTTTTATGTAAATTTATTTAAGCAAATAAAATCACTTTATCCAAACATAAAGCTACATACGCTTGGCCCACCCGAAGTTGCACATATAACCAAATTAGAGAAAAGTACGCACCGTGAAATATTGATGGCGTTAAAAGAAGCAGGTATGGACAGCCTGCCCGGTGCAGGAGCAGAAATACTAACAGATAGGGTAAGACGATTGATAAGCAAAGGGAAATGTGGCGCACAGGAATGGCTTGATATTATGCATGAAGCACATAAACTAAATATTACTACTTCTGCAACGATGATGTTTGGCCATGTAGAAACGCTACAGGAACGGCTTGAACACCTCGTAAAATTAAGAGAAGTACAAAGTCGTAAACCTGCAGATGCAAAGGGATTTTTAGCATTCATTCCCTGGACATTTCAGGATGCTGATACCTTGCTTGCAAAAATACGCGGCGTTCATAATTTAACAACATCAGAAGAATATATCCGTATGATCGCCATCAGCCGTATCATGCTGCCCAATATTAAAAATATACAGGCAAGTTGGTTAACTGTTGGAAAAGAAGTTGCACAGATCTGTTTGCGTGCCGGTGCGAATGATTTTGGAAGTATCATGATAGAAGAAAATGTTGTAAGCGCTGCGGGTGCGCCACACCGTTTTACCAGTAACAGCATTCAACAAGCCATTAAAGATGCTGGCTTTGAACCACAGCTCCGCAACCAGCAATATGATTGGCGGGAAATGCCGGTGATGGAGGAGCAAGTGATAGATTATTAGAACTCAAGGCCCTCCGCCCTGGCCTGGTGTTTTCACCAGCCAGTTACCGGATGCCTTTATTAAAAGAATATTGAAACACAACGATACAGGACACCGTGTTTCAAAACAAAAAATATGAAAGCAAAGAAATTATTACACTGGTTTAGGATCATTGCCATCGCCGAAGGAATTTCCTTTCTCAGTTGCCTTATTAAAAGAATATTGAAACACAACGACACGGAGACACAGCGGCACGAAGGAATGCAAAGGCTCTTAAGATCATATTCTCTCTGTGTCCCTGTGCCGTTGTGCCGCCGTGTTTCAAAATAAAAAATATGAAAGCAAAGAAATTATTACACTGGTTTAGGATCATTGCCATTGCCGAAGGAATTTCCTTTCTTGTTTTATTGTGTATTGCCATGCCATTAAAATATTTTATGGATATGCCAATGGCAGTTAAGATCGTAGGTTATATACATGGTTTTTTATTCATCGCTTTTGTTGCGATGGCCTGGAATGTAAAAAATGAGCTCAATAAAAATGTTGTGTGGTTTGGTAAAGCATTACTTGCTTCATTGTTACCTTTTGGAACTTTTGTGTTGGATAGGAGTTTGAAGAAAGAAGAATTGCTGATGAGTTAAATAAATATTGAAACACAGCGACACAAAGTCACAGAGACACGGAGGAAAGACATTGTTGCTGATTCATTATTTCTTCTCTGTGCCCCCGTGCCTCTGTGCCGTCGTGTTTCAAAAAATAAATATGATGTATTATTATTGGCTGAAGCGCCAGATGAATAAACTTATTTTTTCTTCTTCCCTTTTGAATCCACCCTCGTTGTCATCTCCTTTTTTATAGAAGCCATTTCCAATTTCAATTGTTTGATGGCACTTGTTATTTCCTCTATTTCTTCTTTTGTAGCATAACCAGACCCATATATTTTTTCCTTCTCCTGTATTTTATTTTCTCCTGCTCCTTCCTGGAGAAATTGAGTTACCTGTACACCTAAAATTTTTGCTATCTGGTCTAATCTGCCAATGGACGGATCTGTAATACCTCTTTCAATTTTAGAATAGGCACTGGTTGAGATACTTAATTCCCCGGCCATATTCTCCTGGCTATAGTCTTTACTCTCTCTGAGTTTTCTTATTCGGTATCCTACGTTGATTTTCACTTAGCAAATTTCCATATAGGCTGCAATAATTTTCTTTAAAGGACACACGGAGCCCCGGTCTGCATTACTCACTGCTTATATGTTTGAACAAACATTTAAAAATATAGATGATATACTCTGGAAAGAAGCCGGCTGCCAGAGTGAATTAGACTATGTAGAGCAAACTTCCTGGGTGTTATTTCTCAAATACCTGGATGACCTGGAAAAAGATCGCTACACCTCAATCGGGCTGTATTCGATTGAGGGGGTCCTTTTTTGTTACTTTTTTGGACAAGCAAAAAAGTAAATAAAAATTAATTCCACAACCACAAATCCATACCTGCCCCCTAATAATTATAGCCTTCCACCTTTTTACATAGCTCTCAATCCGCGTAAATTTTACTTCCACAACTCCTCCACAATACAATAATCCCCTCCCAACCCACGTTATTACAAGTACCAAATAAATTCAATATGAACTTAACCCAGCCCAATCACACACACCCTATAGTGCAGGTTTTTAAGAATTTCATTAATAAGCTCAGGCAAAACCCGGAAGTATACCCTATAAAATACTATAAGAAAAGTCCACGCTTCAGGAGAAACTGGAAATCTCCGTTAGTAAAATAACCGTACCCTGTGGAAAATACCGGTTGATTAATTCAGCAAATACACTCTTGACCAGCCTTACAGCAATTTGTACTTTTATCCTAATAAAATAAAGAAAAAAATCCAATTCCTCTTAAACCACCCTTTATGAAAAGAAATCAACACACGGCAATAACTTTTTCTACGGTGCTGAAAGTAGTAACACATGCTTTCAACAGCCTCTTTTTCTCTGAAAACAAAGATTTTCAGCGTTTGAAAAATTTTATAGCGTCTTAAGTAAAGAAGCCGTCGCTTACCTCCACCCACCAACCTATTCCCTTATATGAAAATATAAGGGAATTATTTTTTCAGGAAAGTAATTTGAAAATATTTGTCATTGCGAGGATTTGTCGTCATTGCGAGGAACGAAGCAATCT
>JANNBU010000302.1:0-12260 GCA_031385805.1 Ferruginibacter sp.
GGATTGCCGCTATTGGGATATCCTTCTGACGCTTTAAGAAATTGGGCAACCAACCAAACAATATTAAGTGGTGCTGGTGTACCAGTGCTTATTAAGGGAGCTAATGCATTTACATTAGATGGTTTTATTTTGCAGGATACATATTATGATGTTAACACTACTGTAAGTGCAATTAAAATTACCAATGGGGTACTTCCCAAAATAAAACATTGTGTTTTCAGAAATAATAAAAGCCCTTATGGAGCGACAGGGATTGCAATCCGGGTTACCAATAGTTCCCCGCAAATAACCGATTGCATATTTTTTAATAATTATGGTTCGGGTTCAACAGTTTTAAGCGAATTAAATAGTACAACGGTATTTACCAATTGCATATTCTCAAAGAATAATGCAGAAGCAAGTGTGATAGAAAATAATCAAAGTACTACAAGTATTATTAATTGTGATCTGGTTAGTAACAAAACAACCAACGGAAGGGCACTAACAGCAAATAACAATTCAATAGTTAATGTTGCGAATACTATCTTTTATAATAATGAATCTGTTATATATCCCGGCGTTATTTCAGACTATAGTATTGATTCAAGTGAGATCGCATTTACGAATTCAACCGTTTCGATTTCCAACAGCATTACACAGGTGTATGATTATGGGAACCTAAATTTATTATCCAAAAATCCAAAATTTAAAGACACATCCAGTGTTGCAGGGCCGGATAATTTGTATTATACTTCAGATGATGGATTGCAATTGAACAACCCATGTTCACCTGCAATGAATACTGGTTTAAATGCATCGGTAGCAGGAATTTCGACAGATATATTGGGTAATAGCAGGGTATTCTCATCTATAGTTGATATTGGCGCTTATGAAGTGCAAACGGCTCCATTGGCAATTCCTAAAACATTGTACGTAAACAAAACTGCTGTTGGTAATGGCAGTGGCACCAGTTGGGCAAATGCAATGACTGAACTGCAAACAGCCATGCAGTCCTGTTCAGATACGATCCGTGTAGCAGCAGGAATTTATTATCCTTCCGATAATGATGAAAAAAAATCTATCTGGCTGGAAAATAAAAGGGTGATCTTAGGGGGATATCCTAATACCGGTAATCCAACTGATGCACAAAGAAATCCTGCAACAAATCTTACCATCCTTAGTGGAGAAATTCCAAACGGTAGTGGAAAAAGATCAGATATTCTGTTAAGAGGAAGAACGGTTGACAGCACTTCAATTACAGATGGCATAGTTATTAAGAAAGCTGATGCCGGTTACAATTATGCAAATGTCGGAGGTGCTATTTACCTTGCAATTAATACAAATCCTGTTTTTAGAAATTGTACAATCAGTGAGAATGACAATTATAATAGGGGAGGAGGATTATATAATATCGCTAGAAGTAATCCAAGATTTGAGAATAGTATTTTTGAAAATAATATCCTAACCCTTGGCAGTGAAGGCGGCGCTGTTGTAAATGTGAATTCAAACCCGGTATTTTTCAAATGCATGTTTAAGAATAATTCTACATACTTAGGAGGAGGCGGAACAGGTACTGGTGGTGCAGTTTACAATTCTAATTCAAACCCGATATTTGACAGTTGTATTTTTTTAAAGAATATAGCTAATGATTACGGTGCAGCTATACATAATTATTTTAGTAATCCTATTATTAGGAATTGCCGGTTTTTAGGAAATGTTTCATCACCAGGACAGTTTGGAGGGAATGCAAACGATATGTACAATGATCATTCAAACCCACAAGTTTTTAATACACTGTTTTCCGACAGCACGGGATGTAATTATGGCGGATCGATTGCAAACTTAAACTTAAGCAATCCAACCTTTACAAATTGTGAATTTACTAACTGCTATGCAAATTATGGTGGTATTTGTTTCAATGAAAACTCAAGTCCCACTTTCCTGGGTTGTATTTTCAGGGGTTCAATAGCTGGTTATGGTATGATCTATAATTCTTATTACTGTAACCCAGTTTTCATTAATTGCCTTGCTTTTGATTTAAGAAGTGATAACGGAAGTTTTATGTACAGTGTAAAAAGCAGCCCTGTAATTAAGAATTCTACTTTTGTTAATAATACAGGATATGGCGATCCTTTCCTAGGCTCTCTTTTTAAAAATACTGATTCTACAAGATTAACCATCAGCAATAGCATTATATGGAAAAATAAAGTTACTACAGCCGGTGAAATCGTTGATCCGATAAATACTACTACCCCAACATTAATGAATAATTGTATTACACAAACTTTTGGAACAACTGGCGTAAATGGAAATTTAGTTGCAGTTGATCCTTTATTTCTTAATATAGCAAACCCAGCGGGTGTAGATAATATTTTTTATACAAATGATGATGGATTAAGCTTGTCAAGCTGCTCACCGGCAATGAATACAGGATTAAATACTTCTATCGCCGGATACAATACAGATTTTCTTGGGAATGCAAGAGTGTATAATAGTATTGTGGATATGGGTGCTTATGAAATACAGGCTTTACCGGGGTTGGTAACAAACACCTGGACGGGTTTAGTAAGTAGTGTTTGGGAAAATCCGCTTAACTGGAGCCTGGGCGTGTTGCCAAATCCCTGTACAAAAGTGATCATTAATTCGGGAACAGTTGTATTGAGTTCAAATACTACGATTTATAATATGACCATTTCACCGGGAGTAAATCTTACGGTACATACAGGATACAATCTTACTATTCTTCATTAAGTTATAAAATAAAAAACCGGAAATTGAATTCCGGTTTTTTGTGCGGCAAAGGAGACCTGCCTGCCGGGAGGCAGGTTCGAACTTCCCCGCCCCTGACAGTGGGTATCTATATAAATTTTATAAAAAAGACCGGAAACTTATTCCGGTTTTTTGTGCGGCAAAGGAGATTCGAACTCCCACGCCCATGACAGGCGCTACCACCTCAAAGTAGTGCGTCTACCAATTTCGCCATCGCCGCAGGTTTTGTAATTGACTTAAGAAATTCTTTCCCAACGCCAGATTTTAAGTATTTCTCTTTCTTTCTCGCATCCACTCTTGTTACAAATTCTTCTTTGTATATTAAAACAAAAGGTTTATAAGCTTTCGTAGACCTATTTTGTCCACTATTATGCTCAGAAATTCTTCTTTCGAAGTCATTACTCATGCCAACATAAATATAATTCTTTGCTAAACTCCTTATTGCATAAACATAGTACATAACTAATCTTTAATTAACACTTCAAAGTAGTGCGTCTACCAATCCTGCCTGCCGGCAGGCAGGTTCGCCATCGCCGCAGGTTTTGTTATTGATTTGAGAAATTCTTTTCCCACGCCAGATTTTTAATATTTTTCTTTCTTTCTCGCATCAACCCTCGTTATAAATTCTTCTTTATATATTTAAAAAAAGGTTTGTAAGCTTTTGTAGACCTATTTTGCCCATTATTATGCTCAGAAATCCTTCTTTCGATATCATTACTCATGCCAACATAAATATAATTCTTTACTAAACTTCTTATGGCATAAACACAATACATAACAAATCTTTAATTACCACTTCAAGTAGTGCATCTACCAATCCTGCCTGCCGGCAGGCAGGTTCGCCATCGCCGCAGGTTAATTAGCTGATTTGCTGATATACCAATTTGCTAATGAAGTGTGCAAATGTAAAATTAAAACCTTTTAATAAATAAAATAATATACGATTTAAAAATACTGGCTAACAGCTAATAGTTACTTTCTAAGTACAATCCTAAAAGTAGTTCCTTTCCCTAATTCACTATGCTTCACAAACAATTCCCCTCTATGATATTGTTCAATAATACGTTTGCTCAACGAAAGTCCTAGTCCCCAGCCACGTTTTTTTGTAGTGAACCCGGGTTTGAATACATTGGGAATATTTTTTTTGCTGATTCCTTTTCCCGTATCGGCAATATCTATGATGACCTGGGTTGACTCATTCTTTATAACAATATTTATGCTCCCATGTCCTTCCATGGCATCCAGTGCATTCTTTAATAGATTTTCTATCACCCAATCAAACAATGGCACATTGATGAGGGCGATGATCTCTTCATCAACATTTTTTTCAATGTTAAAACTAACTTTGTTGGTTGCCCTGCGTTTAATATAAGTAACCATATTTTCCACCTGTGCTGCAATATTGGTTGCTTCTAATTGCGGTGTACTTCCTATTTTCCCAAAACGGTCACTCACTAATTTTAACCGTTCTACATCTTTGCTGATCTCTGTTACGATCTTATCAGCTGTATTGGATTCTTTCAGCATTTCTACCCAGCCTTCCAGTGAAGAAATGGGCGTGCCGAGCTGGTGAGCAGTTTCTTTCGCCATACCCGCCCATACCTGGTTTTGGGTTGATTTATTCCTGGTTGAGATCGCAATCAGCGTTATGATAATAAACAATGAAACAATAAAAAGCTGGATGAGCGGGTAATACCGCACTTCTTTTAAAAGATCGGAATCGCCGTAATAATATTTATTGATAATAAGTGGATCCTTATTTATTTCAACAGTGATCGCATCATTCTGCTGTTTAAATTCATTTAGTTTTTTCCTGAGATAACCGGTATCTTTTTTAATAAGTACAGTATCAAGATTTAAACCTGCACCTGAAGGATTATCATTTTCATCTGCCTCAATGATCGGTATATCTGTATTTTCCGATGTGATGGTATTCGTTAGTGCCAAAGCAGATTCTTCTGTGGCAGTTGCCCTTGTTTTTAAAGACTGAACCCACACATTTACTTTCTTTCTTTCATCCGCAGCGATCTTCCTGGAAATGTATTGTGAATAGAATATGGTGCCTGTTACAATAGCAATTGCTACGATGGCCAGTGTAGTACGCCAGTTGAAGAGGTTGGAAAACATAGGTAAATGTAAAATGTAAAATTTAGAATGTAAAATGTAAAATGATTTATGTTTGTGTAAATTGTAATTAAAGCTTAACATAAGTACTGCCGATACAATGAATTTACCATCAGTAGCCATCGTTATATTGAACTGGAACGGGAGAAAATTCCTGGAACAATTCATTCCATCAGTTATTGGAAGTACTTATGGAAATAAGCGTGTAATTGTTGCCGATAATGCCTCTACGGATGATTCGGTTGTTTTTTTACAAGATCATTTCCTTTCTGTAGAGATCATTCAAAATGACATGAATGGCGGATATGCAAAAGGCTATAACAGCGCTTTTAAAAAAATTAATGCAGATTATTATGTTTTACTGAACAGCGATGTGGAAGTTACCCCAAACTGGATAGAGCCTGTGATCAGTCTCATGGAAAGCGATACACTGATCGCAGCCTGCCAGCCAAAATTACTTGCTTACGGAAATAAAGATCAATTTGAATATGCCGGTGCAAGTGGCGGGTGGATCGATAGCTTCGGCTACCCGTTTGCGAGGGGAAGGGTGTTTGATAACTGTGAAATGGATGGTGGACAATATGATTCGGTGCAACCATGTTTTTGGGCAAGTGGTGCAGCTTTGTTTGTGCGTGCAAATATTTATCATGAGATGGGCGGACTGGATGAATACTTTTTTGCACACCAGGAAGAGATCGATTTTTGCTGGCGGCTGCAGTTATCCGGCTACAAGGTATTTGTTCAGCCTTCCGCTGTTGTTTATCATGTTGGCGGAGGAACATTGTCGAAGGGCAATAACCGGAAAACATTTTTAAATTTCAGGAATAACCTGGTTATGCTGTATAAGAATTTGCCCCGGCAAACCGCCTTGTGGAAATTACCTGTAAGATTTTTCCTGGATGCAATAGCTGCATGGAAAAACTTATTGAGTGGTGATACGGGATTTTTCCTCGCTATTGCAAAGGCTCATTTACATTTTATCAGGTGGATATTTTTTGAAAAGCATAACAGGGTAGCAGCCAAAAAGGGAAGCGGATCGCTTTCAGGATTGTATAGCGGCAGCATCGTATGGGATCATTTTATAAAAAAGAAAAACAGCTTTTCGGAAATTATTACCGGCAAATAATTTTTTTTCACCCGAAGGCCTTATTTTTGCATCGAAAATTAACAACTTATGCAACAGGAAATCATAGATAATAAAGGCAGCGATTTTACCTATAGTTGGGTTTCATCTTCCCGTTTTATCTGGTTTTGCCAGGTTTTCATCATTATAGCATTTGTATTGGGTGGTTGTTATAGTTTATATGCACACCGGTACAAAGGAAAGCCTGAGGTGCAGGTGCCTGAAAATACGTTATACGACCCCAAGTATAAATAAATATTTGTTTTTTTTAGGGAACAACCCTTATTTTTGCAGTCCTAAAAAAAGAAGTTCTTTTTTAAAAAGTTCAATGGTTCAAAGGTTTAATGGTTTAAAAGTTGGGTTAACATCTTAAACCTTTAAACATTTTAAACCCTTAAACCTTTATCGCGGAAGTAGCTCATTTGGTAGAGCACGACCTTGCCAAGGTCGGGGTGGCCGGTTCGAGCCCGGTCTTCCGCTCAGCATTTATCCCGACATAGTTCGGGATTTTTTTTCTTAAAATTGTTCTGATTTTATAGAAAAAAAATTGAAGTGTCACCCGGGTGGTGGAATTGGTAGACACGTCCCGATAAAAATCGGGATTCGCAGTAATGCGAGTGAGGTTCAATTCCGTTCCCGGGTACAATAAGAATATAGATCTTTAAGTTATTAAAAGTTGTGTCACCCGGGTGGTGGAATTGGTAGACACGCAGGACTTAAAATCCTGTTCGCAGTAATGCGAGTGACGGTTCAATTCCGTTCCCGGGTACTAAACCTCAACATAACCGTTGAGGTTTTTTTGTTTATGTATTTTATTTATATCCTGTACTCTGAAAATTTTGACCGGTATTATATTGGCCAATGTGAGGATTTGTCTGCAAGATTGACTAGGCATAATGCTAAGACAGTTTTATCTACGAAGGCTTATACTCCCTGGGAGATCGTTCATTCGGAAAGTTACGGCACAAGAGCCGAAGCTACCGCAAGAGAAAAAGAAATTAAAAATAAAAAAAGCCGAAAATATATTGAATCATTATTAGCCCGGAAATGAATAATAATGTTCCCGGGTACAAATAAAAAATCCTTGATAATTTTTCAAGGATTTTTTTATTTAATCGAGAGGATTTATTAATGTAATACGGTAAGGTTATAACCAGCACCTATTGTTAACGTAGCTCCTGGTAGAACAGTCAGGCTTCTGATAGTTACATTTGAATTCAATGTTATATTAGCGATGTTACTAATGACCACATTAGTATTTTCATCCGGAAGCGTGCCACATGTCCAGCCACTCGCATCTTCCCATTGAGTGTGGGTACTTTGCCATCGCCACTCATTTCGAAATCTGATCCCAAATGTTTCACTGCTCCCGCCATCAACGATACATCGATACAAATTTCCATAGGAAGAAGAAGGTATATTGGTTAATTGTAAAGAAGAAGTATTTGTACCGCTATAGTATCCTGCGTTATTAACATCAGCAAAATTAATACTGTCACTACTTACCTGCCATTGGTAATTCGTACCTGTAAGTGTAGATTCAATGGTAGTGTTACCCAATGGAGGGCATAATTTAACTTCTACAGGTTCTGCGATCCTGTTTCCATAAATGTTCAGAACAGCACTAAAATCATTCGGTAATACAACCAGGATCTCCGGCTTGCTGTCACCTTGCAGATCAATTATACAGGCACTTGTTACAGGGCCGCCGGGAAATTCAATGCAGGGTGCAAAGGAAATATTGCCGGCAGAACTTAGATTTATTAATAATACCCTTTTACCAGCCGGGTAAATGTTATCGGTACTACAACCAATGTACAGGTCGGGTTTTCCATCCCCGTTCACATCGCCGGAAGCAATCGATACAGGATAGGTGTTTGCAGGACCAGACCACGGCGGAGGTGGAGGATATATATTCCCTTGTATGACTATATGGTCAACCCTGGGGGCAAACAAAATATTGCCAGTGGTACTGTTGTTTAAAAAAGCAGAGATTACATGGGTAGATTCACTTGTTATCACCAGGTCATTTTTAAGATCGCCATCCAGATCAACTGCATTAATGCAACCGGGATCGGCTTCAGTAGCAATATCTGTCCTTGGATCAAATGAAACAGTTCCTGGAGAGCTGGTGTTTTTTAAAATTGAAATGCTGCTTGAAACATAATTGGTACTGATGATATCAGCTTTTAGATCGCCATCGAGATCTGCAAGGGTAATATACCTGGGTCTTTTTCCCGTTCTGAAATCAACACGGGCGGCAAACGAAATATTATTTCCAACAGTAGTATTTCTAAATACAGAAACCGATGAATCGTCTTCATTTGAAATGATCATATCCGTCTTTCCATCTCCATCAATATCTCCTGATACAATAGCTATAGGATGAACTGTTGTTGCAATATCTATTTTAGGGGCAAAAGAAATATCGCCAACCGTACTGGTATTCCTAAATACTGAAGCAGTATTTAAAAAATGATTAACACATGCCAGGTCGGGCATCCCATCTCCATCATAATCTGCTACTGAAAAATTGGGAGAAAAGGAAGCGGCAGCGAAACTCTTCTTTGCTGCAAGTGATATATTATTGCCGGAACTTGTATTCCTGAATACAGAAATTGAATCAAAAGCAGCGAGTGCAACAACATCAGGCTTGCCGTCGCCATCAAAATCGCTGGTAATAAGTCTTTGGGAAGATCCTGCATTCAGGTTGAGCCCATAACCAGCTATATTGGGAAATGAATTGACAGTAACAGGTGCGCCAGGTGTAAATGTTACATCAAATGCCAGCACAGAATATGCAGTTAATCCATTCGTGGTGACAGATATTGGTTGATAACTGGCACCAACGGGAACCACAACATCCAGCGCAGTAGCAGATGCTGATGTTACAGTTGCACTAACAGCACCAAAGAAAACAATATTGTTTGCAGGGCTTGCATCAAAATTAGAACCCGAAATAATTATCGAACTACCTATTGGACCCGATATTGGACTAAAAGAACTAATTGCAGGAACCTGTGCAATTGCCGTTAATGTAAAAAGACAAATGAGAAGGATTAAGAAAGCAGTTTTGTTTTGTATCAATTTCTTCACCGGGTAATATTAAAATAAATAGCTAAGTAACTATTAAATATAATATTAAAAACCGAGCATTCACAGTAAAGTATGGATTAAATAAACAGATAGTGTATTACATCTTTCCCATTACAAATAATTTTCCTTCCGGTTGAGGATGACCGCCTTCAGTTTCAAGTGTAACAGCAAATGCTTCCGCCTTGCCAAATGTTTTCATTTTTTGAATACGGTATTTATCACCCTTTTTTGTAAAGACGATAAGCCCGCCGTCTACAGGCTTGCCATCTACAAAACCCCAAAATTGATATTGCATACCGGAAGGTGGCTCGGGTAAATTACTTGGATCAATATAAACTTCGCCTGTAGTGTTTTTCATCCAGAAAATTTTTGCAGCAGCTTCCGGAGCATCAGCTTGTCCGCGTAAAGTTACAGGTTCACTGTATTTACTTTGAATAACACCCATGTCATTCTTCATTTCTTTATTTGATTCTTCTAATGATGCCAATTGATCCCGCACATTATTTTTTTCAATTACAGCTGCTGCATAATTTTTATCGGCAATTTTATATTTATCGTAATAAATAACATTTAAAATGGCACTGCCAACCAATAAAATTATGGAAGCCGCTGCAGCATATTTCCAGAATGATGATATTGAAACAACTTTGCCTGCGCCGTTTGTTTGTGATGTAGTATTTATGGCAGAAAATATTTTTTCTTTTGTGGAACTCCGCGGTTCAACAACATGCATCATGGCATAGGTTTGTAATCCCGATTCTATTGCAGCTATCTCTGCAGCAACTTCGGGATATTTTTTTGCCAAAGAAGTAACCTCGTCAGCTTCCTGCTCACTTGCCATTCCGAGTACATACAACTCCAGCAAACCTGATGATATGATATCTTTTATTTCCACTTAATTATATTCGAGCATTTTTCTTAATTCCATTATTGCCGACCGCATCCTTGTTTTTACCGTACCGAGGGGAATACCCATTTCTTTGGAGATCTCTTCCTGGGTGTATCCATTGAAATAAGCAAGGTCAATGATACTTTTTTGTTCGGGCTTTAAATTAGCAACCTGTTTGCGCAGTCCGAGTGTATCAAACTTGTCTGCGCCAGCGTTTTTATCATGATAATTACTTACGGAATTTTCATCCCTTGAGATTTTCTGTTGCTTCTTATAACCCTTACTTCGCAGTGTATCAATGGTTAAATTCCTGGTGAGATTTATCATCCAGGTAAAAAGCCTTCCTTTACTGCTGTCGTATTGAGAAAAATTATTCCAGATCTTTAAAAATGCTTCCTGAAGTATATCTTCGGCCAGTTGAGATTCCTCTACCATGCGGCAGATAATACCGTTTAAAGCCCCCGCATAATTATCATACAGGTATGAAAAAGCCTTCTGGTCCCTGCGTTGCAGTGAAAGAACCAGTTCTTCTTCGCTGTATTTGATGTCTTCGGCCAAATGATTTAAATTAATTATAATCGAAAATAAGTGATTTTTGTATTAAAAGTAATTCTGTATTAAGATTTGTAAGTTGGAGGTCAGGCTACCACCAACGGCAAGTTGCCACCAACGGCACGTAGCCGTCGTTGGTCGCCTGACCATAAGTGTTCGGAAGATGACTTTCCTCTAACCCCAGCCTTAAGGCTGGGGTTAGAGGAAAGTGCTGCAACCAAGGGCTTTAGCCCTGATGAACTAATTAACTACAGCATTTGTGGAATTATATTATTATGGCTAAAGCACGGAGAACTTAGATGGATTCCTAAACCGGCTTCGACAAGTTCAGCCTGACAGTTTTTTTAGCTATGAGCTATCAGAATAATAATTACATTTTCGGTATATTAAGGTTCAAAAACAATCTTCCGAACACTTTTGGTCGCTGACCAACGGCAAATGTGAACTTTTAAATAAATGCTACAAAAAATTGCTCCCATATTACCGGCTATTAATCTATCGGAAACAAATTCGTTTTATAAGAACAAATTAAAATTCCTGACTCATTATTATGGTAACTATCTTATCGTTAAAAAAGATGAAATAGAAATTCATTTTGTTGAACATAAAGATCCAAAAAATTTCATCGCTTCCTCCTGTTGCATCTTTGATAACAATATCGAAGATCTTTTTTCAAAATTTTGTTCAATGGATATGATTGGACCGGCGGGGAATCTGAAAAATAATTCAAGAGGAAAAATTGAATTTTGTATTGTTGATAATAATGGGAATGAGTTGAGGTTTTGTGAATGGGGAATTTGATACTTGATACTTGATACTTGATACTTGATACTTGATACTTGATACTTGATACTTGATACTTGATACTTGATACTTGATACTTGATACTTGATACTTGATACTTGATAATTGATACTTGATACTTGATACTTGATACTTGATACTTGATACTTGATACTTGATACTTGATACTTGATACTTGATACTTGATACTTGATACTTGATACTTGATACTTGATAAACAGGCGTTCAAGGTAAATCATTTCAACTTAGTTCTATTGTAAAATTTCCTTTTAAGCGCAATAGCCCGAAGGGCTTTAATATGAGTAACCACAGGTGCAACCTGTGGACATAATAATAAAAGATATCTTAACCCCGAAGGGGTTGAACCGTTTCAAATTACAATTGTATCACTTCATACACAGCACTGAATAAATACCATTTCTTTGTAGCCAGTTCCATACACTTATACCTTGTTCTTATTTTAGCTCCTCTTACAAATGTTCTGTCTCCCTTGATCTTAAATATTTCTCCTTCCTTTAATTGTTCTACCAAAAAGTGCCCTTCTTTTTTTGGATCATAATTCCTGAGTATTCTTAATAATTTTTCATCTCCACAACTGCTGGCTGCAGGATTTTTTAATGATCGTAATAAGGTAGATTCAATTTCGGGCGGGAATATTTTCTTTGCTAAGAACTGCACGAGTATCTTACTGAATTCATCTTTCCATTGCTGCCCGTGTGCCTGTACCCGGTGGCCGTATCGTTCATACGTGAAGAGGTGTGCCAGTTCATGCAACAGGGTGATGAGGAAATTATATTTATTTAAATTCCCGTTAATGCTGATGCGGTGTGCCTTCCCTTCATAAGCATGCCTGTAATCCCCCAGAATGCTCTGGCGTTGCCGGGTAATCGTGAGGTGAACTTTATAATGTTGTAAATAATAATG
>JANNBU010000342.1:0-8755 GCA_031385805.1 Ferruginibacter sp.
CTTTCTTTCACTCCGTTAAATACAATGGCCGGATTGTGTATGGGGTTTATCTCATTATTCTCATCAATTCTTTTTACTAATGATTTAGGTGTGTACTTATGCCTTATTACATACAAAGTAGCATCACACATTTCCGATAAAATATAGGCATCGGTAATCAATACAATCGGCGACGTATCAATAACTACCATATCAAAATTGGTTTCCAGGTATTCAATGAGTTCAGCTACTTTTCCATTTAGTAACAACTCTGAAGGGTTTTCAGAAAGGCTGCCCGCAGAAATAAAGAACAGGTTTTCATGTGCTTCTACCGGCTTGATGATCTCTTCAGGATATTTCTTCCCTTTTAAGAATTCCGATACTCCGAATTCCTGGTTAACACCCAATACTTTTGAAAGTGTAGGAACATTCAGATCAAGATAAACGAGTACAACTTTTTTACCGGTAAGTGCAATACTTACGGCCAGGTTTGTTGCTATAAAACTTTTTCCTTCACCAGAGATACTGGAAGTAACCAATAGTTTTTTATGCGCTGCCTTAATACCCAGAAATGATAAGGATGTTCGCAGCTTCCTGAATTCCTCGGCAATAGAACTTCTTTTACCCGACTCTACCACTATATGCCTTTTAGATTTATTAAAAGCAACTTCCCCGATAATTGGTATGCCGGTAAGATTTTCTATTTCACGCCTGTAAAGTATTTTACCCGTCAACGATTCTTTTAATGTAATGATACCGATCCATAATCCAAATGCTGCAACTAATGAGATAAAGTATAATAATTTTTTGTTGGGGCTGATGGGTGAACTTCCTGCCTGTGCATCATCAACCACCCGGCTGTTTGAAACTGCAGACGCATAAGCAAGGGCACTTTCTTCTTTTTTCTGAAGCAGGAATGAATAAATACTGCTTTTTATATTTTGTTCCCGGCTAATATCTAATAATTGGCGCTCCTTCTGTGGTACTGATTGTAAGATAGAATTATAGCTTCCCTTTGAAATACCCAGGCTTTGTTTTTGTGCAGAAAGCCCCTGGCGCTGACTTTCTATATTATTCAGAATATTTGACCTTGTTTCTGACATCTGATCCCTGAGTGAAACCAACTTTGGGTTATTCTCACCTACTGTTTTTTTCAGTTTTTCATATTCCATTTGGGATTCATAAGCCGTACTTACTAAATTTGACAGAACCGGGTCACTTACTCCAAAGGTGGAAGGAACAATAGCACCTCCACTGTTATCCTTAGACGCTGCAAATTTTTCAACCTCACTCAAAACCGAAAGCTGCATGTCAACTTCATTTAGCTTCTGGTCATTGGCATTTACACTTTGCAGGTAAAGCTGGCCCTGCGCACTTATGTCAACAGCATTGCTTCCTGATTTATATTGCTGTATCTTATGTTCTATCGCAGCAAGGTCTTTTGATACCAGGTTCAGCCGGTCTTCAACAAAAACAAGCGTATTCCTGGCAAGTGAATTTTTTTCAACAATAGCCGATAGCTCATAAGCCTTTATCAGTCCGTTCAGAATATCTTCGGCACGTTGAGGAACCTCATCAATAAAACTTATGTTTACAACAGTCGACAATTTACTGGAAGGCGCTACGCTAAGGTTCGATAAAAGAGACATAGCCACCGCTTTTGGTGCACCCAGCGTAAAATATAATTGCTTGCCGGGAATAGTTGGTTCCTGATAATATTTATTGGGTATGAATTTTAATAAGCCGTAAGGAGTTTTTACAAACTGGTTAAGAGGGCAGACGTATTTTCTGTTTAAAGCAACTGTTTGTTTAATTGCGTCATAAGTAAACTCAATTTTACCGGCCGGCCTTAATGAATCCGGTTCCCCGGCAACAACTTTTATAGGTGATATTGTGTATGCAGACTGAACCTTTACTTTTCCTTTTTCAAAGATTGGGGCATATAAGTAGTATTCTTTTACCACATTATCCATCAACTTGCGTGATTGGATAACTTCGATTTCATTTTCAACGATCTTTTTGGATGACATCATATCCAGAGATTCTGTTAGCTTAGAATCTTCATTACCCTTTTTTTCATCTTTAATGATGAGGGTAGCTTTCGCTTCATACAGTTCAGTAGTATAATAACGGATGTAAAAATATGCCCCCACTAAGAAAATAATGGAGAATAATAATAGCAATGGCCAATAAGGCAGGAATTTTGAAACCATCATCTGGCTCAAATTTTCTTTGCGCTCTTCAGCTATTTTATGATTACTCTTTTGCATATCCTGTTTAAATAATTAATTTATTTGATCAACCTGTCAAGCACAATAACTATAATTGATAAACTGCTTAAAATGATCGGTACCACTTGTTGAGACCTGCTGGCAGTTGCTATTTTTGTTTTATTAGGTTCTACATATACAACATCATTGGGCTGTAAATAATAGTATGGCGAGTTTAAAAATTCGCTTGAATTAAGATTGATATGCCTGGTTATCTTTTTACCGTCTTCCTCTCTTATCAGCAATACATTTTCTCTTTTTCCATAAATAGTAAGGTCACCTGCCAGGCCCAGTGCTTTGATCAATGAAATTCTTTCGCTGGGAACTGTTATAACTGTTGGACGGGCAACTTCCCCGATCACAGTAACTTCAAAATTCAAATGCCGTATGTCAACGATCGGGTCTATCAGTAGTTTTTTTGCCAGGATGGTGTTGGTAATGCTTTCCCTCAGTTGTTTTTTGGTAAGGCCGGCTGCCGTAACATTACCAAGAATGGGAAGCTGAATATTTCCATCGCTATTAACTAAGTATCCGCCAGATTGTATATTTCCCCCGGCAGAAGTTGTACTTTCTTTATTTCCGGCATTGGATCCCGGGTTAAAAATAGCTGATGCTTCTGCATTAAGACTGCTGATATTAATACTTAATATATCATTCCTTTGAATAGGTGCTTCAATTGTACCCAACAGGGATTTGTAGGAATCATCCTTCACATTTTCAAAATAAGCTATCCTTTTGCTGGAATTACATGATTCACAGAAAAATAAAACTATTACAGAGATAAAGACAATGATCCTGCTTACCATAATAACATTAGGTTATTTAATTAAAATAAATAAATATTGGGAAGCTTTTAGATAGGTTTGGAGGTAAGGTTTTAGAATAGGTTAAAGGGGGGTATTTTAGTTAGGATAGTAGAGGTAAGTATAGATAAATAAGAGTAAAATTTTCTTGCTAACTATATTATGCAGTAAAAATACCATTTAAAATACAAATTCCAAATTTAAGTTGACTTATTTTAGGCCTTCTCGGAAATTTAATGAGCAGCCCTTTTATTTTATAAACAATTGATAATAAATGATTTACAAAGATAAAAAGTAGAGTATTTTTTTAATTTTTTTTGAAAAAAAATATTTTCCATTTTTGAAAAATATTCAATGCCCTTTTTTACAGCACATTTTTGATACTTCCCTCAACAGTCCTGCTGAAATATTCGTGATTTTTCCTACCTCCCTTTAACCTAATCATTTGAACGCTATGGGTGTGCTAAAACAAAGTAAAAATCCTCCACTTTTTAGGCAGAGGATTTCTGTTGAAACGATCCTGCTATTTTTTGATCTTTTTCTCAACATAAATCTGTCCGTCTGAAAAACATTTCAGTTTAAGTATCCGGGTAGCTCCTGCTGCATTAGCATAATAAAATGTTTGCCCTTCATAAACAACTTCTGTTACCGTATTTGCAATAACATAATCCGGGTACGCCGATTGTAAGGACTGGGAAACAGTTAAGGGAAGGGCAGATAATTGTAATTTCCTGGATAAACCTATCAATGTTCCTTTTTCATCGTAAGCTGCATTTACCATTTTTCCATTCAGTTCAAAACTGGCGAAATAAAACCCTTCATCAATTTCCCAGGTTACATTTTCTGCACCCGAAAAATTTTTCTGAAATTCAGCTTTAACCGCTTTTGATACTTTGTCGCCGGTGCCGGCAAAAACGCTGGTGCCGGCCATCAATGCCAGTACAGCGAAGACCATTGTTAATTTTTTCATTTCTATACTTTTTTAAGATTTAAAAATACTGTTGCATGGCTTACAGCAACTTTGCACAAAAATATATTCCCTGCACACTTTATTAAACTTAATATGACCGGGTACATTAATGGACGTTATCGTTATGGTTAAATGGTAAATGAGCAAGCTTTTTATCAACAACATGATCCTTTCAAACTCAATAGCAGCAAACATTACATTCAATTTCATAAAAAAAATATAAAACGTGTAATTGTGTTGTTAAAAAAGTAATAGCGGCAATTATTGAAACTTTAGCCATTATCTTTAAGCATGAATTACCTGGCTCATGCTTATTTATCATTCAACCACCCACAAATATTAGTGGGTAATATGATCAGCGATTTTGTAAAAGGGAAAAAGCAATTTGATTATGAACTGCTGGTTCAGAAAGGCATCAGGCTTCACCGCTCCATTGACAGTTTCACAGACGAACACCCTGCAACAAAGGAAATGAAGAAAGTATTTAAACCTGTTTATGGATTATATGCCGGGGCGTTTGCAGACATTGTGTACGATTACTTTTTAGCAAATGATAAAAAGGAATTTGCATCAGCAGGTATTTTAGAAGCGTTTGCATTGAGTACATACACAATGCTCGAAAAACAAATTGATACTACACCTTTGATCTTTCAACAAATGTTTCCATACATGAAAACACATAACTGGTTGTATAACTACCGGCATGAATGGGCCATTCAGAAAAGTTTTGCAGGAATGGCACACAGGGCGAAATATATTACCGAGACGGATACTGCATTTAATATTTTTGAAAATAACATTCCTGTTATGCAACCTTATTATGATGAATTTTTCCCTTTGTTAAAAAATCACGCCGCTTATACATTACAGGAACTATTAAATACCGATTGATTTATCTTTGAAAAAATACGTTACAAATATTGTGTGACGATATCAAAATAAATTTACCAACCTCATTGTAAATATTTATGAATTTTCTTAAACGACCCTTCGGGTTCTTAATTGCAATACAGTTTTGTGCTGTTATTATTTTATCATGTAATAATGATAAAATAAATAACAGGGAAACAAATATCCAGACCAAAGACAGTTTGCCCAATAAACCCAATAAAGAAACGGCAAACCCTTATGCTACACACGACCAGTCGCCGATGGATATGTGTTATTATCCGCCCGATTACCCGGTGCTGAAAATGAATGGAGCAGGTTCAGAAGCATTGCTGGCAAGGATCATTTACAGCAGGCCGCAAAAAAATGGCAGGATTATTTTCGGTAATACAGAAAAAAGCCTGCGGCCTTATGGCAAAGAGTGGAGGCTTGGTGCAAATGAAGCTACAGAGATCGAATTTTTTAAACCGGTAACTATTGCCGGAAAAAAAATAGACAAGGGCCGTTATATTATTTATTGTTTTCCGTACCCGGATAAATGGACGATCATATTAAACAGTAATTTATATACCTGGGGCCTGCACATGGATAAAACAAAAGATATTTTTAAAACTGATATTCCCACCACTTTACAATCCCCCGCAGTAGAAGATTTCACCATGGTATTTGAAACGGCTGCTTATGGTGCAAACCTGCTAATGGCATGGGATAATGTAAAAGCTGTTTTACCCATCTCCTATTCAAAATAAATTTTGGCTTTACATATTGGAATGAGGATATTTACAATATGTGTGGCATAGCCGGTATCATTTCTCCTGACAGAGCCGTTTTAAACAATGTTGTATTAAAAAATATGGCAAGTACACTGGCTCACCGCGGGCCGGATGGAGAAGGGATTTGGATTAATAAAGATCATCGCACAGGCTTTGCTCACCGAAGACTATCTATCATCGATTTATCTGCCGCCGCTGCACAACCAATGCATTATATGAACCAATACAGCATTGTGTACAATGGAGAAATTTATAATTACATCGAACTGAGAAAAGACCTGAAAAAATCGGGTTATCATTTTAATACTGCAAGCGACACCGAAGTTATCCTGGCCGCTTATGATTGTTATAAAGAAAGATGCCTGCAATATTTTGACGGCATGTTTTCCTTTGCCATCTGGGATGAAAAAGAACAAATATTATTTGCTGCACGGGACCGTTTTGGCGAAAAACCATTTTACTACTATTACGAAAAAGACATATTTGCATTTGCCAGCGAAATGAAAGCCTTGTGGGCAGCCGGTATAGAAAAGATTGTTGAAAATAAAATGATCCTGAATTATATCTCATTAGGTTATGTACAAAACCCTGCAAATAAATCCCAGACATTTTATAAAAATATTTTTTCTCTTCCGCCGGCCCACTATCTTACATTCAATGTTGAAAGCGATCATTTAATAATTGAAAACTACTGGGACATAGATAAACAGGCCCAGGTAAAAATAAACGAAGCAGATGCCATCCATACATTTGATAATTTATTTACTACATCTGTAAGCCGCAGGCTGAGAAGTGATGTACCAATCGGCGCCAGCCTCAGCGGCGGCCTCGACAGTTCCTCGATCGTATATTATATTCAAAAACTCTTAGCTGATCATTCCGGCAATTTAAAAACATTTTCTGCCATCTTTCCCGGTTTTGAAAAAGATGAACGAAAATATATTCAGCAGGTAGCTTCTGCATTTAAATTAGAAAGCTATACTACGATCCCATCAGCCGGAGAATTGGTAAAAGATTTTGAAAAACTTTGTTATCACCAGGAAGAACCATTTCCTTCATCAAGCATTTATGCACAATACAAAGTATTTGAACTCGCCAAAAAACAAAATATAAAAGTATTGCTCGATGGCCAGGGTGCCGATGAAATGCTTGCCGGTTATCATAAATACATACATTGGTATTTACAGGAAATGGTAAGCAGGAATAAATTCTCAGGTGCAACAAAAGAACGGATCCTGCACCATAAGAACCATGCTGATTTTCACTGGGGCATAAAAAATATACTCGCTGCATTTTTGCCATCGCATGCATCTATTGCACTGGAAAAAAAAGAATACAACAAAATTATTCACAACCCTGATATAACCAAACACCTGATGAGTTATACTATTGGCAGGGAATGGGAAGGCATACACAAACCGGTTGTTACAAAACTGAATGATATTCTCTATTTTAATACCATGCAAAGTGGTTTGGAAGAATTATTACGATACAGTGACCGCAATGCCATGGCGCATGGCAGGGAAGTAAGGCTCCCTTTTTTATACGATGAAATGGTACAATTTATTTTTTCATTGCCATCGAAATTCAAAATAAACAATGGTTATACCAAATCCATTTTACGCAAACTGATGGATGACAAACTTCCACATAATATTGTATGGCGCACAGATAAGATCGGTTATGAACCACCGCAAAAAAAATGGATGGAAAATCCAGTGATGAAGGATTATCTCTATGAAGCAAAAAGCAAACTTGTAAAAGAAGATCTCTTAAAACCGCAGGTACTTGCAAAAAAATATAAGAGCCACCACGCCCATGACGCAGATAATTATGATTGGCGGTATTTATGTGTGGCGCAAATGCTGCATAAATAAACTGCCTTTGTATTTTTAACAACACAACCCATTTTATTAAGTATTTTTGCCCCTCAATAATTTTTTACACCATGAGTGATCAGAACGAATTAGCAAATAAGAAACCGGCTACTAAATTTATTCATGCAGGATCGGAACCAGATCCAAGCACCGGCGCAATCATGACGCCCATTTACCAGACATCTACTTACGTGCAAGCTGCACCAGGTGTAAATAAAGGTTACGAATATGCCCGTTCGCAAAACCCGACAAGGTTTGCATTGGAAAATGCTTTGGCAATAATTGAAAACGGAAAATTCGGGCTTGCATTCAGTAGTGGTGTTGCCGCTACCGATGCCGTTATTAAATTATTAAACCCCGGCGATGAAGTGATCGCTGCAAGTGATATGTATGGCGGCACTTATCGCCTGTTTACCAAAGTATTTGAAAAATTCGGCATAAAATTCATTTATGTTGATACCAGTAATACTGCAAATGTTCAGGCAGCCGTTACTGAAAAAACAAAACTGATCTGGATAGAAACTCCCACAAACCCGTTAATGAATATCACCGATATTGCTGCAACGGCAGCTATTGCAAAAAAAGCAGGGGCTATACTTTGTGTTGACAATACGTTTGCTTCTCCGTATTTACAAAACCCATTGGATCTTGGTGCCGATATTGTTATGCATTCTTCCACAAAATACCTCGGTGGACATAGTGATGTTATCCAGGGCGCTTTAATCATAAATGATCAGTCATTGAGAGACCAGTTATATTTTATACAAAAAAGTTGCGGCGCTGTACCGGGGCCGATGGATTGTTTCTTAGTATTGCGTGGTATCAAAACCCTGCACGTGCGCATGAAACAGCATTGCGAGAACGGTTATGTGATCGCACATTTTTTACGCAACCATCCCAAAGTAGAAAAAGTTTACTGGTGTGGTTTCGCAGATCATCCGAATTATGATATTGCAAAAACGCAGATGAAAGGCTTTGGTGGTATGATGAGTTTTACTTTAAAAGACAGCAGTCCCGAAGCTGCCAAAAAAGTTTTATCAGGTACAAAACTATTTTCACTGGCAGAAAGTTTGGGTGGTGTGGAATCGCTGATCAATCATCCTGCAAGCATGACACATGCAAGCATACCACGTGAAGAGAGAATAAAAAATGGTTTAACAGATGGGTTGATAAGCGATTCCACACCACCCAAACT
>JANNBU010000489.1:0-2099 GCA_031385805.1 Ferruginibacter sp.
CGCCGGTGGTGCACAAATGTTCAAAGAAGAAGAAAAAGGAACAACCCGGATCAATATTGAGAGAACCAATGAAGCATTGGAAACCGGTGCTAACATTATTGCTGCCGCCTGCCCGTTTTGTAATACGATGCTTACAGATGGTGTGAAGAATAAGGAGAAGGAAGAAGAGGTAATGGTAATGGATATTGCGGAACTTGTTGCGGTTTCAATGAAAACCCCCTCCGCCCCATAGAATATCGAACAAGGAACAAGGAATTTTGAATTATGATCGGAGTTGCTTACTTCAACATTCGAAATTCCTTGTTCATTATTCAACTGTTCTTACCTTTGCATCATGGATCTTAATTTTCAACAACATTTACCAACAGATTTTCACAACGATTCCCGGGTATGGATATACCAAAGCAGCCGCATGTTCCTCATAAGCGAGGCTTTGGAAATAGAAGATATGCTGCAGGAATTTGTTCAAAGTTGGAACAGTCATGGTACTCCGGTTAAAGGTTATGCAAATTTATTTTTTGGAAGGTTCCTTATCTTTATGGCCGATGAAACCGCAACAGGTGTCAGCGGATGCAGCACCGATAGTTCTGTACGACTGTTAAAAGCAATTGAAAGCAAATTCAAAGTTGATATGTTTAACAGGCAATCTCTGGCATTTGTGGTTAAGGATAAGATCGAACAGGTACCTTTATCACAATTAAGTTATGCTTTTGAAAACAAATTCATAAATGAAGAAACCTATTACTTCAACAATACTGTCTTAACTAAAAAACAGTTAACAGAAAACTGGATCATCCCTATTAAAGATAGCTGGCTGATAAAACAATTGACCAGGTCTGTTTAAGCCGACCTATTCTCCAACTTTCACATAAATTTTATTGCTGCCATCCTGTCACTTCGCCTGATTTAGTTATCTTTACCGCCTGATTTTTTTTAAACCATGCAGGAATTGATATTAGATAAAACCCATGATGAGGCAAGACAAGGCGAAGCATTTGCCCCTGTTGGTACTATCGTAAACAAATTCGAAAAGCATTTTTATATTGAAAGCTATGGTTGCGCCATGAATTTCGCTGACAGTGAAGTAGTTGCCTCTATTTTACAGGCAAATGGCTATGGAGCTACAACCAATGAAGATAAAGCAGATCTGATCTTAATAAATACCTGTTCCATCAGGGAAAAGGCAGAAGAAAGGGTGAGGAAAAGGCTGACAGAATTCAGGCAATTAAAAAGATCTAACCCTGGTTTGATTGTTGGCGTATTGGGTTGTATGGCCGAACGACTTAAGTCTGATTTCTTAGAAGAAGAAAAATTAGTTGATATAGTTGTTGGCCCGGATGCATACCGCAGCCTTCCTTCTTTGATCGAAGAAGCCAATGGCGGGCAAAAAGGAGTGAATGTATTGCTAAGCCGCGATGAAACTTATGCCGATATTGCTCCCATCCGCCTTAACAGCAATGGAGTGAATGCATTTGTAAGCATCATGCGTGGTTGTAACAATATGTGTTCATTCTGCGTGGTGCCTTTTACCCGTGGCCGTGAGCGCAGCCGCAGTGCTATGAGTATTGTGCAGGAATGTGAGGCTTTATTCAATGATGGCTATCGTGAAGTAACCTTGCTCGGTCAAAATGTAGATAGTTATTATTATACAGAAACATCAGATTTGAATGAAACCCCTTCTCTATCATCTTCTCCTTTTCCTCCCCCTTCGGAGGAGATAGAGGGGGCTGGGGTTGGGGCTGAACCGGTAACATTCGCAAAACTATTAGAAAAAGTTGCATTGATATCTCCTTTATTGCGGATACGTTTCTCCACTTCACATCCGAAAGATATTACCGATGATGTATTATATACTATAAAAAAATACGAGAATATCTGTAACTACATTCACCTGCCTGTTCAAAGTGGCAGCAGTCGTGTATTGCAAATGATGAACAGAACGTATAGCCGTGAATGGTATATTGCAAAAGTTGATCGCATAAGAGAGATCATTCCAGATTGTGGTTTATCTACAGATATGATCACAGGTTTTTGTACCGAAACAGAAGAAGATCATTTACAATCATTAAGCCTGATGGAATATTGTAAGTATGATCTTG
>JANNBU010000001.1:0-1996 GCA_031385805.1 Ferruginibacter sp.
AATATGTATAAGGTTTCATTTAAATCGGGTTATGAAAATATTTTTTATACTGATGTGGAAACGGGTAAATGGATAGAAGAAGATCTTGGGTTTACTGCGCTGGCTTATGAAGTGGGTAAACAAATTAAAAGTTTTATGCGAAACCCTATTCATGTTCCCAAGTTACTTACCTGGCACAAACAATATATCAAAGACAAATTAGTGTGTTTTGGGTTTTTTAATTTTATGAATGCCAACCAAAAATTTTACCAGATATACAATGCCAATAAAAAATACATGTATACTTTGGTAGATATGGACAATGATGAATGGCAGATCCTTGGTAATCCATCTATTTATGGCAGCAATGTAGATGCTGCTTTTGTTCGCCAGGTAATTGAGATACTTCCTCTTTATACTGCTAATGCCAGGAAATAGATTGTATGAGTAGTTGTGCAAATGTTGAAACCATGTTGTTATTAATACTTGTTTAATTTTTTGTGGAAATATGGGGGGAAAAAACAGCAAGGAATTATTTAAAAATTAATAACTTGCTATAGCAGGGATTTGGTCTTTGCAATATTATCCAAACCCTGGGGAAATTTTATACCGGAACTATAAGAAAAAGGCTGTATCATTTTTTTAAAACATTTACCCTAAAATCGCTATCTACATGTTAAACACACTTATTACCGAAACGGGCACATTAACAGAAGCGCTTAATGAATTAAAAAACAGTGGTTACACATTTAATTTTATTAAGAAGAATGAATTTTTATACTGCAGTGAAAAAGAGATGAACTTCAGGAGTTACGAACTTACCATTACAGAGAGATATCGCTACGAAAATAAAAATGAACCTTCTAAAAATTCTGTACTGTATGCTGTAGAATCCCCAGAATACGGGCTTAAAGGGTTTCTTGTGAATTAGCAGTAGCTGTTATCTCACTATTTATATTGAGGCTGGCTTTATTTATTTTTTCCACGGCTGATAAAGAAAATAATTAACCCTAATATTCCCACTACTACTATCACACCCGTCCATACGCCCGCTTTAAAAATACCTGCAATAGCTTCGCAACTGCTAAGAACTACAGACATACAAAGAAGTAAAAAACTTACTGAAATTAATTTTAAACGGTTCATAATTATTTATTGTTTGGTTTTATATATTGTTTGTTATTTGCAGATTTTATTTTAGACGGTTTATCTTCCAAACTCACCCGGGCTTCATCCAGGGAATGAGTTGCAAACAATGAATTTTTTTCAACTGCTTTATCGGAAATCATTTTATAATACTTCTTTATTACCTCCAGCTCTTCTTCAGAAAGATCTTCGCTTGCTATCAGCCTGTTGCTCGTGTCTTTATTTGAAGCTATCAGCTCATTTAATTTAAGGTGAAGTGCCATCGTATCCCGGTTTTGAGACTGCTGAATTACAAACATCATTAAGAATGTAACAATAGTAGTACTCGTGTTTATTACGAGCTGCCACACTTCAGAATAATGAAAAAACGGGCCACAGGCTCCCCATATTATTACAATCAGTATGGCTATTAAAAATGCCATGGGACTTCCTGTTGCTTTTGTGACCCAGTGAGAAAATCTGTTGAAAGATCCTATCGCCGGTGTAGTTTTCCTTTTTATCATAATCATACTTTTATATGTTACCCAATAATTAACTTACAGTATAACCGGAGATGAATAAACACACTTCATAATACTGTTAACCATAATTATGCCACTAAAATATGAAGCGACGGATATTATTCTCTATCTGCTCATGTATTCCTTTTGCTTTAACATTTTCCGTATAAGTCAAATAATTTGAATATTATTCCTCCTTTTTCCCTACCTTATAGAGTTGTTTTAATGGCAAAATGTCATTTAATTCACACCGGTAAGTTTGGCAATATTTTGGATAACTATTAAATGATTACAATTATTAATTAACCACTAAAAATTAAAACTATGAGATCAGGTAAATTATTGGGTGCCGTGTTACTCGGTGCAGCAGC
>JANNBU010000071.1:0-3084 GCA_031385805.1 Ferruginibacter sp.
GCTACCAATGCGGCATGCCCGAAACTTCCTTTGTGAGAAAATTTGTTTCTTGTTTTAATGATTGCTTTGATGATGGCAGTATCCATTATTTCATGAACAGCAGGTTCTTCATCTTCATATTGTCGGCTTAACCCAATATCCAGGATATGAAATTCACCCACGAACATATCATTCCCGGGCATTAAGAAGGCAAGTTTTACCGCCTGGAAACTCAATGTATGCGTTGCATGTATTGCTACCTGGCCCGATGTACTTTTGTCACAAAATAATCCGCTTGGCATATCAATGGAAATAACCGGGGCGTATGTGTTATTCAAATGTTCAACAAGTTCTAAAGTGATGCCCTCAAGCGGCTTGTTTAAACCGGTTCCAAACAATGCATCAATTACTAATTGATCTTTTTCTATAACAGGGAAGAAATGTGCTGATTGAATAAAATGAATATTTCCGTTTGCCTGCTGAAGCCTTTGCAGGTTTGTTTGAAAATCACCGGTACCGGGTTTACCAGTTTCAAGGATATAAACAGTTACAGGAATATTACTTTGTATCAGCATTCCTGCAAGGGCAAGGCCATCGCCTCCATTGTTTCCCTTACCACAAAATACCAAGATAGGGTTTTGTGTAAAATGATTGTTTATGAGCCATTGGTAACAGGCTACGGCTGCTCTCTCCATCAATGCTTCCGAAGTAATATGCTGTTCAAGGATACTGTATTTATCCCAGTTCTTTATTTGTTCTGATGAAAAGATCTTCATCTGATAAAGTTAGTAAATCCCTCTGTGAATCTTTACGACAATGGGTTTACGATATTGTATCAGTTTGTAAGTATGCGACAATTGCGGACAATTTTCGTCATTGCGAGGAACGAAGCAATCTGTGTACATGAACTGTTAGATTGCTTCGTTCCTCGCAATGACGAACTAATTTTAAATTGAAACTGATACACTAATGAATCTACCCGCCGGGTTTATAATCGTAAAATATCTTGATAAGATTATTCTGGTCGAGGTTTGTTTCGATGGTAAATGATTTTCTTTTCTTTCCATCAATGATCTCGAGCACAGAAGTATTGGGAGGAATGGATCCGAGGTTATCAGCCACAAATGTGATCGTATTTGGCCCGGGTGCAAGTGTAACACGAATGAACTGCGGATTTTTCTTAACAGGAAACCCCTCTACGATCCACCTGGCGTTGATATTTATTGAAACACTGTCGCCATCTTCAACCGCATCATCCCATAAAGCCAATGTTATTTGCTGTGTTGTTGCTACAATACTTCCAATTAGTTTTTCATTCCTGCTCAGCGACTTTTGATTCGGATCATTCATATCGAAATTCTGAAAATGAATATTCTCATCTTTGCCCTTATCGTAATAAAGTTTTGCAACAATGAATGTTGCGGCAACATCAGGTTTATTGGTAAAGTCGAGTTTGAATTTTTTATTGCCGGATTCAACATTTATTTTGGCTTTATTGGGAAGGGCTTTATAAAAATTATCTGCAAAGAGTGTAAGAATATTTAAACCGGTATCCAGCAAAATTTCTTCCGGGGGCTTCTTTTTGTCGGGGTAAACCTGGTCAAGAATTGTTTTTCCGTTCAATACAACTGTAATGACATCATTGCCGGATTTTTTATTGCCCGAAAAATTAATGATCCCATCACGGGTTTGCAAATGGATTGTGTCCTGCAAACCAAAATATGTTGGCGATAACCGCGGTTCCAATATCTTATCTGCATCCCTGCTTTGCCACGGGATATTGCTTATTTTTTTAAATATGATCTCATTGTCTCTTAAATACGATCTGAGCTGTAAAGCAATTTTTTCCCGGTTATCAGCGAAGTTCATAAAGTCGGGAAGTGTAATACCATAGCGCTTTGCAGGCAGCCTGTTACTGGTTAGTTGTGGTTCACCTTTAATGTCCCTGCTAAAATCGAATGTGCCGTTCAATGCAATGGTCCAGTCGCCGATACTAAAAGGTTCTTCCGATACCGGGAATTTATTCCTGCTGATCCCTAACTGGCGCTGGTTTTTTCTAACCAATAATATTTCATAAACAGCATGAAAGCTATCGCATTTTAATTTTAGTTGTGCAGGATAAAGTATGTTTCTTTCAGGATTAGCAATGTGTAATTCTATATTTATAGCTGATGCAGTTGCAGTTGCCGGATATCCTGTATGCCAGGTGCCAACATAATCATCTGTTTGTGCAAATAATTTAAGTGAAAGAAGCAAGCAAGAAAAAAATGGTATTAATTTATTCCTGTTCATTGATACATTTTAGTAATAAGGATATCGGCAAATTAAAATATTATTTCAAGAGTTTATACTGATCACAAAAGATTCAGCAATTTTTCCTGCAGTATATAAACGATGGCACCGGCCAGGTATCCCACAAGCGCCCACAAACCAAATCTTTTGAGATACCAGGTGAAATTTATTTTTTCTATACCCATTGCTACCACACCGGCAGCAGAACCGATGATGAGGATACTTCCGCCCGTACCGGTTGTATATGCGATCATTTCCCAAAAATAATGGTCGGTAGGGTATTGCTGCAGGCTGAACATTCCTTGTGCCGCAGCAACAAGCGGTACATTGTCTACAACAGCCGATAACCCGCCAATCGAAATTGTAAGCAGGTCTATGTTTGGCACTTTTGCTGATAACCATCCAGCCATGTCCGTTAGTTGGCCGGTGCTTTGTAAAGCGCCGATGGCGATGAGAATGCCCAGGAAAAACAAGATGCTTGGTGTATCAATTTTCTGTAAGGCAGATGCAACAGAAAAAGAATCTTTATCCTCCTTATTCTTGTGGATTATTTCGGTTACAGCCCATAAAATTCCCAGCGATAACAACATTCCCATAAAAGGGGGCAGGTGCGTAATTGTTTTAAACACCGGGATAAAAAGTAACGTGCCGAGCCCCAATCCCAGGATCAGCCTGCTTTCAAAAACCTCTCTTTTGGTTTTCGTTTTCTGCTTTGATGCAGGTTTACTTACTTCACCTTTTGTATTGCGTGCAATAAAAAAAAGTGGTACAAATAAACATACGGCAGAAGGAAAGATGAGTTTGGATATAATA
>JANNBU010000074.1:0-3564 GCA_031385805.1 Ferruginibacter sp.
ACACATTATGATTTTTATCGCCTTGATAATACAACCGGTCAATTTGTTATCCTGGCTTCTGACATAACGGGCACTACTTATGCGGCAACGGGTCTTACCCCCGGCGCAAGTGAATGGTTTACGATCGTTGCAAAAAATAATACTACCAATGCTGCAGGTGTGAGAGCCATTGCTATCAATGCTACTGTTTCAAGTGGCGGCGGCGGACTTGGATTGATAGGAAGCATTACAGGTCAAACAAACATTTGCGGTACGCCAACAAATGTTAATTATAATATTGCGGCTGTAACAGGAGCAACTACCTATACCTGGACAGCACCTGCAGGTGCCATTATTACCAGTGGACAAGGTACCAATTCCATCAACATCAATTACCAGGCAGGAAGTACAAGCGGAAATGTTTCTGTTTTTGCAGGAAACGCTGTTTGTCAAACACCAGCATCAACACTGGCAATAACATTGGGCAGCGCTGCCATTTCGGCCCCGGTAAGCGGCGGTAACCAGACAGTTACACTATGCCCGGGTGATCCGACACCAACATTAACACCAACGGCAACGGTTCCCGGCGGACAAACAGTTGTATGGTATACAGCTGCAACCGGTGGTAGCACAATATCCAATCCTTCAATAAGCTGGGTTGGAACTGCAACCTTTTACGCAGCCGCTTTAGATAATTCTACTGGTTGCCTGAGTACAACCAGGACAGCAGTTACCTTAACGATCAATGCTACACAAGCAGCTGCAATAACAGCAGTCGGCCCCCTCAGCTTCTGCCAGGGAGGATCAGTTGTTTTAACAGCAAATAACGGTACCTCATGGCTGTGGAGCAATGGTGCTACATCGCAATCAATTACAGTTAACTCAACCGGTAATTTTACAGTAACTGTTACGCAGGCAGCTGGCTGCACAGATGTATCACCTGCTACCGTGGTTACAGTAAACCAATTGCCGGCTTCAAATATCACTGCAAGCGGGGCTACAATATTCTGTGAAGGTACCAATGTGGTATTAACTGCATCAGCAGGAAACAGTTGGTTATGGAGTAATGGTGCAACAACACAATCCATTACTGTTAGTACAACAGGTAATTACTCTGTTATTGTTACGGGTACCGGTGGTTGCACTGCTTTATCGGCCACTACCCCTGTTACAGTGAATGTGAATCCTCCTGCTATCATCAATGCCAATGGTGTTACTACTTTCTGTAATGGAAGCAGTGTTACTTTAACAGCATCTTCGGGTAATTCTTATTTATGGAGCAATGGTGCAACAACACAATCCATCACCGTGAATGCTTCCGGCAATTTTACTGTTGCCGTAACTCAAAACGGGGGATGTGTCAGTAATTCAACAACGACTAATGTAACGGTAAATCCAAATCCTGCAGCTGACATCAGTGCCAGTGGTGCAACTAATTTCTGCCAGGGAGATAATGTTATTTTAACTGCTTCGGCGGGTAACAGTTGGTTATGGAGTAATGGCGCCACATCGCAATCTATTACTGTAAATGCAGCAGGTAATTATTCAGTAACGGTTACGGATGCAAACAGTTGTTCCACCGCATCATCTGCAACAGCTGTAACAGTAAGTCCGAACCCTGTTGCCAGTATCACTGCATCACCTTATATAAGATTATACCCGGGATTGAAGACAACCTTAACTGCCAATACAACTCCTCCCGGCGTTTATACTTATACGTGGTTTAAGAACGGAGTGATTGTAGCTGGAGCCAATACTGCTACGCTGGCTAATATTGACCTGGATGACCTAGGCAGTTATACCGTAACTGTTACCAATGCTACCGGGCTGGCCTGCAGCAACACATCAAATGCCGTAGAAATTTCTGATTCCGCTACGACAAAGATGTTCATCTATCCAAGTCCTAACAATGGCCAGTTTATGGTAAGTTATTACAGCCCCGGCAACAATGTGTTAAATACCTTGCGGATCTATGATTCAAAAGGTTCGTTTGTATATACCCGCAGTTATGCACTTACCAGTGCATACCAGACAATGAATGTAGATATGAGGAGGAACAGCAAAGGGGTTTATCGGGTGGTTTTATTTGACAAGGCCAATAAGAAACTGGCGGTTGGTTCTGTTCTATTACAATAATATTTTTATTAAGCATATTAAAAGCCAGACAGTAAAATGTTTGGCTTTTTTTGTTTGTGGTTGGGATATTTAAAAAAATGAAAACTAATAAAATGAGAAATTCATTGCTGCAATTGTAATAATGGCAATAGGATTACCAGGTAATTGATTATTTAAGATTTCGTATTAATGATAGATTGGTGAATTGCGTATATTTATTGTTGTGCGGCAGCTTAATCGGCACCACATTATTGAGAGAAAAATTATCATTTAAAATATTATGAAATTAATTATTACTTCCATTTTATCGCTGACAATCGGATTCAATTGCTTAGCTCAAAGCAATAACAAAAAATCAATTGATGCATTAAAAAATGAGACAGCAACAACCATACAATCGGGTTATGATGCGTATAAAAAGATTGCATTAACCATTTGGGATTATGCAGAATTGGGATATAAAGAAGCTAAAAGTTCAACATTGCTACAAAATGCATTAAAAGACAATGGTTTTACCGTGGAAGTAGGTGTAGCAGACATGCCTACAGCATTTGTTGCCACTTATGGCAGCGGCTCTCCTGTTATTGCAATATTGGCAGAGTATGATGCATTGCCAGGTTTATCACAAGATAACTCACCAACCAAAACTGCTATTACAAATAAAACAAGTGGGCATGCTTGTGGTCATCATTTATTTGGCACTGGCTCGGTGGCTGCAGGAATTTCAATCAAAAAATTATTAGAAGCAGGCAAAATAAAAGGCACCATTAAAGTATTTGGTTGCCCAGCCGAGGAAGGCGGAAGTGGAAAGGTATATATGGTGAGAGAAGGATTGTTTAATGACGTTGATATAGTACTACATTGGCATCCAAGCAATAATAATTCGGTAACTTATACAAGTGCGTTAGCAAATAAATCTGCTAAGTTTAGGTTTTATGGTATTGCATCGCATGCATCTGGCTCGCCAGAGCAAGGACGTTCTGCATTAGATGCTGTAGAGGCTATGGATAATATGGTGAATATGATGAGAGAACATATACCACAAGAAACCCGAATTCATTACGTGATTACCAATGGTGGTAAAGCCCCAAATGTGGTGCCTGAATTTGCTGAAGTATATTATTATGTAAGACACCCCGAGAAAACAATGGCAGTATCCATTTTTGATAGGGTAGTAAAAGCTGCAGAAGGTGCAGCCCTTGGTACTGAAACAAAAATGGATTACGAAATTATTGGTGGCACACACGACTTACTTATAAATAAAACGCTTGCATTAAATATGCAAAGCAATTTAGAAAAAGTAGGGGGAGTAATATACACAGCAGAAGAAATTGTTTTTGCTAAAAAAATTCAAGCAAGTTTCTTAGGTAAATCAGAGTCAATAGATTCTGCTGCTATTGTAAAAGCAATACATATAGAAAAAAACCTAGGCTCAACAGATGTGGGAGACGTTAGTTATGCCGTGCCCAC
>JANNBU010000093.1:0-2355 GCA_031385805.1 Ferruginibacter sp.
AACCCGGTGCATCGGTGTGGGTAAGTAAAGATGAAGAAGCTACCTCTCCTTTCAGTTATGGCGGTGGAAACCTGCCTCCTTATGCATACAATGTACCCCGGACCAAATTTGATAAAACAATTTTTGACCTTGCTTTACGGGAAGGCGTAACCTTTTTTAACCAGGCAGCTAAACTGGAACTTACCGGGAATACCTGTGAATTAAAACTCAGTGATGATACCATTGCAGGTATCAATGATTTTTTTGAAGGACAACCAGACCTGATCGTAGATGCCAGCGGACGTTCACGTACCATATCACGCTTATTGGATATTCCCACAAAATCGGGAGACAGAAAAGATATAGCCATATTTGCCCATCTTTCCGGCACAGAAAAAATAGACCCTTATAATATTCACCTGCATCGGCTGGAAAAAGGATGGACCTGGAGAATTCCCTTGCCCGATAGAACTTCCGTAGGTGTTGTTATCAATCCCGAACACCTGAAAAAATATGGGAGTACAAAAGAAGAACAATATGATAATTATTTAAAGACAGATGATATCCTTCAAAAATTTACTGCCAATGCAAAAAGGGAAACAGGAGTTGTTCAATACGACAATTATCAATTGATCTCACAAAATATGTATGGCAAGAACTGGGTATTGACTGGTGATGCCGGTGGATTTTTGGATCCAATCTTTTCATCAGGTTTATTTCTTGCTATTAAAGGTGCATTTCGTTTGGCTGATGCGATTGAAGCCGGAACGGAATCAGCATTTAAAAAATACCAGAAAGAACAGCTGCGTGAATTGTATGTATGGCAGAAGCTGGTAGACACCTGGTACAGCGGAAGATTATTTACTTTATTCAAAGTTGGTGAAGACAGAATGGATACAGCATTGGGAAGATTTATTGGCCCGCACATGCAAAAACATTTAACACGCATTTTTTCCGGTGAAGCTGTTTATAAACCTTATAGCCGCAGGTTCCTCAATTTTGTAACCGGCCCTATGATAGACCTGATGAGGATCGGGCGCTTGCATAATCGGAAAGTTTCTGACCTGGAAATAAAATAGGTAGTAGATAGTAGGGAATGGCTAGTGGGTAGGTCCCTACTAGCTACTCACCATTTCTTCAACCTAACTGTCCACTGATCCGGTTATACATAAAATTCCCCTTCCATTGTCTTTTCTTACCCATAAACATCCGCCTGGATATACGGAATTGCTCTAAACCATTTTGCAGCAGGTAATTAATTGCCGCTTCATTAGCGGAAGGCAAAATAGCGTAGTAATTATTCTCAAGCCTGCATTTTACCAGTTCGATCCCGGCAATATCATTTTTTGCGATGATCAGTCCGTTACCCAATGAAGGGAGATAAAACCCTTCTACCACATTATTGTTGATGTAAACCTGTGCAGTTGCTAAATTTTCAGTAATGGTTTCCTGCCGGTCTTCACAGGAAATATTTTTATCTAATTGCAGTAACTGCTGCCGGTATTTTTCCTGGTATGTAATAACGGAACCGGATAACTGTAGTCCTGTAATGTTCTCCTCACACTTTAAGTGAGCATAAGTTGCTTCGGGTTCAAATCCCAGTTTTATATACACAGGATAACCCAGATCTGTTGCATCGAGGTAGATCGTTGTAAATTTCCCGGTATCAATCAAATCAATCAGCTGCTGTGTTATTTTTGTTCCATAACCACGACTCCTGTGATGAGGGTGAACAATGATACTTGCAAGCCATGCGCTGTCTTTGTGGTAAATTATTGTGCCGATAGCAACCATCTTTCCGTCAACTGTTAGTTTTACAGGATCACAGAAATTACTTTCAATATGATATTTAAACCTTGGAACCAGGTCGCCCCAGTTCGGCGGTTCAAATTCTTTTAAGTAAGGGAAGTCGGAATGAACCAGAGGTTCAAATTTCATGGCAGCCATATAATTATTTTTCCAGCAGTCGCCTGTGATAATTTATTTGCCCGAGGTGATAATTCAAATGAGCCAGTAAATGCAATAACATAAAATCTGTTCTATGCAGCTTGTCGAATACTTTTTGCGGGAAGTCGAGTTCAAGTTCTTTTTCAGTCAAGGCAGACAAGCTGTTTACGACAACCTCTTTTGTTCTTTCGATCATGCTTATCAATTCGGTAGCAGGAATGTTTTTTAATGAAAATTCCTTATCCCTTTCCCGGGTATAACCAGTATTTCCCAATAATGCTCCTATAAAATGGTTTAAGTTTCCAACCAGGTGAAGGCATAGGTTTCCTGCAGAATTACTGATACCCGCTGCAGTTACCCATAACATTTTCTCATCCTTATAATTTTTTATTTCATCTTTTATTTTCAGGATATCCCTGCTGTATAATT
>JANNBU010000101.1:0-5249 GCA_031385805.1 Ferruginibacter sp.
ACATCTTTGAAAAGGATCATAGCAGTTGGAAGTATAGGAATATTGAATAATACCGATGATAAACTGATCATGGATGCTCCGGGTTATCCTGTTAAATTTTTAGCGGTTGCAAAAGAACATTTGCTGGCATACGGACATTTAAAAAATGCTGATTTGAACTGGACATTTGTTTGTCCGCCTGATATTATTAATGCAGATTCAACAGGAGTTTATCATACAACAGCCAATTACCCTCCGGTTCCAAATAACTGGAAAATAAATGCCGGGGATCTGGCCATGTTCATACTGGATGAACTTATCAAAAATGAATATATAAAAGAACGGGTGGGAATTTCAAATTAGTTCTCCCGTTGCTGCATCATGCTGAAAAAGTACAAGTGTGTCCTTCGTTCCTCAGGATAAACTTGCAGGAATGTTGCACATAGTTATATTTGCTGATAAAATAAAAAATCTTCGATATGAGAAAAATATTTTTGTTTGTGTTCCTGTGTTCAGGTACCGGTTTATTTGCCCAGGATGCCATTGAATACAAAACCCCGCCGACAGCTATCTACGACCTGGTAATGGCAAAGCCAACGCCATCGGTAAGTTTTGACCACAAGGGTGAATGGATGCTGATCATGGAACGCAGCAGCATGCCTTCGGTGGAAGAGCTTGCCCAGCCTGAGTTGCGTATTGCCGGGCTGCGGATCAATCCGAATAATTTCGGGTTGAGCAGAACGCCTTTTATAATTAGTCTCATCTTAAAAAATATTAAAACAGGGGTAGAATCTCCTATCAGCGGCTTACCAAAGATTTTAAAAGCGGGTAATGTTCAATGGAGCCCGGATGAAAATAAGATCGCTTTCACACAAACTTCAGATCATGCAATTGATCTTTATGTGATCGATGTAAAACAGAAAAAAGCAGCTAAGATTAATAAGCAACCGCTTAATTTGCTCAATGGCAGTTTCGACTGGTTAGATAATAATTCATTGCTTTATAAAACTATCGTAAAGCCATATACGATGGCACCGGTAAAACCATTGGCTCCACGTGGACCGGTGGTGCAGCAGAATCTGGGGAAAGTTGCCGCCAGTGTTACTTTCCAGGATCTGATCAAATCGCCCAATGATGAAGCGCAGTATGAATTTTTTGCAACATCCCAGGCGGTAAAAAATACAAATGGCATTGAAACAAAGATCGGGGCTCCTGCTATTTTCAGCAGTATTGATATTTCCCCGGATGGCAAATATTTACTGGTTGACAGGATCGATAAACCATATTCTTATTTAGTTCCTGCCGGCGGTTTTAATTCAACCATTTATATAACCGATATGAATGGCAAACTTGTAAAAGAAATAACCAGGCTGCCAAGCTCAGAACTTGCACCCAGGGGTTTTGACAATGTGCTGAATGCCCCACGTTCACACCAGTGGCTAGACAATCAACCAGCCACAGTTTCCTGGATAGAACCATTGGACAGTGGCCTCATCAAAAAAAATATTGAATTTCATGATGCTGCTTTTGTATTGACTGCCCCATTCAGCGGCTCTGCCAAACAGTTAGTAAAGACCGCAATGCGTATGGCATCCATAAGTGACATCAATGATAATATTTATTTGGTAACCGAATATAGCCAGGCGAAGCACCGTGCAAAGACCAGTAAATTAAATCCTGCTTCGGGTGCAATGGAAGTAATTATCGACCGAAGTACAGATGATGCTTATACTGACCCGGGAACACCGGTCACAGACAGAAATAAATATGGTAAATACAGTATAAAGCTTATCAACAATTCGCAAATGCTGATGCGTAGTGTTGGTTCTACACCAAAAGGCGATATGCCTTTTTTAGCAAGTTTTGACCTGGATACAAAACAACAGAACATATTATGGCGTTGTGCAGATCCATATTATGAAACGGTGACAACCGTATTGGATTTTGATAAACTACTTGTCATAACCAACCGTCAAAGCCAGGCAGAACAACCAAATTATTACCTGCGTGACCTGAAAAATAATGCTGTTAAACCCGTTACGAATTTTCCTGATCCGCAACCGGGATTGCGTGGTGTTACAAAACAAAAGATCACATATAAACGAAAAGATGGTGTGGATCTTGCAGCCGATCTATACCTGCCAAAAGGATATGATGCAAAAAAAGATGGCCCGCTTCCGGTTTTCATGTGGGCATATCCACGTGAATTTAAGAGCGCTGCAGATGCCGCACAGATACGTGGCAGTACAAATACATTTACCCGTGTAGGTTATGGATCTTCTGTTTTCTGGGTCACACAGGGCTATGCCATCATGGATAATACGGAATATCCCATCGTAGGTGAAGGCGACAAACAACCCAACGATAATTTTATTGAACAACTGACCTGGAACGCTGAAGCTGCCATTGATAAAATTGCAGAGATGGGTGTTGGCGACAGGAACCGCATAGCCGTTGGTGGCCATAGCTACGGCGCATTCATGACCTCAAATTTACTGGCGCATACCAATTTACTCAAAGCGGGTATTGCACGCAGTGGTGCCTATAACAGGACACTCACCCCATTTGGTTTTCAAAATGAAGAACGTACTTACTGGCAGGCACCTGAAGTATATTTTAAGATGAGTCCTTTCAGTTATGCAGATAAAATCAAAACGCCTTTGCTGATGATCCATGGCGAAGCTGATAACAATCCCGGCACTTTCCCCATACAAAGTGAAAGGCTGTACAATGCTATCAAAGGGCATGGAGGAACAGTACGTTTTGTGCAGTTGCCATTTGAATCGCATGGTTATGCTGCCAAAGAAAATATTTTACACATGTTGTGGGAGATGACTGAATGGTTGAATAAGTATGTGAAGAATGCGAAATAGAAGGTTAATGTGGGAATGTATGATGTGGGGATGTATGATGTGGGGATGTATGATTTGATGATGGGAGGTTTGAACTTATTCAGAACATTAACATATCGCATGCAGGCTAAAAAAATTAAGAATGATTTAACCATCTAAATCACCATTTAAGAGCATCTTTGCCAAATGAATAAGTTGAAAAAATATTTACCTGTCATTTTTCTTTTTGTTTTTTCAGCTTCCAAAGCTCAAAAGATCGACAGCCTTTATGTAAATCTTTATACAGACAGTTTAAAGAAAGGAACTTATAATTATATCAATATTGACGGGCGTTTATCAAACGGGAAATATTTACCACTCGACAGCACACACATTATCTTCAGCAGTTCTCATGGAAAGTTTTATGGCAATAGTTTATTGATAGACAAAAATTGTACGGAAGAAAAAGTAAATATCAAAGTAACATTGAGGGCTAACCCGGCTTTACACAAAGAATTCTTGATGTATATTAAGAAGAAAGCCGATGGGAAATTACCGACGATGGAGGAGGTTTTGAAGAAGAAAGGGAACTGATACCGGATACAAGATACCAGATGCAGGATACCGGATCGTCGCATCTCAAGAAATTTGAACTATATTAAAAAGGTAGAAACCTGTATCTGGTATCCCGTATCTGGTATCCGGCATCTGCTTATTATAGAAACAATAATTTTGATCTTTCTTCTCAAGCTTATAGATCACGATCACGCTGTCTTCTTTGCATCTTCTAAAAATTTAGCAAGGCCAATATCTGTCAGTGGGTGCTTAAGTAAACCAAGAATAGAATCAAGCGGGCAGGTACAAACATCAGCGCCTGCTTCTGCACATTTGATAATATGATTGGGATTGCGGATAGATGCTGCCAGTATCTCCGTTTTATATCCCTGTATATCGAATATCTGTCTTAGCTGGTAAATAAGATCCATTCCATCCCAGCCGCTGTCATCAATACGGCCAATGAAAGGGGAAACATAAGCTGCTCCTGCTTTTGCAGCTAATATTGCCTGGCCGGCAGAGAATACCAATGTGCAGTTTGTGCGAATACCATTTTCAGTGAACCATTTGATCGCTTTCACACCTTCTTTGATCATGGGAACTTTTACAACAATATTTTTGTGAATGGTCACTAATTTTTTCCCTTCAGCAATAATACCATCAAAATCTGTAGAGATCACTTCGGCGCTGATATCACCGTCTACCATTTCGCAAATCGTTTTATAATGCTGCATAACGGCATCCTGGCCTTTGATACCTTCCTTTGCCATGAGTGAAGGGTTGGTGGTAACACCATCAAGAATACCTAATTCGTTTGCTTCTTTAATCTGAGCTAAATTAGCTGTGTCTATAAAAAATTTCATTTGCCCCAAACCCCTAAAGGGGCTTCATTTTAAATTTGATAAAATATTATTTACCGCAAAAGTAAAAGAATTGAAAGATTAAACAGAAAATTATTTGTACAACCCAGCAAGGGAAAAAGGAAGGTCTGATTTTTAGAGAGCAAATAGCCCCTTTAGGGGTTGGGGCAAATAAAAAATGGCAAGTTACTTACATCGCACCGCTCAACCATCTACCCTTGCTACCTTCCGGTCCTGGGGGAGTTCAACAGGAGCTGGCCGTATAAGACTTGCCGCTGCAAATATAAGGGACTGAGGGCAATTAATTTTTGAGAATGATTTTTTTGTTTTGAAAAAATGCAGTAAGGGATGTGCTGATGTGAGAATTAAGTTTAAAGGTTATTTACTGTATCAAATCAGCACATTGGCACATTAGCATATTAACACATTATATATTAAAAACTAAACCCCGGCCGGTCATTGCGGGAATTGATACTGCCAACACCGATCAGCTGATCGTTACGATCGGTAAATGATTTGTAATAAACAAGGATGGTATAAGAATTTTCTGTTTCCCAATAATTTCCTTCAAGCTCATACTTTCTGGAAGGATCATTTTCATCAACTGATATATAAGTATAATTGTAATATCCCTGTTTCATAAATGCAGTGCATTCGTACCTGTATGTTTCTCTATTAAAATTCATTTTCCATTTATCGGATAGTTCATAGCCGGTTATTGCACCGGCGAGATAAATATTTCTCCTGGCATACGGATTACCATCAGGTGTTGCCAATGAAAAGTGAACTGTAGCATAATCACCCTGCCAGAAAGGGTTGATGCTTTCATAAGTTACAATATTATACATCCCGTCATAATCAGGAAAATAAAGATAACGTTGACCGGTACGGTCTATATCTGTTTTTAAGATCAGGTCTGTTCTGTCTTTTTTATATTGCCCGCTATCTACCCTATCGCTTTGCAAACTGAAACTCCTCAGGTCGAGCCAGCGCCATTCTTTTCCCGCCGGAAAAACAGCCCTGT
>JANNBU010000140.1:0-2034 GCA_031385805.1 Ferruginibacter sp.
TGTTTGCCATCTGCATTAAAATCACCTACTGCTACTGAATATGGATTGCTTCCAACAGCTATATCTGTAATAGTTCCATTAAAGCCACCCGAGCCATTACCCAAGCGGATAGATACACTGTTATTACTGATATTGGCTATGGCAAGGTCTTGTTTACCATCGCCATTGAAATCGCCCATGTCTATTGATCTTGGATTGGCTCCGACAATTAGTTCAATAGTTCCGCTAAAATTTCCCAATCCATCACCCAACCGAATGGAAACACTGCTGTTGCCAAAATTCGCTGTTGCCAGGTCCTGTTTACCATCGCTGTTAAAATCACCCATAACGATTGAATGTGGATTGGTTCCTACAGCGATGTTGTTGGTTCCGCTAAAGTTTCCTGCTCCATCACCTAAACGAATAGATACAGTATTGTTGCTATAATTTGCAGTCGCAAGATCCTGTTTACCGTCGCTATTAAAATCACCTGTTACCAATGATCGCGGGCCATTTCCTACTGATACAAGTGTTGTTCCACTGAAATTCCCTGCCCCATCACCCAATCGGATGGAAACATTGTTAGTACTATAATTTGCTGTGGCAAAATCCTGTTTGCCGTCGCCATTGAAATCGCCTGTTACTATTGAATAAGGAAAGGTTCCCGATCCCAGGCTCACATTGCCGGTTACACTAAATCCACCTGATCCGTTACCCAAAAGAATGGATACGTTGAAACTCACAAAATTTGTTACAGCAATATCCTGTTTACCGTCGCCATTGAAATCACCGATAGCTAATGCCTGTGGATTGGTTCCTACAGCTATAGCCGTTGTTCCGGTAAAATTACCAGAACCATCGCCCAAACGGATGGATACATTATTGTTACCATAATTCGCTGTAGCAATATCCTGTTTACCATCATTATTGAAATCTCCCACACAAACAGCATAAGGCAGCCCTCCTGTAAGCACACTGCCGGTTCCACTGAAGAGTCCCTGGCTACAGATCGTATTGCTTACTGTTAAACTGAAATTGCTTGTCGATGTTAGTACTCCATTAAATGCTTTAACAGTAATAGGATAAATGCCCGCAGGACCGGCATTTGTGATCATTACTGTTCCTGTTGCAGGAGATCCATGCAACAATCCCTTAAAGTTGCTGTTTGTATATACTGCCAGGTTTGATGTATTGGTTGGCGGCACAGAAGCGGTTACCCCCTGGTTGCTCCCAGCATTGGTAACTATATTTACAGGATAGGTCCCTAAGACGGGTGCCTGGGCCCCGAGGTATTGAAAAGCAGTTAGCAGGAAGATAAACGAAAGAATTGCTCTTTTCATTTTTTATTTCGCTTTGATGATTTTCCATAGCACTGGCTCCTATGTCATAAGCCATGGCAGCATAAAAATTACCTGCCTTGATTCATGGTATTTGAAACAAGTGGAAACCAATGCTTCAGGCCTTATTTCAAAAACCTGTTTGCAAAGATTCATAAATTCACATATTCTGGTACTTCCCGGTGCCTGACCGGATTTAGTTGCGATCTGACTACTAAATACTGGTCTCTTCCATGATTCAATCTATCGTATATGCATGAACTACGGTCTTTTACCAGTCCAGCCAATAACAAAGATCAGTTAGTCATCTACTGGTTCGTTTGCCGGGGTGTATTATCAAACAAGTATATCAATAAGGAGGCTGGACTCAATAATAGTAAAGAACGAATATAAATTAATAATTCCTGCATTCATCAGTTTTCGTGAAAATATTTTTTAATATCAATTAGATTTTGATTTTTACCTATGAGGCTAATGGTATAACCTGCTATTTCCAGCCCGGGGTTAGCGGAATACCATCTTCCGAAAAGTTGTCATGTGCTACGAACCAAAGTAGATTGTTTTAAAATAATGTTCAATGCTCAATATTCAATGTTCAATGTTTAATAGAAGCAGCGAAATCGCAAAGACCAGGTTCCCTCTTTAGGGGGCGGAGGGGGTTAAAAAAAAACTCACCCCGCAATAAGCGGGGTGAGCATTAGATAAGTTGGTTTTTTTA
>JANNBU010000148.1:0-3462 GCA_031385805.1 Ferruginibacter sp.
ACCACATGAAAAGAATCTTTCAGGCAACTGTTCGCATCTCTTACTATATAATCATAAGTTCCTACAGAAGATGTATTGATAGATACTCCCTGCGTGGTTACTGAACCGTTATTAGGCCACAGGTAAGTTCCCCTCCAGGATGCGCCAAGATTAACGGGAGTGTTTGGGAGTACGGTTATATCCTGTACTTTATTTACATCTTTAAAAATCGTAAACTGGTCACGGATAACCGGTGTAGGGGCAGTAGTGTATGAAATAAATTTCACATCAATGCGGTTACTGTCAACTTCAAAATATAAACAACCGCCATTGGTTGCATTGGAATAATACATACAGTCGTGGGGATAACCGGCAGTGGTACCACCTAATTGCCCGGCCGAGCCTGCAACAATATACATAGATCCGTGATTATATTTTCCTGAGTTATAAGCATAAGAGCAGGAGTTTGCTGTAGCATCATATTTACCATTTTGATTGGTACCTGTAGCAGTATGATATATGAATTTGAAACTCGTATCCATAAAAGGATTTGCATATGTTCTGTAATAGTTTTTCAACAGATAGCTTCTTTCATAACCATGTGAATGGCCACATAGAACGAGATCAACACCATTGCGTTCCAGAATGCGGACAAATCTTTCCCTGATTGCTACCAGGTCTAATTCGGTATCAGAAGTATGGCTGGTTTTGGTATATGGGGGGTGATGAAAATAAGCTACTGTCCATTTTTTTGTATTGGCAGCAAGGTCTGCTTTTAACCAGGTTGCCTGGGCGCCACTGGTATCATACATATTGGTAGTATTCGCATCATCCTTACCGTAAGAATCCAGTGAAATAAAGTGAACATCACCAACATTAAAGGAATAGTAATTGGATACACCTGAAGGCACCCCACCAACTTCACCTGCCATCGGAACAGTAAAATTCTGATGGTAAGGCATCGATCTTGACCCTGTATTGGCCGGGCTGTTTCCATAATCATGATTACCGGGTGCAGGATAAAGCTTATAAAATTTTAAAAGATCATCCTTGTATATATCAAAAAATTCTGCCTGAAATTCTGCATCTGTACCGGTTGAGTAAGCATTATCACCCAGCAGGATCATTGCATCTACATCATTAGATCCGATATAATTGAGGAAAGTATTTTTTACATTTATCTGGTTGGCCGAAGCATTACCACAATCACCAATGGCCAAGAAGCGGAGCTTTCGGGTGGTAGTGGATCGTGGCAGGGTTAAAAAATAATTGGTATTGGTTGCCTGCAATGTTTGAGTTGTACTTCCGATCGTATACCAGTATTTAATATCTTCGGTTAAACCACCGATACGTACTATATGTTCTGTGGTGTAGGTCGCCTGGTCAAATGTATTAGTGTACGTTCCAAAACTAGTACCCCAGGTAATCCTTGAATTTGCAAGAACATTCGTTCTCCAGCGGATTGTAATTGAATCTCCTTTGCCAGCCTGTAAATAAGGCCCGCGGGTAAGCGTTGCTGTTAATGGCGTTACCCCTTTCAGCTCCATATCAAAGAAAAGGTCAGTGCTTGTAAGTGTATTCTGATGAATTTCAACTGCAATGATATTATTTCCTGCTACAAACATTGTGTTGCTCACAACGATATTATAAACAACCGATCCATTACCTGTAATAGCAGCTGTTGCCAGTGTAGCATAAGCAGGGTTGGCAGTAATATTATTTCTGAAAGCTTCAACCCCGTTAACCCATACCACAATACCATCATCGAATTTTGTACTGATATTAAAACTTGTATAAATATTGGGATCGGCAATGTTTATTATTTTTCTAAAATACATAGTAGGGTACCTGGCACCTGATACACCCCCGCCGCCGGCAGTTGCATCTTCAGGAATAGCTGTATTTCTAACCGGGGGGTTAGCACCAAATCCAAGCGCAGATCCGCCACTAACCCAGCCTGGTTCAGCATAAGCCAAATCTTTCCAGGCAACTGCATTTAAGTTTGTTCCGCCGCCTTTATATTTCCATATAGGCGGGCTTGCTAAATTCTGCCCGAAGGGAATTAATACATCATCGGCTTTTATACCGTTTGAAAAAAACAGGAGAATAGCAGCCAGGAGGATTGGTAGAATACGCTTCATTTTATTAGGTTTTTATAAATCTTGGATAGTTGTCGCTGTTTTACTACGACACTTATACATACATACGCTTGTATTAATGTTTTATTGCACATTACTTTAGATATTTTAAGAAAAAAAAATAATTGCGTAAAACCACTTGGTATATCTACCAATAATGATCATTTTTATCTAATTAGTTTTTAACGGGGGATGTTGTACTTTTACTAACCATAAACAATGAATTAAGATGAATACAGGTGTTGATAAAAAACCAATTATAGGGTTTACATGTGGCGATATTAACGGCATAGGAATAGAGATCATCATAAAAACTTTAAGCGACAGCAGGATCCTCGATATCTGCACCCCCGTAGTCTTTGGAAATAATAAAGTGATCAATTTTTACCGCAAGAGTTTGCCGGATATCAATTTAAATGCTGCCATTGCCAAAGATTCCAGCCGGGTAAATACCAAACAGGTGAATGTATACAATTGCTGGGAGGACGATGTTGCAGTAACACCGGGTTTGGTAAATGAAATTGGTGGTAAATATGCGGCTATGAGCTTAAACATAGCATCAGAAGCATTAAAGGCGGGGCAGATCGATGGGTTGGTAACAGCGCCTATTCACAAAAAAAATATTCAATCGGCGAGTTTTAACTATACCGGACATACGCCTTTTTTAAAAAGTTTATTTGGGGCAAATGATGTAGCCATGTTCATGATCGCAGCAAACATGAAAGTAGCATTGCTTACCGAACATGTACCCGTAAAAGAAATAGCAAAATATATTACCCGTGAAAGTATATTGAGTAAACTACAGGTGATGAACCAATCACTTAAAAGAGATTTTTTGATCAACAAACCAAAAATTGCCGTGCTGGCATTAAATCCACATGCGGGTGATGAAGGTTTGATAGGAAAAGAAGACGAGGAAATAATAAGGCCGGCCATAAAAGATGCCAAACAACGGGATATATTTTGTTTTGGGCCTTACCCCGCTGATGCATTTTTTGCCCGTGGGCAGCATGAAAAATTTGATGCGGTACTTGCCATGTACCACGACCAGGGATTGATCCCTTTTAAATCACTTGCCATGGGTGAAGGTGTAAACTATACAGCAGGGTTAAACGCAGTAAGAACTTCGCCCGATCATGGCGTTGCTTTTGATATAGCCGGAAAGGGAATTGCAGATGAATCCTCTTTAAGGGAATCCTTATACAAATGCATAGACATAATAAACAACAGGGCCGAATATGACAGGCAATATAAAAATCCTTTGAAAAATATAAGTTCTGCAGTGATAGCGAATGCGGTGGATGAGAAGATAGAGGAATAATTCTTTTTTATTACACGAATTGTA
>JANNBU010000152.1:0-9521 GCA_031385805.1 Ferruginibacter sp.
AATATGCACTGTCGAATAATATCCTGTGTCCTGTTCCATGTGCACTGTCAACAACCGCCTTTAAGCATTCCTTTAACTGAACAAGTGTTTCATTGCTACAAATACTTTCTACCAATACTTCGGGCTGGATGGTTTTAACCACCACACCATAATCTTCGATAGCACTTACGAGGTATGGTTTCATCATTTTCCCGTTGTTGGCAACTGCATTATAAACCATCAGCATATTCATGGGTGTCACCAACTCCCCATAACCATGCGCCATATATGGAATTGAAGTGCCGTGCCAATATTTTCCGCCGGGTTTATAGATAATAGGTTTACCAGAAGATGCTGCGATATCTATACCGCTGTACATATCCAATCTTAATTTGTGTAAATGGTCTGTAAACTTTGAAGGCTCATTGTGATAATATTGATCGGCCAGTTTTGCAAATGCCACATTGCTACTTTTGAAAAATGCTTCTTTAACTGTCATCTCCCGCTCTCCCATGTGAGAGTCCTTTATCCGCAATCCATAAAAATATTTAGCGCCACCTTCACAATCAACAATAGAATTTATATCTACATGTTTATCTTCTAATAAACTGATCAGCGTAGCCAGTTTAAATATGGAGCCGGGTTCTGTTCTTTTACCAATTCCGTAGTTGAAGTCTTCTAAATAAGTACCATCGGGTTGTTTACCTAAGTTTGCGATGGCTTTAATTTTACCGGTGGCAGTTTCCATTACGATGGCTGTACCATGAATGGAATTGTTATCGACGAGCATTTTCATCAATGCATTTTCGGCCACATCCTGCATATATGTATCAAGTGTAGAAATGATATTCTTTCCATTAACAGGATCCAACTCCGCTCCCTCAACCGGCATGTAAGCACCGGCTGCATAACGCATCAGGCGCTGACCGGTAGTGCCTTTCAACAAACTGTCATACGTTTTTTCCAGTCCAACATTTTTGGTAGAATCTTCCCTTGACAAACCAATCGTTCTGTTGGCAAGCAATACATAAGGATTAATTCTTTTGTCCCTAGGGTCAACAATGAAACCACTTTTATTTCTACCCTGCCTTACCAACGGAAAATTGCGGAACTGCCTGAATTCATCAAAAGAGATCTTTCTTTTTAATAAAAAATACCTGTCCTTATTTTTATATGCCAGTTGCAGTTGCTTTTTATATTCTGTACTTGTTTTGTCTTTAAAAAGATTTGCCAGGCAGATGCTTAGTGAATCAACATTGTCTTTAAACCGCTTGCCTTGTTTTTCTCTAAGCCCGTCGGCTGCAAAATCTACATAGATGTCAAAGATGGGAACCGATGTACTCAGCATATTACCGTCTTCGCTATATATAGTACCACGTTCTGCATTGATGGGCAGGTATTTTAAATGAAGGCTGTCGCCCATCCCTACCCAATACTTTCCCTGTGCCTGTTGTATGTAGATAGCCCTGCCCAAAACCATAATGCCAAGTATCACTATGCTAAGGAAGCACAGGTAAACTCTCCACAGTATGTCATTTTTTATCTCCACTAAAACCTTTATATTATTTGATAATTATTATTTTCTTTTTTGAATCTTATTTCAAAGTGTCTGTTAACTGTATTGGCGGCTTACTTAATTCCCGTAATCCCAACGGCTCCACTGCTTTTACCAATTCACTTGCTTTACTTCTGAATATGACCTCGCTTTTAACAGATTTATATTCATACTCGAGTTCTTTGATATTTTTTTCACTGGTAGCAATTTTCCTGATCAGTTTATCGGCATAATGCCCGTTATAGATATACAAAACAGCCAATGCAGCTAAGAATAAAAAAAACGGGATGTTTTTTACGATGAACCGGTAATGAAAAAAACGTTTCCAGTCTCCCTTGCTATTTGGTGGCTGGTTTGTATTAAGGATCTCCTCGCTCATTTTTAAACTTTATTTTTTTTCGGCAATGCGTAATTTTGAACTTCGTGATCTTGAATTTTCTTTTAATTCTTTTTCGCCGGGTACAATTGGTTTTTTCGTCAGCACCAGGAATGGATTTTCCTGTTTTGTTCCATACACATCATCTGTCTCTACCTCATCCAATGAACCCTGTTTAAAAAAATTCTTCACCAGCCTGTCTTCCAAAGAATGAAAGGTGATCACTGCAATTCTTCCTCCCGGTTTTAAAACTGACAATGATTGTTGCAGCATTTCCTTCAGTGCCCCCATTTCATCATTTACTTCTATCCGCAATGCCTGGAAAACCTGGGCAAAATATTTATTCGGATTCCCTTTTACTATTTGCTGAACCGACTGTTTAAACTGGCTGATCGTTTTTATTGGCGTTATGATCCTTTGTTCTGTAATGGTTTTAGCAAGCGTTTTTGAATTAGTGACCTCTCCGTATTTTTCAAATATTTTATGCAATTGTATTTCGGAATATTTATTAAGGATATCTGCTGCTGTTGTTTGCTGGCGGTTATCCATTCTCATGTCTAATGCTGCATCAAAGCGAGTAGAGAATCCTCTTTCGGCTTCATTGAACTGGTGGCTTGAAACACCCAGGTCGGCTAATATTCCGTCAACAGCAACAGCTTTGTGCACTCTTAAAAAACGTTGCAGGTGACGAAAATTCTGCTGAACAAAAATTATTCTTTCATCATCCGGTAAATTTTGCCTGGCTGATTCATCCTGGTCAAAGACGATCAGTTTTCCTTTGCTGCTTAGTTTTTGTAAGATCGCTTTGCTGTGGCCACCACCACCAAAAGTGCAATCCACATAAACGCCATCCGGATTTATTTTCAACCCATTGATAACTTCTGCTAATAGTACCGGAGTGTGATAGTTAATTGGTTGATCAGTTGATGCGTTAGTAACCGTTATTTTATTGGGTTCATTCATGCTTTATCAACTATCAACCTTGCCTGCCGTTAGGCAGGTTGTCAATTTTTTTATTCATCACTTCATTAGCCAGGTTACTGAATGCTTCAGGTGAAAAAGATTCAAAGAACTGCTGGTATTTATTTTTATCCCAGATCTCAATTTTATTAATTGCCGACACCAACACAATGTCCTTCTCCAAAGAAGCATGCTCCATTAAATTTTTTGGTAAAAGCACCCTGCCTGCTGAATCAAGTTCAAGTTGTATGGCTCCATTTAGAAAATAGCGGCGAAATTCTCTAACTTTAGGATCAAAATCATTCAATTGACTTATTTCCTTAAAAATGGGGTCCCAACTTTGTATCGGATACAGCGTAAGGCATTTTTCAAATCCGCGGTTTATCACAAACAAATAGCTCTCCTGTTCCGGCAGCTGTTTTTTGAAGCCGGATGGCAAAAGAAAGCGTCCTTTTGCGTCAATTGTAGATTCATATTCGCCTATAAATCCAATCATTAAGGGGAGTTAATGTGTGATTTTTTTAATTAATTCACACAAAATAACACTTTTTCCCACTTTAAGACACATTTTTATTAAAAGTTTTTTATCCACAGCAGTTTATACCATAATAGCAGCGGGTTATAGGGGTAAAATGGGATAAACCCTTGTGGAAGGAATGTGGAAAGCTGTTAATTACTGTGGATAACAGCTATTTACTTAGCCAGGGGGATGCTAATGAGGAAAGAACTCCCTTTTCCGAGGGTGCTTTCTGCTTTGATGGTCCCTTTGTGGGCATCAATCATTGTTTTTACATAACTAAGGCCGAGGCCGAAACCTTTTACGTTGTGTATATTACCTGTATGGGCCCGGAAGAATTTTTCAAATATCCGGCTCAGGGTTTCTTTGTTCATACCGATACCGTTGTCTTCTATCTTTATTTTAAGCACATTGCCAATATTACTGGTATGGAGTTTTATGACAAGTCCTTCACTGGAATATTTTACCGCATTATCAAGTAAATTATTGATGAGGTTTGTAAAATGAACTTCATCGGCCATGATCATGTTTTTCTGTGCTTCCAGGCTCACTTCCAATTTTCCCATTTTTTCATTTACCGGTAAAGCAATATTATTGAGTGCGCTTGTGATCAGATCATGTGCAGAAAGTTTTTTAAGATTTAATTGCACTTCCTGTTTATCAAGCAATGCAGCCTGCAGTATGGTTTCCACCTGCTTATTCATTCTTTTATTTTCTTCTTTAATAACTGCAGTGAAGTAATTGGTCTTTTCTTTATCCGAACTTACTTTCTCATTTTTAAGTGCATCAACAGCCAATGATATTGTTGCCAGCGGGGTTTTGAACTCATGTGTCATGTTGTTGATAAAATCAGATTTTATTTCGCTGAGTTTCTTTTGACGCAACAGTGTTCGTATGGTAAGGAAAAAAGCCGTTGTAATAATGATCGTAAATAAAATAGCTCCCAAAATGAACCAGGTAATTTCTTTTAAAATAATACTCCGCTGATGAGGTACTATTACAATAAGGAATTCCTGGCGGGACAGGTTTTCGAAATTGCTGCCGCTTGGCGGGACCAGTTCAATGATGTGATGCGTATTATTGAGTGTATCAACATAATATTTAAAAAAATTCTCTGTTTGAATTTCATCTCCGGTAAGTGAATTTTGTGTTACAGCAAATTCGAATGGAATGTCTTTCAGGTTATTCCTGTCGAGCGACAACCGGATAATATCTATGATCTCTTCTCTTGAATATCTTTGTATCACAGATGGCCGGGTAAATTCCATTTGCATTTTACTGTCGCTCGGAAATAACAGGTTTGAATTCTTGTTAAAACCCGGGAAACGCTTGTCCTGCATTAGTTTTTCAGCGGCTTCATTGGTAGCCCTGTTGATATTATCTATGAGTTGTTGTTCCTTAACTTCTTTGGCACTTTTTAACCATAAGAACTGAAAAAATATTAATCCCAGCAGCGAAAGCAGAATCAACACAGAAATGATAGGAAATACTTTTTTCATATAGCTAAAACTAACACTAAAAATAGCACAAAGCAATGATTGCAAAAATAAACCACAAAAACGGATACAAAAATTAATAAGCACGGTACCTTTAAAATTAACTAAGGTTTACCACAAAAAAGAAATGGGCTTTTTAATATTATTTTACAATAATATCTTACTTTAGAAATATGATTGAGCCGGCACAGAATATATTATTGATCGCAGATCCGTTTTTAAAAGATCCGAATTTTATGCGTACGGTTGTTTATATGTGCAGGCATTCGGATGAAGGAAGTTTTGGATTTGTACTGAATAAGATATTCAACCAGACATTAGATGAACTCATTACCGGCCTTGATGGAATTGAAATGCCTGTTTATTATGGCGGGCCGGTACAAACAGATACTGTGCATTATATTCATCAATATCCCGACCTGATACCTGAGTGTTATAAAATATCCGACGATATCTACTGGGGCGGGGATTTTGAAACGGTGAAAACACTTTTGAAGACCAACCAGATAAACTCCGATAAAATAAAATTTTTCATTGGTTACAGTGGCTGGGAAAAAGATCAGCTGGGTGTTGAGTTGACAGAAAAAAGCTGGCTTACTGCAACAGCTACCCGAAAAATTGTTTTTAATACAGCATCGGATATTGTGTGGAAAGAAAGCCTGAAACACCTCGGCGGCAATTATGAAATGCTGATCAATTTCCCGATAGACCCGCAATTAAATTAAATAAGATACCTTCCTTAAAATTTTCGTTTGTTATACAGACTGTTTTATATACCGGCAAAATTTGCACTCTGGGTCTATGGCCGGCATATTTTGATCAACAATAAAGATATGCTGTCCTTAAAAGGACCGCTGTTGATCGCTGCCAATCACCCAAATTCTTTTTTAGATGCCATCATATTATCTACCCTTTTTAAACAACCGGTATATTCATTGGCAAGAGGCGATGCCTTTACAAAACCACTTTATAAAAAACTGTTGTATTCTTTGAATATGTTTCCTGTTTACCGGATCAGTGAAGGCGTAGAAAACCTGGAGAACAATTATGATACTTTTGAAAAATGCAAAGCCATATTTAAAAACAACGGCATTGTTTTAATATTCAGTGAAGGCAGGTGTATCAATGAATGGCGGCTAAGGTCATTAAAGAAAGGTACAGCAAGGCTTGCACAAAGCAGTTGGCAGGAAGGAATTCCTTTAAAGGTTTTACCTGCCGGCATCAATTATCAATCTTTTACTTCATTTGGAAAAAATGTGCAATTGAATTTTGGAAATATCATCAGTGAAAAAGATATTTCGCCAACGGAAGGTTATGGAAAAACGATCAATGAATTCAATGATAAATTAAAAAGTGAATTAAATAAATTAGTGATTGAAATTGATCCAAAAGAAAAACAAAAAATAAGAGATACGTTTTTTATTAAGCAGTCGGGTTTAAAAAAGATCATACTTTTTTTCCCTGCACTGATTGGATATCTTTTACATGCACCGCTCTATATACCCGTTAAGAAATTTGCTTCCATAAAAGGTGGTCACAATGATCATTATGATTCTTTAATGATTGGGTTGTTGTTTCTGTTATATCCATTGTATCTCCTGTTGATCAGCTTATTGGTTTATTGGTTTATTGGTGGGTGTTGGTGGCTTTCAGTATTTATTTTATTGCCAATTTGTGCAAAGAGTTATGTGCAGTTGAAGAAGCAGTTTTGAAAGCCTCTCTATCTCCCCGAAGGGGGGAAAAAGGAGAAGATTAAAGCGAAAAAAGGCCGTACAATTTGTACGGCCTAAACTTTCTTATTCCCTGTCTGCATGGCGCAGTCAGGCAGGCTTATTTCTCAACTGCACCTTCTACAAGAACAGTGGTTTTATTATTCAACACTTCCACAAATCCACTTTGAATGGTATAAGAAGTCGTTGCATTTTTATCTTTTAAGATCTTCAGGCTGCCGGCTTTTAATGCACTTACCAATGGAGCATGCTTGTCGAGAACTTCAAACAAACCATTGATACCGGGTAATTGAACCCCATACACTTCGCCGCTGAAAATTTTTTGATCTGGTGTTAATATTTCTAAAGTCATACCCCTGTCCCCTAAAGGGGAACTTAGTTTGTTAGTTTATAATAAATCTGCAACCATTATTAATTTGCAACATCTTTGCTTCGATCTTCTCCATAATCAGTTCCCCCTTTAGGGGGCGGAGGGGATTTATGCTTGCGCTGCCGCCATCAATTTCTTACCCTTTTCAATTGCATCTTCCAAAGTTCCAACCAGGTTAAATGCCGCTTCAGGATATTCATCCACTTCTCCATCCATAATGGCATTGAAACCACGGATCGTATCTTCAATGGGAACCAACACACCTTTTAATCCGGTAAACTGTTCAGCCACAAAGAAAGGCTGACTAAGGAAACGCTGAATTTTACGGGCCCTTGATACCACTAATTTATCTTCATCACTCAATTCATCCAAACCAAGGATGGCAATGATATCCTGCAATTCCTTATAACGTTGTAAAATTAATTTTACTTTATTGGCTGTATTGTAATGTTCATCTCCAACGATCAATGGTGTAAGAATTCTTGAAGTTGAATCCAATGGATCAACCGCAGGATAGATACCCAGATCCGCAATTTTACGACTCAATACCGTTGTCGCATCCAAATGCGCAAAGGTTGTTGCCGGCGCCGGATCGGTCAGATCATCCGCAGGTACATAAACCGCCTGTACAGAAGTAATTGAACCATTTTTAGTTGAAGTGATACGTTCCTGCATCAATCCCATCTCAGTTGCAAGTGTTGGCTGATAACCCACCGCACTCGGCATACGTCCAAGCAAAGCTGATACTTCAGAACCAGCCTGTGTAAAACGGAATATATTATCTACAAAAAATAAAATGTCTTTTCCCTGTCCTTCTCCTTCACCATCACGGAAATATTCTGCAATGGTCAATCCGCTCAAAGCCACACGTGCACGTGCTCCCGGTGGTTCATTCATTTGTCCGAATACGAAAGTTGCTTTTGATTCTTTCAGTCCTTCCATATTAACTGAAGAAAGATCCCATCCGCCTTCTTCCATGCTGTGTTTGAACTTTTCACCATAATTCATGATACCTGCTTCGATCATCTCCCGCATCAAATCGTTTCCTTCACGTGTTCTTTCTCCCACACCGGCAAATACAGAAACACCATTGTATGCTTTCGCAATATTGTTGATCAGTTCCTGGATCAATACTGTTTTACCTACACCGGCACCACCAAACAAACCGATCTTACCACCTTTTGCATAAGGCTCAATAAGGTCAATAACTTTAATACCGGTATATAAAATTTCATTTGCTGTACTCAGGTCTTCAAATAATGGCGGCTTAGCATGAATGGGACGGCCATTTACTTTGCTTACCTGTGGCAAACCGTCAATGGCATCACCGGTTACGTTGAACAAACGACCTTTAATCCCGTCACCGATCGGCATTGCAATAGGAATACCGGTATCAATTACAGCAGTTCCCCTTACCAAACCTTCGGTTCCATCCATTGCAATGGTACGAACACTATCTTCTCCAAGGTGTTGTTGCACTTCCAGAACTAATTTATCCCCATTATCACGGGTTAATTCAAGTGCATTTAATATTTCGGGAAGTTTGGAACCGCTGTCAAATTGTACGTCAACAACAGCGCCGATGATCGATTTTACTTTACCAGTATTGGCCATAAGAAGTATTTAAAAATATTGATATCTAATTTCAGGCCGCAAAGGTAGGGTTTGAGGGGTGTAAAAAAAAATTAGAAAGAAGGTTTTTTTGGCCCAACATTAGTCCATTTTGGAGCTTCGGTGGCGTCGCACTCTTGTACATTTCCAGCTATATTGGACCTGTTATAAAATGCTTTTGAAAATAATCAATACAAAAAGTTGGTAAATTGCCAACTTTTTGTATATTTGTGGAAATAATTTAATGCAGACTGAATCTGCTTTATTTAACGGTACAGAATAAAATTCAGTGACGCTGTACAATACTTATTATTACATGAAAAAAATAAAGTCAAAATTATTAACACCGGATAAAGCAAACAGCGCATCAGGTTTTTTTTACTATTTATTGAATAAACTTTTACAATTTCTTTTTCAATAACTGGGCATTAATAGCAACCACTACGGTGCTTATCGTCATTAAAACGGCGCCGGCGGCGGGACTTAATAAAACACCTTGCTTATATAATATTCCTGCAGCCAATGGCAATGCTATTACATTATATCCCGTTGCCCAAATTAAATTCTGAATCATTTTCCTGTAAGTGGCTTTTCCAAATAATATCAAACTTACAATGTCTTTGGGATTACTGTTGACTAATACAATCCCCGCTGTTTCAGCAGCTATATCACTGCCGCTGCCAACGGCAATACCAACATCTGCTATCGCTAATGCAGGCGCATCGTTTACACCATCACCCGTCATGGCAACAAACTCCCCTTTGCTTTGCAGCTCTTTTATTTTTTCTAATTTTTGATGCGGCAATACTTCAGCAAAAAAATTATCCAGGCCTAATGATTTACTTACACTTGCTGCAACTTTATTATTGTCACCTGTAAGTAATATGGATTTTATTTTATTTTCTCTCAATATTTTTATTGCTTCGG
>JANNBU010000163.1:0-5295 GCA_031385805.1 Ferruginibacter sp.
TAAAATGTCAAAAATGTTAACAGCTTATTGCATGAAAACAAAGGAAAAAAATGTTCCCATGCAAAATGCAGTAATAACCAAAACTTCCCGTGGCGGGTATATGGCCCAGGGCGATGATGGTAAAGGAAATAAAATGACTACGATGCTGGCAGAAGCCAGGGCTTTGGAAGCTGTTAAAGACGGCGTAGCCAAGAAAAGCTGGTAATCGTATAATTAAAGATCTTAAAAGGCTATTCGTGTAAACGGGTAGCTTTTTTGTTTTGAATAAAGCAATAGGTCAGGATTGAAAAAGGAGGTTGGGTATGTTTAAATGTTTTACCTGCAAGTTTATTGGCGCCACTACTAATATTTGGCAGACACACGACACCCCAAACTATAGAAACAATTTCATTAATGACAAACACTTCTCATACTCACAACACGACTATCCTTTTCTTATGCTGCTAAACACCAAATCCTCCAAAAAAGCAACAATCTTCAATTCATCTTTATCTTTTCCAAAATCGGTAAGTGAAGGAAGGTTATACATAAAAAAATTTTGAAAATGTGCTATTTCAATAATAGTACTTGCCAGTGATTTTGGATATTTGTATTTGGGATTACAGTCAAGAATGATTTCTCCAATTTTAGCGCAGAGGTCTTTATAGGGTTTAAACAATTGGTCTTTATTATCTTCGGATACATGTTTGGTTAAATAAGCCTTGGTGCCTTCTGCAATAATTATCTGATGAAGAATGTTCTCATTTACATAGCTGGTTTTCACATCATCCTCTACAACAGTAGCCAATAATTTAATTATTTTTTTGAGTTTAATGGCAGGGTCTTTTATATTATTAGTGTTAATAGCAACCCTATATTCGAGCCAGCTCCAATACCAGGCTGCTATATATATCAGCAAGCGATGCTTATTTTCAAAATAACGGTAAATACCTGCTTCAGTTGAACCAATATCTTCTGCCAGTTTTTTAAAGGTGAACGATTCAAATCCATTTTTATGAATCAACTGAATGCTGTGCAGGATGATTTTCTTTCCCAATTCAGAATGTTCCGGGTTTCTGAGAAACAATTTTTCATTCATTTTTATCTGTAACTGTATTTCCATGTATTCGGGTTTAATTTATTCGGCATATAAATATCATTTGTCACCCTAAAATAGTTAGGCGACTAATGCCAATTGTCAAAATTAAGTAAAAGTTTTACATTTTAATAAGATAGTAATACTATCATTTAAAATAAATGTACTATCATTGCATTATTAAAAATAAAAGACACTTGGTTATGGAAATAAAAAACATGTTTAAAGAATTAAAAAGCGACCTCCCGGCGAGTATAGTCGTTTTTTTCGTGGCTGTTCCCTTATGTCTTGGTATCGCCCTGGCATCTGGAGCACCCCTCTTTGCCGGTATTATAGCCGGAATTGTTGGGGGTATTGTAGTAGGTATTGCCAGCGGTTCGCCATTGGGTGTTAGCGGCCCTGCTGCCGGCTTAGCTGTAATAGTATTAACCTCTATCGCAGCACTTGGTTCCTGGCCTGCATTTTTATTGGCCGTTGTACTGGCAGGAATCATACAACTTATTATGGGCTTTGCCAAAGCCGGTTTTATTGCCTACTTCTTCCCTTCCTCTGTAATTAAAGGCATGCTCACAGGTATTGGGCTGTTGATTATTTTAAAACAAATACCTCATGCTTTAGGCTGGGATAAGGATGCTGTTGGAGATGATGCTTTTTTGCAGGCTGATGGCCAAAATACATTTTCTGAAATCTTCAGGGCTTTTGAATTTGTAACTCCCGGCGCATTACTTATTACCGGCCTTTCACTAGCCATTCTTATATTTTGGGATAAGGTTTTAACAAAAAAGCACAAAATTTTCGGAATGCTAAACGGTCCGCTTGTAGTGGTAGTTTTAGGAATTTTAATGTTTAATTTATATCAAAACGGAACACTGAATTTTAGTTTGGCGCACGACCAGGTAGTAAGAATTCCTGTTCCTGAAAATTTAGCTGGTTTTTTCAGTCAGTTTACTTTTCCGGATTTTTCGGCAATTACAAATTGGCAGGTCTGGAAAATCGCTTTTGTTTTAGCCGTTGTTGCAAGTTTGGAAACCTTGCTTTGTGTGGAAGCCACCGACAAAATGGACCCCGACAAAAGAATTACACCAACAAACAGAGAATTAAAAGCACAGGGTTTAGGCAATATACTCTCAGGGTTAATAGGTGGCTTACCTGTTACGCAGGTTATTGTGCGTAGTTCAGCTAATATTTCTTTTGGAGCCAAAACAAAAATGTCAGCTATACTGCATGGCCTTTTCTTATTAATAAGTGCCCTTACCATTGCAAGTGTTTTAAATATGATACCATTGGCAAGCTTAGCTGCCATACTATTAATGGTGGGTTACAAATTGGCAAAACCCGCCCTTTTCAAGCAAATGTACAAACTAGGCTGGGAGCAGTTTGTACCTTTTGCGGTCACGGTCATTGTTATAATATTGAAAGACCTATTGACTGGAATCATTGTGGGAATGATATTAGGAGGTTTTTATGCATTGCGCCACAGCTATCGCAATTCTCATCACATGAAAGAAACGATAACAACAGAAGAAGGCCATGAAGTTCATCACCTGGTTTTAGCCGAAGAAGTTTCGTTCTTTAATAAAGCCAATGTAGTAAAGGAATTGGATGCAATTCCGGCAAATTCAAAAGTGATCATTGATTTTTCAAACTCAAAATCAGTTGCCCATGATGTACTTGAATTGATAAATGATTTTGAGACTAATGCTAAAATCAGGAACATCACCGTTGAGAAAATAAAATTTATTGAACCGGCATATTCATAATTAAATTAACAAAAAAAAAAAATTAAATGAAAACATTAACTAAAGAAATGCAGGCTGCCATTACACCAGCAATGGCAATGGAAATTTTAAAGAAAGGAAATGACAGGTTTATAAATAACCTGAAAGCAAACCGGAATCTTTTGCAACAGGCTAATGAAACATCAGACGGGCAACATCCTTTTGCCGTTATTCTGAGTTGCATTGATTCCCGTACTTCAGCAGAGTTGATTTTTGACCAGGGTTTGGGCGATGTGTTCAGCGTTCGTATTGCCGGCAATATCATTAATGAAGATATTCTGGGCAGTATGGAATTTGGCTGCAAAGTAGCTGGTGCAAAAATTATAGTAGTGTTGGGACATACAAAATGCGGAGCAGTAAGAGGAGCCTGCGACCATGTAGAAATGGGAAACCTTACTGCTCTATTAAGCAAAATACAGCCGGCGGTATATGATGAAAAAACAATACCAGACAACCGCAATTCCGGCAATGATGAATTTGTGGAAAAAGTAGCAACCATTAACGTAAAAAGAACAGTACATGCCATTATGGAACGCAGCCCCATTTTAAAGGAATTGATAGAATCGGGTGCCATAGGAATTGCAGGAGGTACACATGATATTACTACAGGTGCGGTAAGTTTTTATGATGATACTTTAATTATTAATAATCCGAAGTGAATCCGGTTCAGGCAGGCGTAAAAATCTGCCTGAAATTTTCTCAATCATACTTCTGTTAAATGTTTTTTGATATGAAAAAAATCATAGTGCCAACGGACTTTTCTCCTAATGCTGACAAAGCCCTGGATATAGCAGTGCAAATTGCCAAACAGGCTAAGGCTGAAATTGTTTTAGTACATGTCTGCCATGATTTGATTCACACTACTTTCAAAGACAGGCAAACCATGTATAATGAATATAACCAGACAATGATAGACAAGGCAAATAACCAACTTTTATCATTAAAAAAAAATATTGAAGACCAGGAAATGTATTCTATAGCTATAAAACTCTATAAAGGAACTGTGACTGATACCATTTTACATGCTTGCGAAAAACATCATGCCGACCTTATAATAATGGGCACTTTGGGTGAGGCGGGGTTAATGGAAAAAATATTTGGCAGCAAAACTGCCTGGCTTATTGGTAAAACAAGCGTACCTGTAATGGCCGTTCCAGTTTTGAGTGAATACCATATTCCTCAAAATATCTTACTGGCCGTAAATGATTTTAATCAGCAACCTGATGTTATGAATCCGGTGTTTGAAATAGCAGGATTGTTTAGCGCCATGATACACCTGGCCATATTTACAGACGTAGATTCTGCTGAAGCGGTTGACTATCTGACTCATAAAAGAAACATCACAGCTTTTGAAAAAAAACTTAAAGACCGGTATAAAAATTTAAAAATAAAGTCTGTTCATTTAAGCGGCCACAACTTTAGGGAAACCATTGAAAAGTACATTCTTGAACAGCGTATTGATATAGTGGCAATGGTAACTCATAAGCGAACATTCCTGGAAAGTATTTTTAACCGGAGTATGACAAGGAAAATGTCGTACCATACACGAATACCAATGCTGGCAATACCTTCGTAAAGGATTTTTTTCGTAATAAAAACTATCGAAAGGTAACTGCCTCATGCAGAATATAAAGAAGATTTTGAACGATCAGGTGAAGTATTGGAAAGTCAAATAAAAAATAATATGGAAACAAAAAGACGATATTGAATGTAGAAGAAATACATGCACACGTCTATGCAGAAAACTTCATCAGGTAATAAACAAACTGTCTGGAATTTTTAAATGTTGTAAAATATTTTCACATGATCATTGTAAAACTTTTAGTAGCCAGTAAAGAGCAGGGAGATGCTGTTGCAAATAGTGTTCTGAATAGTAAGTTTACTTTGAATGTTTTTGGCAGTGCCTTTGATTCATATTATTTGAGTTCCGCACATACAACATTACATACCAAAGTATATGTAATCCAGTTTTTAACAAAAAGTATGCTGTTTAATGAAATTGAAGCAAACTTAAAGAAGGAATTCCCTGAAATCAATTTTTCCATTTGTGCCACCCCTATTGTACACATGGCTCTTCATCTTCATGATAAGATTAAACAAAGGGTAAAAGGAACGAATGTAATTGATAATGAAATAGAATCTTAAAAGCCCGGCTACAAACTATCAAACAATAATAGTTTTATGGGATGATAATTTGTTTGGGTGCTTTGCAAAGAGAATATCAGGTAAAGATTTGATTGTGATAAACAGGCCCCATAAACCATTTTAACAAATGCCAACAACCGCAAGTCCCGTTACCAGGATACTGAACCTGGTAAAACTGGAACGGAAAGAAATTACCGCAGTTTATTTCTATGCTATTCTGAATGGATTAATTCAACTTTCACTGCCACTCGGGGTACAAGCCATCATCGGTTTTGTATTGGGTGCTTCCATGAGGGC
>JANNBU010000171.1:0-10424 GCA_031385805.1 Ferruginibacter sp.
GAATTAAGTTATAAAGAGATCATCGAAAAAACGGAGCAACTGTCAATGCAGGTTGAATTTTTATTTCATTCAAAAGGCAGCAGTAGCATTGTGGGCAGTAATAATAAAAATGGTAAAGGGTTCTTTATTGCAAAGCAATGACTGTTTTTTTTAAGCTAGCGATCCAGTCTGTAATAACATTTTTATGAAGGCTTTCGATATCTCCCGTGGAGGTAAAATTAAAATGCCTGACAGTTCCCAATGCTTGCTGAATTGAAAATTTTTCCTGTGCACAAGTAAAAAATAATTTCCTTTCCATCAAATAATTTCCCAGGTACTCCTGTTCTGTTTGCCCCGGTGTCGGCACTAATATTGCTTTTTGTTGCATTGCTACCAGGTCCATAATGGTGGAGTAACCACATCTTGCGATGATATTTACTGATTGCTGCATCAGTTCATTCAATGCTTCGGCAGGTAAATGATCATGAACGACTAAGCGTTTGTTTTCCACTGGCAATTTTTTTTCAATACCGGGCAATCCTCTTACAAGCACGATTATTCCCTTCATATTTTTTAACTGTGCCAAGAGGATATTTTCAAATATGCTTCTTTGTGGTTCGGGGCCTGAGAGCAAGATCAGCAACTCATATTTTTTTTCTGTAATTATTTTTTTGCACCTCGATAAAATGCCAAGATATTTTACCGGCTTACCCGGCAATACTGCAGGATGTGATAATTTTCCTGCGAGGTTATTTATTCCTTGAGCATCAGGAATCCAGCACTCATCAAACTTATTAATAAAATAGTAATTGATCTTTTGTGCAATTTTATTCAATAATTGATTACCTGTTTGTATAAAAAGCTGGTGGGTAACGTACACGCATGGAGTTTTTGACAAGTGCAATCCAAAACGATTGTCTGAGATCACTGCATCAATTTTATACTGCGTAACTATTTGTTTCAACCATTTTTTCTCAGTGATAATTGATGCGAACACCCCTGGAAATTGCAATAACATTTTTATAAAAAAAAAGCTTTTTTTTCGGCTATAATTAATTTTATAGCCCTTTAATGGTAAAATTACTAAGGCAGGAAATTCCTTTTGTAGTAGTTTGGCTACAGCACCTTCAGCAGCTATAAATACCTCTATATTGTGTCCATTTAACACATTAATGATTGGAATACAACGGGTAGCATGGCCCAGCCCCCAATCCAATGGTGCCAGCAGCACGCGGGGTCGGTCAATTATTTTGTTAATATTATCCACAATCATTGAAACAGTGCAATATTTATTTGTGAAAATAGTTTAATTTGGTAATCTGAATCTATGCAACAAATAAAAAAGATAACATTACTGTTTTTAATCGCGGCCTGTTTAATTGCTACCGGTTGTTCTTCTTCTAAAAAAGGACAGTGTGGTTGCCCTAATCAACAAGGAATGGTTGGTTATAAATAGTAATAAAATTGTTTGATTCTTATGAACAACTCGAACCGGGATTTACTGGTATTATTCAAGCAGGAGTTAATGACGCCCCAGGCCATTGAGCAGGAGGTTGCGTGGCTGCATGAGTTACTTTTTTGGGTTGAACGTTTGGATAATTTTGTAAAAGCTCATGAACTCATCGATCTTAATAAATATAAGATCAGCAACAAATCTCTTGATATCAAGAAAACCATCCGCAGAAAAAAAGACCAGGCTTTTGTATTCTTAAATAATAAAAATTAAAAAAGTTTACAGCTTTCTAAAAAGCTGTAAACTTTTTTAATTTAGTTTTTGCAACGCTTCCTTCAATTGTTTCAGCACAGTTTCAATTTCTTCTTTTTTACAACATCCAACACTCATCCTGTACCAGTTACTTTCTTTTCCTGCACCAAATGCGCTAAAGGGAACCAATGCAAGCTTTGCTTCGCTTAAAAGATATTCTGTAACATCGGCTTGTTCATTCAGTAATGTTCCATCAACTGTTTTTTTACCAACAAGATCTATCTGCACCGTTAAATATATAGCAGCCTGTGGCACGATCGCATCAACTGGAAATTTTTCTTTTTTTAATTGTTGAAACCCTTCATAGATTTTTCTTAACCGCAGATCAACTTCATGTTTGAAATGAACAAGATAATCCTGGACAGCTTTATCCTGCTGCAGGAATTTTGCAACAGCATGTTGTTCTGCCATTGGCGCCCAACTTCCAATATGACTGTTGATCGAACGCATTTTTACAATAACTTCTGCAGGTCCCATTGCCCAGCCAACCCTTACGCCTGTTGCAGCAAATGCTTTGCTTATGCCATCAACAAAAACGGTATAGTCTTTCATTTTTGACCTTAACACTACGGGATTAAAATGTTTTGTTTCACCAAATGTAAGTGTCCAGTATATCTGGTCATACATCAGGTAAAGTTTTTTCTCTCCTTCTTTTCTTCTTTCATTCTCTTCGATGACCAGGTCGCATATTGCTTCCAGTTCTTCTTTATTAAATGTAGTGCCGGTAGGATTGAGTGGTGAACACAATGCCAGCAAAGTTGCAGTTTTTACATGCGGCGCTATTTGTGCTGCCGTTGGCATGAAGTTATTTTCTTTGGTAGCATCAATAATAACATGCTCTCCTTCTGTAAAATGTATGTAGTGATTGTTATTCCAGCTTGGAACCGGGTAAATTACTTTATCGCCCTTATCTACAATCGTTCTGTAAATGGCATATATAAGCGGCCTTCCCCCGGCAGAGATCAGTATTTCTGCGGGAGAATAACGTACACCCTGGTTTTTTTCAATAAAATCTGATACAGCTTTTCGCAAGGTCAACTCACCTTCCGCAGCAGGATAAGTGGTTTTTCCTTCTTTATATGCATGTATGATCTCTTCCTGTAATAATGCAGGTATGGGAAATTGCGAAGAATCAAAATCACCAATGGTATAATTGTATATGTTTTCGCCGTTTCTTATTTTCTCCTTGATGGTAGCACCGAGGCGAACAATTTCTGAAGCAATAAGCGTTTCGGCAAGATGGCTGAGTTTAAGTTTACCCATAAGACTAAAGCTATTAGAGCATGTTGGTTATTGGCAAAAGTAATTGTTAGGTTCAGGATAACAAAGACCTGGTAAAATAATAATAATCTGTAAAATCGTTTTTTTTAGTGATTTTACCCAACATAACGGGGAATTCATTTTAAGTTAATGATGAAATTGGGGGATTATTTAAAAAAATTTCATCAAAATGAACTTCAAATAAGGCTATTTGCCCGCCGAATATTATATTTACTAAACCAAAACTATAATTTAGGCTGTATTGGTTATCCATTTTTATCTTAAATATGCAAGTTTTAGGGCACTTGATTAACTTTGCTGCTATTTTAATAACCCTTTTTCAACTATAAGTATAGTAAGTAATTATGTTCAATTTAATACTCTTTGGTCCTCCGGGAAGCGGTAAAGGTACGCAAAGCGAAAAGTTGATTGCCAGGTATGGATTAAAGCATATCAGTACCGGCGACCTGCTTCGTTCTGAAATAGCCAGGAATACTCCGTTGGGCCAGGAAGCAAAGAATTTTATGGATAAAGGGCAGTTGGTGCCTGATGAGGTTGTTATTGGTATGATCAGTTCGGCATTGGATGAAAATCCAAAGGTTAAAGGATTCTTATTTGATGGCTTTCCACGCACTGCAACCCAGGCCGAAGCACTTGATAAATTATTAGAACTTAAGAACGGATCTATAGCAGTAATGCTGGCATTGGATGTAAGTGAAAAAGAATTAATAAAACGCCTGGAAAAACGCGGAGAAACGAGTGGCCGTAGCGATGACAATAATAACCATGTAATAAAAGCAAGGATCGCTGAATACCATGATAAAACGGCTGCCGTATCAGACTATTATAAACAATTTGATAAAGTGGTAATGGTGAATGGAGAAGGATCTATTGTTGAAATTCTTGATTCTTTGTGCGCCGAGATAGATAAACGTTTCGTTTAACTCCACCCTATTCAGCATTTATTTCTAAAACTATATCATGCAGGAACAGAAATTAGCATTTATAAAAAATGATTTCTTCTCATTGCTTGGAAAGATCACCCCGGAATCAAAAACAAACTGGGGAAAGATGAATGCACAGCAAATGGTAGAGCATGTAGCAGCATTTTTTAAAGTATCTACCGAAAAAATAAAATTCGACCTGGTAACGCCAGAAGAACATTTACCAAAATTTAAAGAATTCCTGTTAAGCGATAAACAATTCAGGGAAAATACAAAAGCGCCTGTAAATGTGATCGGTGAAGAACCGTTGCCGTTAAGATATAAGACTTACGAGGAAGCTGTAGAAAAACTTCATGAAGCAGTTGATCATTTTGAAGCCTATTTCAAAAATGACCCATTAAAAAAAACAATACATCCCGTTTTTGGACCATTGAATTTTGATGAATGGGTTTTGTTACATTATAAGCATGTAACGCATCATTTGAGGCAGTTTAGAATGTAAAATATTAAACCTACCTGTCGGCAGACAGGTAAAAAATGTAAAATGTAAGTCAGAAACGGGCTTTTTACAGCCGACTGTTCTTGGTTTACATTTTACATTTCAATATTTTATATTTATTATTTCTTCACCAGTTTTATACTTCGTTTATAGCTGCTTTGAATAAGCTGCAGCAGATACACTCCTGCCTTAAAATCATTTCCAAACTTATACTGTTTGTTTCCCGATCCTTCTGCCTCGTAAACTTTTCTTCCCATCATATCTGTTACAATGATAGCAGCATTATCTTTACTGTTACCACTTACTACCAGCGTAAATTCTGTAGCAGTTGGATTGGGAAACAGCTCTACTTTTAATATATTTTCTCCGGAAACATTTCCGGCTTTGCTTTTTGTAAGTGTTCCGGCAATGGGTGGTGGCAGGCAATTTGGCCCAACAACGATCCCGTTAAGAACTCCTATACATCCTTTCGAATCCTTCACATAACCGTCATAGGTTAACGGAGCAAGGTTAAGGAAGATCGTACTTGCCTGATATGTATTACCGTCAAGGCTATAGGTATAAGGGCCTGTTCCTCCTGTCCTGAACAACTGTATTTTTCCATTATTGCTTGCACAGGTTGTTGAAGCAACTGCCGATGCTGTAACAGTAATTGTGTTCAGGTTTATCGTTACGTTAAGGGAACCAAGGCAACCTTTAATATCCTTTACCGAGATAGCATACGTTCCAGCACCTAACCCGTTAAATGAATTACTTGCCTGGTATAACCCGCCGTTGATGCTATAAGTATAAGGAGCTACCCCACCTGTTACACTAACCTGTATCGTACCATCATTTACACAGGTGCTGGTATTTATTTTGCTCGCAGTTACTGTAAGTGCAGCACCCTGTGCTACGGTTACAGCCTGTGAACCAACACAACCTTTTGAATCTTTCACATAAGCTGTATAAGGTCCGCTTGCAAGGCCGGGAAAGAAATTACTTACCTGGTATATAACATTATCAAGGCTATAAGTGTATGGAGGGATGCCACCTGTACGGAAGATCTGAATTGATCCGTCGGCAGCACAACTGCTTGCTCCAATTGCGAATGGATTAACTACGATCGGTGCCACAGAACTCACAGTAATATTTTTTGCACTAACACATCCGCCGGCATCTTTTATAAATCCTGTGTAAGGTCCCGCAGCCAGCAAGGTGAAAGTATTACCTGCCTGAAACGCACCCGGAGCTGGTGTAGGCATTCCTGTACCAGCTACCAAAGCATATGAATATGGAATAACACCTGCATTACCATAAAGTATTACGGATCCTGTATTACCACAACTGCTGGTAGCACTTCCGCTGTTGGTTACATATACCGCATATGCAAATTCAACGTGAATATTTGAAATGGTTACACTACCGCATCCGCCCGCATCAGTGATGGTTACATTGTAATAACCGTAATTTAAACCAGTTATTGCTGATACATTACCCGGGTTAGGATAAATTGTAGTAGCAGGATTACCCGACCCTGTTATACCTGTCCAGGCATAAGTATATGGAGCAACTCCTCCGGTAGGCGTTACCGTAATGCTGCCGTCCTGCAAGCCGCTGCAACTGCTTAAATTGGTCTTAACATAAGTGGCTGTAAAGGTTGCCGGTGATCCTACATTAACCAAAATATTTGATGAGACACAAGCGCCTGCAGTAACTGTAGCAACAATGGTATGGTTACCTGCTGCAAGGCCGGTTACAGTAAAAGGATTGGTAGCATAGACTTGTGGTGCTCCTCCATCAACTGTATATGTACCTGGTGCCCCTGAACCATCACCTGTAAGTGTAACAGTTGCAGTTCCATTAGTATTGCCAAAGCAGGTAACAGGAGTTGTTGTTCCAGAACCCGATACATTACAAACTACTCCTCCAATCGGAATTTGCCACATACCACGTCCATGGGTAGCAATTCTGAGGATTTGGGATACCGGCTGAATCGCCATATCAAAAACAGCAACTATGGGTAAACCTGTTCCTAATGGAATCCACGAAACACCTGCATCAGTAGATGCATATACGCCAATATCAGTTCCTGCAAAGAGATTGTTTGAGTTTGCAGGGTCAATTACAAATGCGTTAACAGGAATATTTGGAATGCCTGTTGCAGTGGCAATCCAGGTTGGTGCCGCATTGTTCAGATTTGTCGTTTTCCAAACATTTACTACACCAAAAGCCGAAAGTGTAACATAAGCGGTATTGACATTGTTCGGATCAATGACTGCCCGTGCGATAAAATTATTCGGTACAATACCGCCTGCATCAAGATTTGTCAAAGTAGTTGAACCGGTAGTTGTTCCAAAAAGCCCACCGTTGGACTGTCCTACAATTCTAACATTGTCATTTTGTGGAGAAATACCAATAGCGCTAATTGCGGTAGTCAGATTTTGGCTAACCGCAGTATGGGTTAAACCCTTGTCGGCAGAACGGTATAAAATATTTGCGCCATAATAAACGGTGTTTGGGGTACCCGGCCCTTGTTCAATTGGAGCATAAAAGAGCACTGCGCCACCACAAGGAATTCCATTTCCACTTACACCATTACAACCACGGAATACCCAGCTGCCTTCAGTAGCTGAAGCTGTTGTTGAGACAGTGGCATAGCCTTGCAAGGTAGAAGCATTAAAATAGGTATGATACATGTCTACATTTACGTTATCAACAGCACCCTGGTCAATCAGAGAGTAACCACCGTCGCCGAAATCGGCCCTGGTCCATGTTCCGGCAGGCTGATAAAAATTTGTACCATTGTCCTGTGTTCCCCCTATCGTAAAATTCGGATCAATCGGATGTACCGCAAGGCTCATGAATTGCGTAGCCCGGAATGTGTTGTTATTTAACGTAGCCCAGGTGGCACCGGCATCTGTAGATTTATAAATTCCTCCATCTGAACCGAAATATATTGTTGATGAAAGCGAAGGTGCAACCGTTATCACATGTGAATCTGTATGCAACCCACTTGCGCTACTGGTAAAGGTTGTTCCACCATTGGTAGAAATTGTAAAAGTTGTAGTTGTTCCGACGCCGCCCAAATATACCCGGTCTGCATTGGTTGGGTCAACCTCTACTGCTATGTCATAAAAACATTGCCCACCGCAAAAATTATTGTCAATCCGCTGTGTCCATGTAGCACCGCCATCAATGGATCGTTGAACTGTTCCACCGTTAAACCCAGAAGCTGCATATACCGTTACTACTCCTCCGCCACTTCGATGAAGCGCAAGTTCGGTTCTGGACGCAGTAGTTCCCACACCCGAAGTAAATGTGCGAACAAACGTTGGGATTGCGGCTAACGCATCCGTTGACAGGTATACTCCCCCTTCACCAAGACTAAACGAATCTCCAAGAGTGCAAAGCACCCTGTCGGGATTACCCGGATCCATTACTATATCGACAATGTTGCGGTTTTGTGCGGCTATGCCGGTAAGGGTTAATTTGGTAAAAGTTGGAGCAGCACTAAGTGCATTTGTTGACCGGAAAATTCCCCTGTCAGCTAGAGAAGAATTTGAAGCAGCACCAATTCCGCCAATACCTGATGCAGAACCAGCAAAAATGATGTTTGGATTAGTAGGATGCACCACAATCTTACTAACGGCACGTCCGGTAAATTCAGAACTGCCGATAGGGCCCGTAATTGTTGGTGTTGCTGAATTGGCATTGTCTATCCGGTAAATGCCTACACCAAAATAACTGTCTGCTGAAAAATTTGCTTCACCCGTGCCAACAAATAGTGTATTGGGTTGAGATGGTGCGATTGCTACGGTATTGATTGCTAAACTCAAGGCGTTATCAAGCAGCGGTACCCAGGTTGTACCACCATTGAGTGATCGGTATAGGCCACCCTGTGCCGTGCCAACATATAAGATGTCAGGATCTGTGGGATGAACTGCAATAGAAATGGTCCTTCCCGAAACCGCTAACTGTGGACCACTTACAACCTGCCCATTGGGAATCGGGTTCGGCCCGATCTCTATCCAGGCTGATAGTGCATTTCTTTGATTAGCATTTGTTCCTGAAGCGATGCGTATTTTCTGTTCTTCCATTTGCCGGATAGCTATAATGCGTTTAGTGGGGTCGAAGGGTTTGTCTTTTTCAACGCCTCTTCTAAATCCTATTGCCTCGGCACGACGAACCATGAATTCTTCTTTGTCCACTTTGTACCTGGCGAAGTCTGGTACATCAGGGTTGCTTTGTCCGAAGCCGGTTTGGGTAATAAAAACAAAGAATAAAAGCAGCAAGCAGCTGCATAAGTGTGCCGGGTTGTTCAGAAAATTAAATGTTGTTGGCAGGGATTGATTTTTTTTCATAACAATAGTTTAATGCTGGTTGAAGAAATCGTAAAATGAACTGCTGTGTATGCAAGGTTGTTGCAAGGAATTCAAAAAGGATATAAAAATCTTAGCAAACTATTACTTGTGGAGAAGAGGGGGGCTTAGATCCTTAATTTAAAAGAAGTAGGATTGGTTAACGAATATTTAAATCCTCTGACAAGTTAATTAAAATTATTATTAATCCAAATTAAAATTACATTTTGTTAATAAACTGTTTTTGTGTTAGCTTACTTATAATGAATACGTTCAATTTTTTAGTCTCTGATCAAAATCCAAAATTTTAAATGGAAGTAAGTATGTTTATTCATTATGCAAGCAATAGCGGATTTGCTTCTCCGCCTTGGTGCGTGGCACACGCAACAAGATATTGAACCAAAATCATTCACCATCGAAAACCGCGTATAAATTGCATAAGAAGCCAAAATCATCAACACCTGTTTCATAAAATTTTGCGGATGAATAATGATAGCTAATATCATCCTTTGCAAGAAGCCATTTACCGCTTACCGGGTTGGCATGAATATAATCCAACTTTTGCTGTGCAACATTGCGGCTTTAAATTTCAATTCCCAATGAATCTCTTTGCCATATTTCATGCTCCTTATTTGAAGCATTAACTTTATACTGCCAGGCTTTACCTTCAAGCTTTAGTTGTTTTAAGAATGTATGTGATGTGTATTTCAAAAAACTTGATTTTGGACTTTCTTTCCCATTCATTTTATTTTGACAGCAAACCTGCCTATCGGCAGACAGGTTAAATGCAAATGATTTGGCATAATAACAAGACCAAAAACTGAAATAAATCTTTCTAATGAAAGCTCTTTTAAATAATCCACAACCAATTGCTTTTTTGAATTTTCATTTAATAAATGATACCATTTATGTATTGTAGCTGTCCAAAAATACATCCGGCCTATTGCAGTATAAGATTTTCTCTGTGAAGAATCCATCCCGCAACTTATGAAACAATACCAGCCCCAACTGGCGCAAGTGTTCCCGCCTAAATTCTAAGTACTTTTATCAAATGCTTACGGGATCACTTGTGCCTTTTAAGTCCGCCCGATTGCATCGGGGTCAGAACCCGAATTCCCCATTTGCGCCAGAAGCGAGATAGTATATCTAACCGTCAAATAAACCCCCATTTTCTTTTCATTCCTTACCTTAGCCCTCCACAACAAAACGCTATGCAGAAATTAGGAAACTATATAACCGGAAAATGGATCAATGGTGATGGCGATGGCCAGTTACTTTACAATGCCGTAACAGGAAAAGCAATTACAAGCGCTACTACAAAGGGATTGGATTTTGAAGCGATATTAAATTATGCAAGAGAAAAAGGAAATCCGGCTTTACGAAAAATGACCTTCCAGGAAAGAGGCAGGATGTTGCGTGCATTGGCCATTCATTTATTAGAAAAAAAAGAACAGTTTTATACAATCAGTTACCAGAGTGGTGCAACAAGAATTGACAGCTGGATAGATATTGAAGGCGGTATCGGTAATTTATTTTCCAATGCGTCACTCCGCAGAAAATTACCCGATGAAATATTTTGCCTGGATGGCGATCCAATCAATCTAAGCAAACAAAATACATTCATGGGGCATCATATA
>JANNBU010000177.1:0-15141 GCA_031385805.1 Ferruginibacter sp.
ATTATTTTGCAACCCCCAACGATGCAGAAATATTTTATGATGAATTGGTTTATTCAATTTTAAACCAGGCATGCGTACCCAACAGTCCGCAGTGGTTTAATACAGGATTACATGAAGTGTATGGCATTACCGGAAAACCACAGGGACATTATTATGTAGATCCAAAAGACAACCTGTTAAAAAAATCTACTTCTGCTTATGAGCGCCCACAACCACATGCCTGTTTTATTTTAAGTGTTGATGATGACCTGGTAAATGAAGGTGGCATTATGGATCTGTGGGTTAGAGAGGCAAGGATATTTAAATACGGATCTGGTGTTGGAACCAACTTCAGCAGTATACGTGGCGAAGGCGAAAAACTGAGTGGTGGTGGTACTTCCAGTGGTTTGATGAGTTTTTTAAAGATCGGCGACCGTGCAGCAGGAGCTATTAAAAGCGGCGGAACAACCAGGCGTGCAGCTAAAATGGTTTGTCTTGATCTTGACCATCCTGAAATTGTAGAATTCGTAAACTGGAAAGTAAAAGAAGAAGATAAAGTAGCAGCACTGATCGCAGCAGGTTACGCAAGTGATTATGAAGGCGAAGCATATCGCACGGTAAGCGGGCAAAACAGCAACAACTCTGTTCGCATTCCAAATTCATTCTTTAAAGTGCTGGATGAAAACGGTGATTGGGAACTGAAAGGCAGAAGCGATGGCCGTACCATGAGGACTGTAAAAGCAACAGCATTGTGGGAACAGATCAATTATGCAGCATGGCGTTGTGCAGATCCGGGAACACAATATGATACTACGATCAACGAATGGCATACATGCCCTGAGGGCGGCCCGATAAGAGCGTCTAACCCTTGTAGTGAATACATGTTCCTCGATAACACCGCCTGTAACCTGGCAAGTGTAAACCTTCGCCAGTTCTTTAATGAATCTGATAATAGTTTTAATGTAGCAGGTTTTGAACATACCTGTCGCTTATGGACAGTGGTATTGGAAATTTCTGTTTTAATGGCTCAATTTCCATCAAAAGAAGTTGCACAATTAAGTTATGATTACAGAACACTCGGACTTGGTTATGCAAACCTTGGAAGTATGTTGATGGTAAGCGGTATTGCTTACGACAGTGAAGCTGCAAGAGGTATTGCAGGCGCTATTACTGCGATCATGACAGGTGTTGCTTATAAAACATCTGCAGAAATGGCCAGTTTCCTGGGTGCATTTGACAGGTATAAAGAAAATAAAAAACACATGCTTCGTGTAATGCGCAACCATCGTGCTGCTGCTTACGATGCATCCGATGCTTATGAAGGCATTGAAATAAAACCTCAAGGCATCAATGCAAAATATTGTCCTGATTATTTATTGAAAGCTGCTACCAAAGCGTGGGATGATGCTGTGCAAATGGGCGAGAAGTATGGCTACCGCAATGCTCAAACTACAGTAATTGCCCCAACCGGAACGATCGGCTTAGTAATGGATTGCGATACAACCGGTGTTGAACCAGATTTTGCTTTGGTGAAATTTAAAAAATTAAGTGGTGGTGGTTATTTTAAGATCATCAACCAAAGTGTACCGCAGGCATTGCGCAATCTTAAATACAGTGAAGATGAAATTATTGACATTGTGAATTATGCAAAAGGACATGCTACTTTAAAAGGTTCGCCTTATATCAATGAAGAAACACTTTCAGAAAAAGGATTCCTGCCTGAAGAAATAGGAAAATTAAATGCAGCGATGGCAAGTGCTTTCGAAATTGGTTTTGTATTCAATGTTTATACTTTAGGTGAAGCATGTTTGCAGCGCTTAGGCTTTACTACAGATCAATACCATGATTTCGGATGGAGTTTATTAGAAGCATTGGGATTCTCTGATGAGGAAATTGATGCAGCAAATATTTATATCTGCGGTACCATGACCGTTGAAGGTGCTCCATTATTAAAAGATGAACATTTATCTGTTTTTGATTGTGCCAACAAATGCGGGCAGATAGGCGAACGTTATATACATGCACACGGACATATCCGCATGATGGCTGCAGCACAACCATTCCTGAGTGGGGCTATCAGCAAAACCATCAATCTTCCAAATGAAGCCAACATGGAAGAGATCGCAGATTCATACCGCCTTAGCTGGGAACTTGGTTTAAAAGCATGTGCACTTTACCGTGATGGTTCTAAATTAAGCCAGCCTTTAAGCAACAAGTCTGATAAGAAGAAAAAAGTAACAGAAGAAGCGGCTGAAGTTATAAATGAAGAGCCTGTTGCAAGCCGTGAATCTGCTATGGTTGATATGGCGAAACTGACCATCGAAGAATTATTAGAAGAAATGAACAAGCGTGTTCAAAGCAGCGCTGATACTTCTTTGAAACGCCAGTTGGCCATGATCGTTGAGCGCAGGGCTTTACCGGCAAAACGCAGGGGCTTTACACAAAAAGCAAAAATAAATGGCCAGGCTCTATTCTTACGTACCGGTGAATACAATGATGGTACATTAGGAGAAATTTTTATTGACATGGCAAAAGAAGGTGCTACGATGCGTAGTATGCTTAATTGTTTTGCCATAGCCATTTCTATCGGTTTACAATATGGTGTTCCATTGGAAGAATATGTAGAGAAATTTGTATTCACAAGGTTTGAACCTGCCGGAATGGTAGAGCATCCGAATATTAAAACCACTACTTCTATCATTGATTTTATGTTCCGTTCACTGGCGTATGAATACCTTGGCAGGAATGACTTAGTTCATGTATTGGATAAACCTGAAGTAATGAACACGGGTAATGAACCATGGGATCAAAACACGCCAACCATCGGTGAACGTACACACGAACTAAGTGAAGTGAGGGTATTGGGAAATGGAGTACCGCAACCCGAAGGCATCAAAGCTCATCGTGTACATACTATAAAGCCTGCAGGAAATATGGATGCAGTAAGCGCTGCAAACAAATCAATGCAAGGAGATGCACCGGCTTGTAATACCTGCGGACATATAACGGTACGCAGCGGCACCTGTTACAAATGTTTGAATTGCGGGAATAGTTTGGGATGTAGTTAAGATATCAGGTTAGATAAGCACGACAATAAAAAGCCATCGGTGAAAACTGGTGGTTTTTTGTTTTATATTCTTAACCGCTGTCGGGATTCGCAACCACCCCGACAGCGGTTTCAAACCCTGTCGGCGGTTGTAAATAAAATTAAGCAAGTTATAAATAAAGATTAACCAGTTTTCTTCCCTAATAGATCCGATTAATTTAAATTGGTCTATGCGTATTATCGAACCACTGGAAGCCGAAAATATTTATCACCTGTTTAATCGTGGAATAAATGGAGAAAATATTTTTAAAGAACCCCGGAATTATTATCATTTCTTAGATAAATACAAGGAATACTGTTCAGATATCTTAGAAACATATACTTATGCACTTCTGAAAAATCATTTTCATTTAATGGTAAAAGTTAAAGAAAATATTATCGTCCTCCGAAGAGATGGCAAAGGTGAGATTGAATTAAATGCATCAAAACAGCTTTCACATTTTTTCAACTCTTATGTACAATCATATAATACTGCTTATAACAGGCATGGGAAATTATTAGAAGAACCATTTAAAAGAAAAATGGTAGATGGCGACAGTTATTTTACTTCACTTATTTATTACATTCATTTTAATCCGCAACATCATGGCTTTACAACTGATTTTAGAAATTGGGAATTTACTTCCTGGCATGCATTACTAAGTGACAAAGAAACATTTCTTGCTACAGAAAAAGTAATAGAATGGTTTGGCTCAAAAAACCATTTTGTGAATGCTCATGTAGGTAATGCAGGATTAACTGATATTTCTCATTTACTAATGGAGTGATTGGTTTTGAATAACCGCTGTCGGGGTTTGCAACCGCCGACAGGGTTGGATCCGCAACCCCGACAGCTGCTTTAGTCCTGTCGGCGGTTATAGACGACAAAAAATCCTTCTTTGTCTTCAAATCTCTAATCTATTATCTTTGCGCACATGGCAAACGAAACAAATAATCCTGCCTCGCCGGCAGGCAGGTTCCAGGAACTCATCTCCCATTGTAAAGAATACGGGTATATTTTTCAATCATCAGAATTGTATGATGGACTGAGCGCTGTATATGATTACGGCCAGATGGGTGCACAGTTGAAAAAGAACCTCCGTGATGAATGGTGGAAAAGCATGACACAACTGAATGAAAATATCGTTGGCATTGACGCTGCTATTTTCATGCATCCAACTGTGTGGAAAGCAAGCGGACACGTAGATAATTTTAGTGACCCGATGATCGACAACAAGGACAGCAACAAACGTTACAGGGTTGATCATTTGATCGAAGGATATGCAGATGAATTGAAAGCGGCCGGTAAAACAACTGAAGCTGATGCAATACTTTCTGCAATGGATGCCTTGTTGGCAAAAGATGATTATGCAGGATTGAAAACATTGATAGAAGACAACAAAATAAAATGTGCCGTTAGTAAAACGGGTAATTGGACGGATGTTCGCCAGTTCAACCTGATGTTTAAAACAGAATTTGGTGCAGTGGCAGCAGAAGTTGAAGGAGATAATATTGTTTACCTGCGCCCGGAAACAGCTCAGGGAATCTTTGTGAATTTTTTGAATGTGCAGAAAACCGGTCGCATGAAAATACCGTTTGGTATTGCACAAACCGGCAAAGCATTCAGGAATGAAATTGTTGCCAGGCAATTCATTTTCCGCATGCGTGAATTTGAACAAATGGAAATGCAATTCTTTGTCCGCCCCGGCACACAAAAGGAATGGTATAACTATTGGAAAGATGAAAGAAAGAAATGGCATGAAAGCATTGGCATCCCCGCAGCAAAATTGCGTTTTCATGATCACGTGAAACTGGCGCATTATGCAGATATGGCATTGGATATAGAATTTGAATTCCCTTTTGGATGGAAAGAACTGGAAGGTATTCACAGCCGTACTGATTTTGATCTTACACAGCATGCTACATTCAGCAAAAAGAAGATACAGTATTTCGATAATGACCTGAATGAAGAAGGAAAACCTTATGGAAATTATACACCTTATGTTGTTGAAACTTCTGTTGGATTAGACAGGCTATTCCTTACTGTTATCAGTCTTGCTTATGCAGAAGAAAAATGGGCGAAGGAAGATGGTACAGAAGACAGCCGCGTGGTATTAAGAATTCCTGCAAAGATCGCCCCAATGAAATTGGCAATTCTTCCTTTATTGAAAAAAGATGGTTTGCCTGAAATTGCAAAGGAATTAATGAACGATTGCAAACAGGCTTTTCATTGTTTTTATGAAGAGAAAGATGCTATAGGTAAACGTTACCGCCGCATGGATGCAATAGGAACACCGTTTTGTGTTACTATTGATCACCAGACAAAAGAAGATAATACTGTTACCATACGATACAGGGATAGTATGCTGCAGGAAAGGATAGCATTGAGTGAGGTTAAGAACTTAGTTTTAGAGAAGATCAGCTAGCCTTTCATTTCAAATTAGGCACTTCGTCATATTATCCTGTCGATGCAATAATAATCCCGGTCATCTGACCGGGATTATTTATATTAGAGCCTAATCAATTTTCAGTGAGACGTTTTCTGTTTATATCACTGGCTCTGTTATTTATAACGCTGCCATCTGCTGCGCAGCCCGCTAATATTTTTGCCCCGGTCACAAATAAAAATACAGACAGCCTGTTGCAGGAGCTTAGGAAAATCCCTGAGGACAAGGACAAAGTGAACATACTTGAAGAACTTCATTATGCTTACAACGCAAATGGAAATTACAGTGAAGCATCAAAATACAATAATGAAGCCTGGTCACTGGCAAAAAAACTCGGGTACATAAAAGGAGAAGCAAGATCCATGGTGAATAAGGCTTACGAATGCCTAAGAGAAAAAAAATGGGCAGAGATACTGACATACAGTTTACCGGCAGCAGAAATGCTGAAGCACACAAATGATACCCGTACAAAAGCAAGATGCGCCAGTGTATCGGGTTACTCTTATTATTACAGTGCTATTTACCGGGAAGCCATTAAATATTTTTTAGAAGCGAATGTATATTGGAAAGCGTTAAAAAATGACAAAGCGGTTTTACCCTTAACCCTCAGGCTCTCAGAATGCATGGATTATTTGGGAAATCATACACTTGCTTTTGAAAAGGCATTTGAGGCCCTGGAACTAAGTATTAAGACAGGAGATAAATCCTCGGAAGCAATAAGCTATCAACATATCTCAGGCAGTTATGAAGTGTTAAAAAAACATAAAGAGGCCAGAGAATTCCTGGAAAAAGCATTAAAAATCAACAAGGCCACCGGCGAAATATTTCGATTTGCACAAATCCAAAACGCAATGGCAGAGATATCAATTAATGAAAATAATTTTTCAGAAGCCGAAAAATATATTTCGGCTGCGTTGAAAATTTATGAAACTCCCGGTTCTCCCGATTTTGGTGAACAATGGTGCTATTCATTATTTGGGGAAACGAATGAAGCCCGGGGCGATTCTGCCTTTTTAAAAAATAATAAAAAGTATGCAATTCAATATTACCATCAGGCCCGTAAGGATTTTACCACAGCGCTCAAACTTTCTGAAAAACTAAATAACCATGTACCCGTTGCCGAAAAGTATATAGACCTTGGGAGGATCTACAGAAAGCTTCACAACAATAGCTTATCCCGAACTTATCTTTTGAAAGCAATTCCGCTAACAAAAGAATTCAGTATAAAAGCGCTTACTATGGAAGGTTACCAGGAACTTTCAAGTTTAGACAGTATGGAAGGAAATTTTAAAAATGCGTTTGAAAATAGTCAACAATATAAAATATACAGCGACAGCCTGGTGCTTGAAACAGAAAAAGGGAAAACCGAATCATTCATAATACAGGCAGAAATAAATAAAAAAGAAGAAGAAATAAAATTACTTGCAGCGGAGAACAAACTGAAAACTGCTGAGTCGGGAAAACAAAATCAGCAAAAGAAATTTGCTTATGCAGGCATTGCTCTTATAATAATGTTTAGCGGATATGCTTTTTACCGCTACCGGCGCCAGAAGAAAACAGAACTTGAACAATCAAGGCTTAAAGACCGGCTGCACATCAGCCAAGGTCTGCATGATGATATTGGTTCTACTCTCTGCAGTATTTCAGTATATAGCCAGGTGGCACAAAAGCTCAGTGATAAAAATGAAAAAGAAGACCTGAGTGAAATGCTTGGAAAGATCAGTGCCACTTCCAATGAAATGGTTTCAGAAATGAATGACATCGTATGGGCTATCAATCCCCGTAACGACAGTATAGAAAAAATTATCCAGCGCATGGAATCTTTTGCCAAGCCGCTGGCTGCTGCAAGGAATATTCATTTTGATCTGCAATACGACAGGTCCATTCTTTCCATGCAATTAGATATGGATAAAAGAAAAAATTTTTACCTGATATTTAAAGAAGCAGTAAATAACGCAATAAAATATTCCGGTGCTTCAGAACTACATGCGCTCATTCAATCAGATAATCACCTGCTGAAGCTAACAGTAAAAGATAATGGTGTTGGTTTTAATGCAGAAAAAGAAATGACTGAGCATTCCACATCTCTTTCCGGCGACGGTTTGAGGAATATGCACGCAAGAGCCGCTGAACTCAACGGAAATTTAACTATACAAAGCCAACCCGGCAACGGTACTGCGATCGCACTTCATATTCCTCATACCTGATTTAAGGCATCCCCACTTTCGGTGATTGTTTGGTATTGATCATGCAGTTACTTTTGAGTCCTGAATTTTAATCCACTTTGCAAACATCTTACCCATCGCAGAGTAGGAAACAGCAGGGAACATATATGAATAAGGGAATTTAATTTCTTCAATTTCAGTCGGAAGAAATCTGGAGAGTGTAAAATTACTAGTAACTAAATAAGTCACTAAAAAATGAAAATATCTAAAAATTAATAACTAAAACAAACGATTATGAAAAAGATTTCAATTTTTGCAATGGCAATTATGCTTTTGACAGCATGTAAGAAAGAAGTAAGTTCAGATCCGATGATGCAGGCTCAGTCGGCCTCTAAACCGAATGCTCAAAGCGCAAAGGCTACCCGCCCAATGATAATCAATCTTTATACTTCAGTAAACCTGGCATCCCCGGCTTTAAACTGTACGCTGCCCGGAGTTCCATTTGGGATCGCTAACAGTGGGTATTTTCTACATGGTACTGCCACACATTTAGGTCTTATTAATTCAGGAACCAGTATAGGGCTGGACGGAAGCTGTAATTTGGATGGCACTACATTCATCCTGGCTACTACTACTGCCGGCCAGATGGTTGCAGCAAATGGCGATAAGATAACTTATACAGGCAATGATGCGATCGATCTGAATAATGTAATATTCAATGGAGGGACAACAGCCGCAATTACCGGTTTGTGGACGATCACAGGTGGCACCGGAAGGTTTGCCGGCGCAACAGGTTCTTTTCAAATTAATGGTACGGTTAATGTTGCAGCAGCAGGAGGGCCTACATTCAGCATTACTGGTGAAGGCACCATAACTTACTAATGATTCATATATAACTTTAGTTCAACATTTTTTACCGGTAACGTCTTTTTAAATCCTTATCAAACTTAAATGGATGTTACCGGTTCATCGTTCCATGTTTCAGAACATCCGGATAAAACTTAGGACTGGTTATTCCGATATCCCCACTTTAAGTGGTTGCTATCATTTTATTTTTACAGAACTTTGAAATAATATATGCCTCTCCGCATTGCCATATTTGATGACAATAAAAACATTCGTGAAAGCATTGCCATGCTTTTAAGTACCGAGAAGGAATTTGAGGTGGTTGGTTGTTTTCATCATGTGCTAGACTGCCTGGAAGATATAAAACTAAGCAAGCCGGAAGTTGTTTTGATGGATATTGAAATGCCGGGTATGACTGGAATTGATGCTGTAAAAATTATTAAAAAAGAATTCCCAAATGTGTTGATACTGATGCAAACTGTGTTTGAAGATGATGACCGCGTATTTGATTCGATATGTGCCGGCGCATCTGGTTATATACTCAAAAATTTTCTTAACATAAAACTCGTAGATTCCATTAAAGAGCTGCAGTATGGCGGTTCCCCCATGTCGCCATCCATAGCAAGAAAAGTGCTTACAAAGATGCAGCTGATACCCGAACATGTAAAACCCGAAGCGGTTCCGGATTATCATCTTACTTCAAGAGAGAAAGAAGTGCTTGCCTGTATTGTTAATGGCCTCTCACATAAAATGATCGCTGATCACTTATTTATAAGTTATGAAACCGTACGAAGTCATGTTAAAAAAATATATGAAAAATTGCATGTTGCTTCACTAACAGAAGCTGTACACAAAGCTTTGAAAGAAAGAATTGTTTAAGCAAGTGTAAATAATACCTGGCTATTAACCTGCTTTATTTCCAAAATAAGGAATCTCATCATTGCTCACAGATTCTTTTTGTTCCCAGTAACCAAGCGTTACCACATGTTTGTCGGGTGTTTTAAGTAACCTTCCAAAAATAGCATTGATGGTATTAAATGTATAATCTGTTACGCCAACTGTAAAAGTTTCGGGCCCTTTAACTGGTTCTGGTTGCGGTGCTGGAACTGCTTCTCCTTCTTCTGTTTTAACAATCCCGATAGCTATCGGGACAGCAGCGGCTTTAGGAGGCGGAGATGAAATTACTACAACAGTAAAATTATTATACTCCAGTATTTTTTTTAAGAACTGAACCCTTTCTGCCGATACATTCTTCTCCACGATGCCGCATTTAACGCCATCCAGTTCTTCAAATTCGTGATTCTTATTGATAGCCATGTTTAGAAGTTTAGGGTTTAGAAGTTTAGGGTCTAGAAGTTTAGGCTAAACCTCTAAACTTCTAAACTAAATTTTGTATATAATCATATATCCAACTCAACAACCCAACCAACACAATACCCACAGCACAAATGATCAATCCTAGTTTTACAGAGAACTGAATATTTATTTTTTCAATAGGCTGATCATTCTTATCCATAAATATTGCCCGCACAACCCTCAGGTAATAATATAACGAAACGATCATGTTCAATGCCGCAATGGTAATGAACATATAGTTTCCCTTGGTGGCTCCGGCCGTTATTAAAAATAATTTACCAAAGAAGCCTGCTGTTGGAGGAATACCGGCCAGGGAAAATAAAGCCAATGTTATTATCCAACTTAAAAAAGGATTGGTTTGATACAGGCCTTTGTAATCATCAATTTTTTCTTTTCCTGTTTGAGATGCAATAGCTGCTGCCACACCAAACGCAGCCAGGTTTGAAAATGTATAGATCAGGATAAAATAAACAACAGCAGGTGTTCCTGCAGTGGAATAACCGCTCATACCCAACAGGATAAAACCAACCTGTGCGATCGAAGAAAAAGCGAGGAACCTTTTTATATTCTGTTGCCGTAGCGCAAACAGGTTTCCGATGATCATGGTGGCAATAGATAAAAGCATCACCATATTATACCAAATCTCCTGCATCGGTTGAAAAACCCTGTATAATGTTGCCATGAAAATAAAAGCAACAGATCCTTTTGATATGACAGATAAAAATGAAGTAGTTGCAAAAGGAGATCCTTCATACACATCTGCTGTCCATAAATGAAAAGGAACAATGGATAACTTGAATGCAAAAGCTGTAAATAAAAATACAAATACCATGATCATTAGCGGACTTCCGTCGAGTGCAGCTGGTATTTGTGAAAAGCTGATCGTACCGGTTGCACCATAGATCAGTGATATTCCAAATAATAAAATACCAGAAGAAAATGCGGATGATAAGATCATTTTCATAGCAGCTTCAGAAGAAAGTTTTTTGTCTAAATCAAAATTAGCCATGGCTGCAACTGGAATGGTAGCCAGTTCCAGCGATAAGAAAAATATGAGCAGGTTGCCGCTTGATATCATAAAGAACATACCCAGCAATGCTGATAACATCAGCATAAAGAATTCCGGCATGTGTTCATTTTTCTTAAACCAATCAGCAAATAATAAAGAAATAAGATATACGCCCAGGTTAAGAATACCTTTTTGAAAGGCGATCAATGCATTGGTATAAAACATCCCATCAAACAAACTGCCTTCCCCATTGAAAAAGAATCCTGAAATAAAATTTGCCAATAATAAAAACTGGATAATTGGTAACAGGTTTTCATTTTGTATTCCCTTGCCTATTTTGATAAACAAAAGAAGGAAAATGATTGCCGTTACAATCAATTCAGATCTCATTAATGTAAAAAACTCATTCATTCAATCTCGTTTATTTTGCTACCGATATTTTTTGCATGATCAATTCTGCTGCCGGACTAACCAAATCATTCAACCAGAAAGGCGCTAACCCAATTGCTATAATTCCTATAATTAAAATGATCGCAGCAAGTTTTTCATTCCATGCTGCATCTTTTAAATTTTCGTATCCTGTTTTAAGTGGTCCCATGGCTGTTTGTCCTACTGCTCTTAAAATATAGACCGCTGTTACAACGATAGACATACAGGCTGCAATGGTTGCCATGCGGTGAAACGTATCCGTATGTTCCCATGATCCCATAAAAATTGTCATCTCTGCAACAAAGCCGCTAAGCCCCGGTAATCCCAATGAACACAATCCGACAATGAATAATACTGTTGTGATAAAAGGCATCACTTTCAACAATCCTCCCATTTCACTTACCTGCCTGGTATGTGTACGTTCATAGATCATCCCGATAACGGCAAAGAAAAGGGCCGTCATCAAACCATGTGATACCATTTGCATTACTGCGCCGGCCATCGCAGTCTTTGTAAGCATCCCAATGCCAAGCAACACAAATCCGCAATGGCTTACCGATGAATAGGCATTGATGTATTTAAGGTCCTTCTGCATCATGGTAGCGAAAGCTCCATACAAAATCGCAATGCTTGAAAGTACAATAATGATATTAGCATATTCCTTTGCTCCATCCGGCATAATATAAGTTGCTACACGCAAACAACCATAACCGCCCAGCTTCATGGAAATACCTGCCAGGAACATGGACCCTGCTGTTGGCGCTGAAGAATGCCCATCAGGCACCCATGTATGAAAAGGAAACAAGGCGCCGAATATTCCAAAGCCAACAAATAATAATGGGAAACATATTTTTTGTACTTCAACAGGAATATGCAGTTGCGATAATGTCAACAGGTCAAAAGTTTTTTCAGGAGTGGAAAAATAAAGTCCCAACAAACCTACCAACACCAATGCAGAGCCGCCCATCAACATCAATGCAAGTTTGTTTGCAGCGTATTCTTTTTTGCCACTACCCCAGATACCGATCAATAAATATTTTGGTATCACGGCGATTTCGAGGAAGAAGAAAAGAATAAAAAGATCAAGAGATATAAAAAATCCATAAGCGCCAAGACTAAGCAAGATGAGTAAGAAATAAAATTCCTTTGTCATCTTTGTTACATTCCAGGAAACCAATACGCCTGCAACAACTACAAAAGCTGTCAGCAATATCATTGCGACAGAAATTCCATCTACCCCCAAATGAAAAGTTATATGCCAGGCAGGAAACCAATTGTACTGTAGTTCGAATAACATTTGTGCCATATTGCCGCCCGCCCTTTCATTGCGGAATGCGAACAATAAAACAAATACCAGTACAAATTGTACTACGGAACCGGTCAATGCAATCAGTTTTACCTGTTTCGCATTCTTTACCAGCAGTATGGCAACTGCAGTGAGTAATGGTAGTAATATGAGTGTTATTAGATTCATTAAAAAGTTACGGGTTACGGATTACAGGTTACGAGTTTAAAAAACCCGCAACCCATAACCCGCAACTAATTTTTCCATACATATATAAACAGCACAGCCAACCCAATCACTCCCACTAAAAAGTAAATAGCATACTGCTGCACTTTACCCGATTGAAATCCTTTTATCTTTTCTGAAATAAATGTCGTTGTATTTCCTATGGCATTCATCAACCCATCCACAATATTTTTATCGATCCATGCTGCAGGCCTTCCAATTAGATTGAATAATATTTTTTGGGTGATGAAGATGTAAAGTTCATCAATATAGAATTTATGATAGGCTGCTTTGTATAAACCACTTAATGAAGCAGCGATTTTATCCGGTTTATCATTCTGTTTTTTATACAACCGCATCGCTGTAAAAATTCCCGTCAAACCCAATGCAACAGGTGCAATGGAAAATTGTAAATGAAATTTAGTTTCCAGTACTGTTCCATCTGAACTAACAAAATGTCCGAAAGGAATAAAGCCTGCAGCGGCAGCACCAACAGCCAATAAGATCAATGGAACCATCATTTCAAACCCGCCTTCTCCGTGATTTACTTTATGCTCGTGATGTTCCTTGTTCCAGAAAATACTGAAATACAAACGAAACATATAGAAAGCAGTTAACCCTGATGTGATCAATGCGATCCAATAAATAGTTGGATTGTGATGATAGGCAGCCAGTAAAATTTCTTCCTTACTAAAGAATCCTGCAAAAGGCGGAACTCCTGCAATGGCAAGACAGGCAATTAAAAAAGTAATATGCGTGATAGGAAGAAATTTCCACAAGCCACCCATATCCTTCATTTCATTGCTATGAACGAAATGTATCACAGCGCCGGCACCTAAGAATAACAATGCTTTGAACATGGCATGTGTAAATAAATGAAACATGGAAGCAGTATAGCCCAAACCATCTTCACCGCCATATTTTGATACACCCAATGCAAACATCATATAACCGATCTGCGACATGGTTGAATATGCCAATACTCTTTTAATATCAGTTTGTGTACATGCAATGATCGCCGCTATCAATGCTGAGATGGCTCCAACATAACCTACAAGGCTCAACGCTTCGGGGGCTGATATTGCAAATATTGGAAACAATCTTGCAACCAAAAACACACCGGCTACTACCATTGTTGCAGCATGTATCAATGCTGATACGGGTGTTGGGCCTTCCATTGCATCGGGCAACCAGATATGTAATGGAAACATCGCACTTTTACCTGCACCACCAATAAATACCAATAAAACTCCCCATGTCAATGCAGAAATGCCAAGAAATGATGAAGCAATGGCTGTTTTTAATTGACTTGATTCGGGTGAGGTAAGCCTTTGTATCAATGTATTAAAATCAAGTGTTCCTCCATAAAATGAAAGTACCAGTATTCCTATTAAAAATCCAAGATCAGCAAAACGGGTTACAATAAATGCTTTCTTACAGGCGGCAACTGCACTCGGGCGATCATAATAATATCCTATCAATAAGAAAGAGGAAACACCCACCAGTTCCCAGAAAATATACATCTGGAAAATATTGGAAGATATCACCAGGCCCAACATAGAAAAAGTAAATAAACCAAGAAAAGCATAATAGGTGTAAAATCTTTCTTCGCCTTTCATGTAAGCAAGGCTATAAATATGTACCATTAAAGAAACAAATGTTACTACAACCAACATCATTACTGAAATGGGATCGAGGATGATGCCCATGTCAATAGAAACCCCTTTCGAAAATTCAAGCCAGGTAATTTTTAATGGAATGATCTTTTGATAAACACCATTTATTTTTTCACTATGAAAAAAATAACGGTAAGCAGCATAAAACGAAATGACTGTTGAACACAATAACAGCATCGTCCCGATGATGCCGGAACTGGTCTTAAAATATTTCCTGCCGAATAATCCAAGCAACACAAATCCTGCCAGTGGCAGTAAAGGAATGAGTGCTATGTATGTTACATTGGGCATTTGTGACCTCACCCTCATTCCCTCTCCTAAAGATGAGAGGAAGGCCGGGCTATAGTATTTTTTTAAACTTTAGTAATTAAGCATTTCAACATTTATTCTTTATTTATCATACTCTTCTTCCAACTTCGCTTCAATCTCCTCCTTTTCCCTCTCCCTCTGGGGAGAGGATAGGTGAGGGGGTTTTTAATATTTCATTTCCTCCGCATTCTCCACATTTATCGATTGATGGCTCCTGTATAAATTTATAATGATCGCAATGGCAACGGCTGCTTCTGCTGCTGCAATGGCAATGATGAAAATGGTAAAGAATAATCCGTCCAGCCTGTTTGGCCAGAGATATTTATTGAA
>JANNBU010000199.1:0-1745 GCA_031385805.1 Ferruginibacter sp.
ATTTTAAACCTAACCTGCTTAAGGTTAAGGATAATTTCAGTTACATCTTCTGTAACACCTTTTAAAGTTGCAAATTCGTGATCGGCTCCTGCAATATTGATCCCTACAATTGCATAACCTTCCAGGGAGTTAAGCAATACCCTGCGAAGCGCATTACCAATTGTTACTCCATAACCTGGTTCAAGTGGACGAAATTCAAACATCGCTTCAAAATCATTTGCTTTCTGAAGAACGATCTTATCGGGTTTAACAAAATTGAAAATGGCCATTTTATTATTTTGTTTTAATTTTTTAATTTTTTTGTTACCAACATTTAATCTTTTCTCATCATCGTTGTGTCACTCACTTGTACAATTTCAGCCCTACTCCCCATTCTCTACTCGCCACTAGCTTACTTACTATACAATTCCACGATCAGTTGCTCCTTAATATTCTCCGGAACACTTTCCCTTTCAGGATAAGCAATGAACGTACCTTTCATTTCAGATTCACTCCACTCGATCCATCCAAATTTTGGATTTTTACCACGAAGATTTCCGGTAACATTTGCATTTCCTGCAGTCTTACCTTTCAATCCAACAACGTCACCAGGCTGGCAACTGTATGAAGGAATATTTAGAACCTCACCATTAATAGTAATGTGTTTGTGACTAACCAACTGGCGTGCTGCCTGGCGGCTTGGTGCAATACCCATTCTGAAAACAGTATTATCCAAACGTGCTTCTAATAATTTGATCAGGTTTTCACCTGTTACACCTTTTTTACGGGCGGCTTCCTCAAATGTTTTGCGGAATTGCTTTTCCAGCAAACCATAAGTGTACTTCGCTTTTTGTTTTTCTTTTAACTGTAGTCCGTATTCGCTAAGTGTTTTACGCTTTTTGGTTGCGCCATGCTGTCCCGGGGGAACGCTGTTTTTAGTTAACCACTTACCGTTGCCTGTGATAGGCTCTCCAAACCTGCGGGAGATCTTTGTTTTGGGCCCTGTATAACGTGCCATAATTGTAGTGTTGGTCTTTTAGTGACGATGCATCATTATAAAGACCTTTTAAAATGAATAATGCACCCGTTAATAATGTATGATTTTGAGATGTATGATTTATGATGTGTGCTGTATTCAAATCATACATCTTCACATCATACATCATACATTTTATTAAACTCTTCTTTTCTTCGGAGGCCTGCAACCATTGTGTGGTAATGGCGTTACGTCTTTTATCATGGCTATTTCCAAACCATTTTGTGACAAGGAACGGATAGCACCTTCACGGCCGCTTCCTGGTCCTTTTACATAAACATCCACTCTTTTCAAACCTGCATCCACTGCTACTTTAGCAGCATCTGCACCAGCCATCTGGGCTGCATAAGGAGTGTTTTTCTTGCTTCCTTTAAATCCCATTTTACCGGCAGAAGACCATGAAATAACCTGGCCTGTCTTATTGGTTAAACTGATAATAATGTTGTTGAAACTTGCTGTAACGTGAGCATCACCGTAGCTGTCTACTTTTACTACTCTTTTTTTCGAAGCCGCTTTTGCGCTTTGTGCCTTTGCCATAATTTTTTAAAAAATAGGTAATCGTTTAAAATTGTTCCCTGATTTATCGGGACTGAACCAACCCTCCTGCTGACTTATGCGATCTGGCGCTGATTCATTAAATACAAGTCATATATTGTTTTGCCAACAGCTAATAGCTATCAGCTAAAAGCTTACTTCTTAGCCACTTTCTTTTTACCCGCAACTGTCTTAC
>JANNBU010000212.1:0-13801 GCA_031385805.1 Ferruginibacter sp.
CTCAAGTTAGTTTGATTTGATCATTTCACAGGGCATGTAGTTTTCTCCCCATAAATACATCTTTCAATAAAAAATATTCTTATTACTATTTAGCTGCTGAAATATACAATAATATTTCACCACCTAAAGGCCGAAGCAGTCCGCTGTTAAGCAGTTTATAATAAATGAATTTGCGAATACCAATGGGTAGTAAAGTAAAACCGGGAAGGGATGACCAATACACGGATTTCTTTTGATATTCCAGGTTATTTTTTTTCAATTCCCTTGTGATATCATTCAGCGATGTATAATTCATTTTATACTCACGCTCTTTTCCAAATTTCCTTTTTATTTTGGCTATCGATCTTATCATGTATGATATAAAGTTCTGCTTATTTGTAAATTGGATCACCAGTGTTCCACCAGGTTCAAGCAATTCTGCCAGCATTTTAAAGGTTCTTTCTAAAGAATTAACGTGTGCCAGTACGCCGATCATAAACACGTAATCATATTTTTTTGAGAGGCTGAATTTATCAAGATCAATATTTATACATTCTGCATTTTGAGCATATTCAGCAGGAACTTTTGACCGGACTATTTCCAGCATTTTATCAGACAGGTCCACAAAAGTGATCTTATTATTCCTGATGTAGGGCAATGTGATCTCCCCGTTCCCACAACCAATATCCACAATGTTTTTGTTTTGAGGGTTGGTTATATTTTTGTTTATGAGGCTTATCCTTAAAGTAATTTCAAGATTATCTTTTAAATAAATATCTGTTTCATTAAAATAATCTTTTACTATTTCAACCCTGGTTTGCATGCTACTGTATTTTACGAATTTGTCTTTTTGGCCATTATACCTGCGAAAACGAATATTTCTCACATTTATTTGACTGATATTAAAAAATTTATATTGATAAGCTTTTGACAATGCAGTTTATCCGGCGTTTCCGGATCTCTTACTGATAACTTCTGAATAGTCATTTGCTATGGTTTCCGCCATTTTATCCCAGGTTATTTCAAGTGACCTGTTATACGCACCGGTCTTAAGTTCCCCGAGTAATTTTTTATCAGATACTAATCGTTCCATAGCATCATGAAATTCCCTGATACTGATATCGGGAGATATAAGTGGAACCTTTATTCCACAGGAATCATTTATGGCAATCCCCATTCCAAACGCATCATGGCAAATCACCGGCAGGCTTGTTGATAAAGCTTCCATAATTACATGTGGCGTACCTTCCCTAAGACTGGTATGAATAAAAAAATCTGCTTCTTTCATCATGTTAAAAACTCCGGCACGATCAACATTTCTTATCCATTCAATATTATTTAATCCAAGAGTCCTGGCTTGTTCTTTTAATTCAGCTTCCTGTGGCCCGCTACCTATGATCTGAAATGTAATTTCTTCTTTTGTTTGCTTACTTAAAGCGATCGCCTTTAATAATAATATAGCAGCCTTTCTTTCTATTAATTGTCCGCACCAGATGCCTTTAATAATTGATGGTCTGTTATCTGTCTGGTTCATTATACCCCGATGATCTATTGTTCCTGCATCCATCATTAATTTAATTTCACCGGTAGCTTTTTTGCTTAGTAAATCAGCGTCTGCATTGGAAAAACTGTAAATAACGGATGCCATTTTATTTGCTTTAACAACTCTCCTGCTAAAATTATACTGGTAATAAGTTGAAAACTTCCTGATCTTTTCCAGTACTCTTGATTTTATTGACAACAGTTTATTAAAGGCTGCAGGAAATGACCTGATACCACCGGTAGGTCCCCAAAAAAAAGGAATATTCAATTTCCAGCAATAACCTGGTTCCCGGAAAGCGGTTTGCGTTAATTGATGTACAACATCAAATTTTTCCTTTTTGTGAAATTCCTTTGCCTTTGTATAAGCGGCTTTTTGCCAAAACCTATATCCTAAAAAATATAAAACAGGCAAACCGGTAGCAGGGATAAATTTTCTAAACGGCTTATTAAGCGATACAATAAATTTAGTTATGCCTGGTTGATCTATGTTTATAAAACTAAGCCCGTTAATCGGGCCGTTTTCAGAAAGATAATTATTTACATGATCAAGATAACTATTAAAATTGCCATGGCTTCCGCTGGCATAGAAAACAGTTACGTCATGAAATTTGGCCAACCTGATCACCATATTCCAACCCTCTGCACATTCAGAACCATTCTTTGGAGATAGCTCATGTGCAATTACCAGGGCCCGTAATCTGTTATTTTTCATACTTTTTAAAATTAAATTACACCTGACTGAAACACTATAACCTGTTTTTATTGCTGTAATTTATTTGCTATTGTTCTTTCATAAAGTGAAATATATTCCTTCGCCATATTATTGAGCGAAAATATTGTCCTGATCCTTTCCTGTCCTGCCATCCCCATGCTCTTACGCAGTTCTGCATTACTCAGAAGCATTTCGATCTTATTTGCCAGTGCATCCGGATCAGATGTTTTTATCAGGATCCCGGTTTTATTATCTACAACAATTTCATCTGTGCCACCACCCGAACTTGCAATAACAGGTTTGGCCATGGCCATATACTCAAGAATAGAATTTGATATACCTTCTGTGAAAGTTGACAACACGCATATATCCATCACGTTTATGATAGATTCAACACCTGATCGCTTTCCCAGTAACCTGAAATGATCTGTATATTTATTATCAATAAAAGAACTTGCTGAATCAGAATCAGTATCAGCTCCTATCGCCAGGAAAGTAATGTCATTTCTGTTGGATAATACTTTTTGCGCTGCATTGAAATATGTTTTATAATCCTTGTACTCCGAGAATGTAGCAACCATGCCAACCACGTATTTTGTATTAATTTTTAACTGCTCCAGGATGGTTTCCCTCGCCGTGATATTATTGGTCCTGTCGAAATTAAATCCGTTATAAATGAAAAAGCTTTTGTGTTTGGGTGCGCTATAAGCCGACAATCCTGCTTTTGAATTCCCGATGATAATATCTGAGAGCAGGAAAGTTAATTTGGCACGGAGCCAGTTTTTATTAAGAACATTTTGTTTTTGGGGAGCGTCTACGATCATTCCGTTTACAAACTTAATGTGCAGGAATTTACAGGCAGGAATTGAATATACTGCTGTCATACTATCCCAGCAATGAACAATATCGGGTTTAAAATCCCTACAGATCTTATAGAATTTATTAAAAACGGAGAAGTCTTTTTTTGTTTTCCGGATAAGGTAGTGTATGTTGATCCCCAGGTCAAAGATCTCCTTGTAATGAATATCTTCATTCATTACAACAAGCTCAAATTTAATTCCGGGATTTAACTTAAAGGCTTTCATAAGCTCTGTAAGTCTTCTTTCCTTGCCGCCTGCACACATGCTATCTATAAAAAATATTACTTTCACAATTACTTATTTTGTTTTAAATATTGTTCAAAGTAAATAATAGCATTAAATATTTTTTATAGGGCTACATCTCTCCGAAATATATTTAACAGTTTTGTCTTTTTTTAATATTCATCAAATATAAAAAACTTATACGCCTGATCTTTCATTTGAGTTTAACTCATTGATGAATTTGATTATTTTATCCCCGTTTACCCTGTAGTCGAACTGGCTGAAAGCAATATTTTTTCCAGTGATCCCAATGTTCCTGGCTTCATTTGGATGATCGAGTACGAATTGCATTTTATCCTTAAACAGATCTACGTCATAACTTTCTGCTATGAGCATGTTTTCCATGTCTTTGAAATAATACTTAACCTCGGCATAATTTGTAGAAATAACCGGGCTGCCCGATGCAAGGTATTCGCCGATCTTATGTGGGAACCGGGCCTTGTCCTGCAATGTATCACGCAATGGTATCAATAAAGCAATGGCATTTAAATAATAACTGCTCAATTCCCTATCTGTAAGTTTTGTAAGAAACCTGATCCTTGTCTTACAAGCGCTCTTGTCAATATATTTTCTCACTTCCTCTTTCTCAAATTCATGCCCATTGATCACCAGGTACAAAAATGCTGATGTATTGTTTAACCCTTCAAATGAGTTAATGATAAACTGAATGATCTCAAAATAACCTGCAGCGCCGCAAAAAAGAAAATACTTATCCCCTTGTTTAGATTCAATTCCATTAAACCTTTCGACATCTGTCAGGTTCGGGATCTTTAAATATTTTTTTTGAGGAGATATCTTTTTAAGGTGATCTATTAGGAATTCACTTATAATAAAAACGCCATCTGTAACCCTTGGTGCATATTTATCAAATAAAAAATAATTCAGCGAATCAAAGTTGCTCCATTTATTTTTTACCCCTGAATAAAACTCCACATAATTTAAAATGGTTTTAAACCCAAATATCTTTGAAAGGGTACAATAGTATAAAATAGCATAAAAATTATGTGTAGATAATATAGCCGCGTCGATCTTATTTTTCTTTGACATTTTCCTCAGCAATAATACCTGGTTGATGACACCTTTTATTTTTAAGAAATTCCTGCCGATAAACCCCGGTTCCCTGAACGGCGTACCGGCAGTATAAATATATTCAATGCCTTCATAATTTCCCGCTGCTTTCATTGTTGGTTGCGTTGCTTTATCATGCCACGCTCTTTTACAAATAACAGTAACGGCACAGCCTTTCATGACCACAGCACTGGAGATCAATATTATTTTTTGAATTTCAGCTAAGCCATAAGGAAATCCTGAAGACCCGAGATATACAATGTTTTTTTTATCGTTCATAAATACAAACCAGATTGATTATTACTCCTGATACTAATACTCAAATACAGCATGCTGCTATTTTAAATCAACACGCTTAATTAACAGCACTGAAAAAGCCAAAACCAAATGCCACTTAACTATGCTATTTTATAATTTACATGTTGCATTTTTTTAATTTTATGATCCTCTACATTTGTGGGATTAACTTTATAGTATCTCATATAAATAATGGCAAGAATAATTCCCATTTCACTGAAATTAAAATATACAAAAGTAAAATTAGCAAGTGTAAAACCGAGTAGTCCATAAAAACTACCCCAAAAATCATTTCTTCTTCCAGTCATCCAGGCATCCCGTAGCATGCAAAGCAATGCTAAAAAAAGAAGTGAGGCACCAAAAGCGCCATAATAATATAAGTAAGAAAGATACCCAACGTGAATGATCGGGGCACTTCCATCCAGCAGATCAACTACATCATTCCTTGTTTTGGGACCAACCCCGAAATAAGGATTTTCGGGAAATTTCACCATAAAGACATCGTAAGAAACCATCCTGGCCTTGGCGGAACGCATATCAGTGTCTTTTTCCAATATCCTTTCATTAATGGTGTTTCTTATATTATAACCTGCCATTTGAGCAGCTCCAATAATTAAAAATATACCGCCAACAAAAAAACTTATGATGTAAATTTTCTTTTTCAGGGGAACAGACCGGATGAGTAATAATTGTAAGAAGGCAATGATCGTAGATATCATAACAAACCTTGCCTTGGTTAAAAAGGCTACTATGATCCCGCTGATCGTTACCAACGGAAAATACCTGCTGGCCGTATTATAGAAATTGAGTAAAATAGCGATCAATATCGGAAAAGTAACACCGATGGAGTTAAGACCAACCCAACTATAAATAGAAGGGTTCCTGGCTTCTTCGGCGTAATTTAATTCTAGATCCTGCCCCCTGTCATAAAAAAACATCGGGTTTTTTATCTGGATCACACTTACTATCAATGAAAGTCCAACGATGATCAATATATGACGGTTCATTCTTTTCAAAAAAACCTCATCAAAATTTGTATTTTCAATTATCAGGAATAAGATACAGGCAAGTACATTCTGATCAGAAAAAATAAAGCGAAATGGGGTTGTATTGCCTGGCAACAATCCGAAATAAAAAGTAGAAATAATATGGTATAAGGTAAAAGAAATAAAAAATACCAGGTAAGCAGGAACCATTATCCTTATTGCCCAAATGATGTAAAGAAGCATTGGAAGCAATACGAAAATAAAGATCTTTTCTATCGGGAAATGCAAAAAAGTAGTGGCAACAAAAGCCCATAAAGGATAGAATGGATAAACTACCTGGAAAAAATTTTGAATAAACTTATTCATCTATGCAATGAATGATTTTATTGTTGTAATTATTTTATTCATATCTGCATCAGACAATTCATAGTACAATGGCAACCTCACCAGGCAATCTGTATACCGGTCACTGTTTGTTAATTCTTTGCCTTCATATTTATTTTGAAAATAAGGGCTTTTATGCAGGCTCAGGTAATGGAATACCGAGTAAATATCGTGTTGTTTTAAATGAGCAATAAATGCCGTTCGTTGATCAACAGAATTAAAGACTAAGAAAAACATGTGTGCACAATTAGTTGCATATTCCGGTATGTACGGCATTACAATATTGTTCTTATGGCACCAGTCTTTGAGGCCGTTATGATATTGCATCCAGATATTTTTTCTTTTCTGCTGGATGTCTTCTATATTTTCCAATTGTGCATATAAATAAGCTGCAATGATCTCCGATGGTAAAAAAGAAGAACCCGTATCTATCCAACCATACTTATCAACCTCACCCCTGAAAAACTGGTTACGATTTGTTCCTTTCTCCCAAATGATTTCGGCCCGGGTAATAAATTTTTCATCATTAATAGCCAGCATACCGCCTTCGCCTGAATTGATATTTTTTGTTTCATGAAAAGAGAATGCTGCTAAATGACCTATCGACCCCAATGCTTTTCCTTTATAATATGAATCAATTCCCTGGGCGGCATCTTCAATAACCAGCAATTTATATTTTTTTGCAAGTGCCATAATTTTATCCATATCACACGCAATCCCTGCATAATGTACCGGAACAATCGCTTTGGTTTGCGGGGTGATCAATGCTTCAATGCGATCAACATCAATATTAGGATTAAGCACATTGCTATCGGCAAAAACAATTTTTGCTCCCTGGCGTGTAAATGCCAGTGCAGTAGAAACAAATGTGAAAGAAGGTATGATTACTTCATCGCCCGGGTGAATATCTGCCAGTATTGCACACATTTCAAGCGCATCTGTGCAGGAGGTGGTGAGCAGTGTTTTTTTGAATCCGTATTTATCTTCAAGGAATGCCTGGCATTTTTTTGTGAACAAGCCATTGCCTGATATTTTGCCCGAATAAACCGCCTGGTACATATAATGCATTTCTTTACCGGTCAGGTATGGCTTATTAAAATTGATCATTGTATTCAATTTTTTATTTGAAAGTTAACTTGTTTTTTAAAAATTTGATTGTATTTTTCTGGTTAAAGGTATAGAGCTGATCCATTTGTGAAATTCATTAACGCTAAATGACTTTCATTATTTTAAGCCAATTGTTGGTACTTACTTTAGGGTGATATAATTCCAGGGCTGTTTCACGGCAGCTATTTTTCATTTTTGAATATTCAGTATCAGGCATTTTTAGTATATCATAAAGGCCTTTTGCCATGTCTGCACTATCTTTTAACCTGGCACGATACCCCGTTTTACCCGAGATCACAATATCCAAAGAAACGCCCTGGGCAAATGAAACAACAGGTGTGCCGCACATGATAGATTGGTTTACCATAGAAGGGCCGGCATCTTCAATGGAAGGACAAAGAAAAATATCAGCTGCCTGGTAGGCCGATGCAATACCATGCCTGTTATCCACCCTGCCAAGGTTGATGTATTCAAAAGGAAGCTGTTTATTAATTGTCTCTGCAATTTCACCTGCTAATAATAAAAGTATATTTTCCCTTAAAGGCGGTTCATGTGCAAATAATTCATGCAGTATTTTTAAAGCCTCCAGTAAATATTTAAAACCCTTTCTTTCATCATTCAAATTTATTGCACCGAAAAAGATGACTTTCCTGTCAATTGATATAGCCAGTTTTTTTCTGCCTTCTGCTTTCGGAACCGGTTTAAAAATATCCGGGTTAATGGCAATTAATATTTTGTGGATCGGCCGGTTTTTGAATACGGCGCTTTTGGTAGCCTGCAAATACTGCCATTCGGATGCGAGTACGATATTGATATCAGTTTTATCCATGTTTTCCTTCTTGTATGAAAGGTTTTTATATGTTTTGTCAAATGGATCATTGGAAAATAAACCCGGGCAATTACCACAACTGTTTTGGTATCCCAGGCAATCCCAGGAATAATGGCAGCCGCCGGTTAATGGCGCTGTATCATACATCATCAGGTAAACCGGTTTGCCGGTGGCTTTGTGTAATTCATAAATATTTTTAGAATTAATGAAATCATTTGCAAAAAGAATGATGATAGCATCTGGTTTAATAGCTGCTTTTTTCAAGATCTCACCTGTTTTGTAATACGTTTTTTGTTCGTCTGTTTCGTGAAAATGATATTTTTTATCGGTTGGTATTACTTTATTCAGGCCGAAGATCTTTTTAAGTTTATTTATTATCTTTTTTTTCCAGAATAAATAAAACGTTTCCATGCTTACTATTCCTTCGGGATAATGAGCATCATATTGATTTACCAGCAATTTTACATTGTGTCCACTGGCTTTGAAATCATTAAACAGATCGAGTGTAACTGCACCAGATGCTTCAAAAGGGTGATTACGGAAGATCATTAATATATTCATACGTCTGTTTATGCTGCAATTGCAAAAATACAATTGGTTGGCTTCAAGGTAATCCTCAGAACCAAATATGGTAAATGTTTTCGGTTTTACGGCTGGTGAAACCTGTTTTTTTATAAAAATTACAGGCGTTGTCATTATCAATTTGTGTAGCTACATCCAGGTCGGTAATGTTTTTTTGAAACAGTATATCAGTTACTGCAGCGATCAGTTTTTTCCCAATTGATTTTCCCCTTGAATTTTCATCAACTGCAATCAATCCGATCTGGCCGTAATTGTTTTTTATTTTCAATGTTACGAATCCCAGCTCCTGTCCATCTTCTTTATATACAAAAGTATGATCGGCAATTTTTTTATTTACTGAATTTTGGATCCATGCCAGGTATAATTTCTCAAACTCATTGTTTGTAAATCCGGGATCAATTTTATATCTCGAATACAACCCGCTTTGAATAGAAAGGTTGATCAATTGGGGAGATGGATAGTTTGTTTCAAATTGTTCAATATGGCTGTCAACTTCTGAAACAACAGAAGCATCTATCTTCTTGTGGAATGTTATCTTTTGATCAACTAGCCGTGCACCAACATTCGTTGCAGCGTTTACAGAAACTGTATCTGCCGGATCTGCAAAAATATACAACAACCTGATCCCTTTATTTTCAGCTTCAGTAGTTAATGCTTTGAGTTTTTCAACAGAAATTTTTTCTGCAATGATCTTACCTGTGGAATAACCAAAAAAAGAACTGTCCCATTCCAATATTTCCAATACATTATTCATTGATGCCCGCATTAAATATTTCAGTGAATTTATTTGTTCTTGTGATCAGTATCTACACCCAATCCTCTCTTTTACTTAGCCCAGATTCCCCGTGCACGGTTATTAACGATCTTATTGTACTGGATCGGTGAAAAAACCGCTACTACAATACTGATGATCGTTGTTGATAATACCACACCGTAAATACCAAGGTTTTTACCTAAAAAAATTGCCAACGGAATATTTATCAGGCTGCCGCCCAATGCAAAATATAACTGCAGTTTTATTTTTCCAACACCATTTAAAAATTGACTGTGTATCGCATTCCATGCATTCAGTATCACATAAGAGGCAATAGATGCAGAAACACTTATTGGTATTATTATTTCTTTACCAACCCACATTTCATAAACAAAATTTGAAACGAGCAGCATCAACAATGCAAGAATACCCAATGAAAGGCATAACAATCTTAACCTTTCCATGGTTGTTTTTATCCATTGAATATCATTTGTTACCCAAGCTTCCGTAAAAGCGCTCCAGAATGGTGCCGTGATAATACTCATAACCATTGGAATGATACCAAAATATTTATAGGCAATATTATAAGAAGTTACCTGGGCAGGGCCGAAGAGCTGGGCAATGATAAGGTTACTTGTTTCGTAAAAAATGATCGCAGCGATCTGTATAACAAAAAATTTTATGCCCAGGGTCATCAGGTTGCGGGCATACGCAAACTTTACATATTTAACAGCCGGAGCATATCGTTTGTACCCGTGATTGTAAAACCAGAGGCTGGAAGCTGTAAGTACTAAAACAGGTGTAGCCCCTAAAGCCAACCCTAAATATACCAGGTTGCCTGAAGTTGTTTTTGTGAGAATAAAAATAATGGTTAATGAAAAAAGGCTTCCCAGGAAGTTAAAAAAAGAAGCTTTTGCAGGTTGTTGGTTTGCAGTAATAATGGTCGTTATCAGTTGCAATACAAATTGCAAACAAAAGAAAACGAAAACCAACAGGGCTAGAGTGCCCAGCTCGCCTGCCATTGTTGCGGGAGCATTGAGTATTGTTGACCAGTTTAAAAAAGGGTTTACACAAAAAAATACGACCAATACACAAGCAATGACTATACATAATATAGCGTACGTAGTGCTTAGGTAAATGCGTGCCAGTTCATGCTCGCCCTTTGCAATGGCTTCTGCAAATTTGTTGCGCAAGCCGTTGCCAAAACCAATATCAAAGAATGAGAACCAGGCAATGATCGAACTTAATGTAAGCCATATTCCGTATTGGGTGGGATTTACATAATGTATGGTCAGCGGGACCAGTACAAGGCTTATAGCAATATTGCAACCCCTGATAACAAAGGAAGCGAGAATATTTTTTTTTGCCCTGACACTTCGTTGATGGCCCTTATTAATTATACTATTAAGAGATGTGAAAGCCGATAATATCTTTTCCTTCATTCGCCAATTTAAATTGATAATTACTGATTCTCAAGATTTGAAATTAAGGCTTTTAATAAAGGCAATTGGCTTGTTGTTTATTTTTTTATTAACTAATTAAACAAATTGTTTTTTAATTATGCTTTTCTGAAAATTTTCAGATCGTTCTGCACCATCTCTTTCACTAATTCTGATAAGCTGTATTTGGGTTTCCATCCCAGTTTATTTTTGGCTTTGCTGGCATCGCCGATCAATTGGTCAACTTCGGTAGGACGGAAATAAGCGGGATCAACTATTACAATTTCTTTTCCTGTTGGAAACTGGTAAGCAGGGTTATTACATTTACTCACAGAACCTCTCTCATTAACTCCTTCACCGGTGAATACAAGTTCTACGCCTATTTCTGAAAATGCCATTTTAATAAAATCCCTTACGGTAGTTGTAATGCCTGTGGCAACTACAAAATCTTCCGGCGTTTCCTGTTGTAACATGAGCCACATTGCTTCTACATAATCTTTTGCATGGCCCCAATCCCTTTCTGCATTCAGGTTCCCGATATATAAAGTATGCTGTGAACCGTTGGCAATGGCTGCCACAGCCCTTGTAATTTTACGGGTTACAAAAGTTTCTCCACGTAAAGGACTTTCATGATTAAAAAGTATGCCGTTGCATACAAACATATTGTATGCTTCCCGGTAATTTACACCGATCCAGAAAGCATATAATTTTGCAACGGCATAAGGACTTCTTGGATAAAACGGGGTTGTTTCTTTTTGCGGTACCTCTTGTACCAATCCATATAATTCTGATGTGGATGCCTGGTAAATACGTGTTTTCTTTTCGAGTTTTAATATCCTTACAGCTTCCATCAATCTTAATGTTCCAATACCATCTGCATCTGCTGTATATTCCGGTATATCAAAACTTACTTTAACATGGCTCATTGCAGCCAGGTTATATATCTCATCGGGTTGTGTTTCCTGTACAATACGGATCAGGTTGGTGCTATCGGTCATGTCGCCATAATGCAAAATGAACCGAACATTCTTTTCATGCAGATCCATGTATAAATGATCAATGCGATCTGTATTTATAAGGGATGAACGTCTTTTAATACCATGAACTGTATACCCTTTTGCTAAAAGTAATTCTGCAAGATATGCTCCATCCTGCCCGGTAATACCGGTTATTAATGCAGTCTTCATAATTTATATATTGAATTTGGATCGATCCTTTGTCACACTCCCTGTAGTGATTTTTGTTTCGCTAAAAAATCCTGGTAAGCTGTTTTCATTCCATCTTTGAGGGCGGTTTTATGTTGCCAGCCCAATGCATGAATTTTACTTACATCTAATAATTTCCGGGGAGTTCCATCAGGTTTTGTTGTATCAAATACCAATTTACCTGTGTACCCAATAATCTCTTTTACTAATTCTGCTAATTCTTTTATACTTACATCTGCCCCACAGCCGATATTAATGATCTCTTTTTCATTGTATTTTTCCATCAGGAACAAACAGGCTTCTGCAAGGTCATCGGCAAATAAAAACTCCCGTTTAGGAGTACCCGAACCCCAGATAACCACTTCTGCCAACCCGCTTTCTTTTGCTTCATGAAACCTGCGGATGAGTGCGGGTAAAACATGGCTGTTTTCGGGATGATAATTATCATTGATGCCATAAAGGTTCGTAGGCATGGCGCTGATATAATTGGCGCCGTACTGGTCCCTGAAACTTTCACATAATTTAATGCCTGCAATTTTTGCAATAGCATAAGGCTCATTGGTATATTCCAATGGCCCTGTTAAAAGGTATTCTTCTTTGATAGGTTGGGGCGCCAGTTTGGGATAAATACATGAGCTACCCAAAAAAAGTAATTTGGTTACTTTGTTATTATACGCTGCATGAACAATATTTGAAACGATCATTAAATTGTCATACAGGAAATCGGCCCGGTAAGTATTATTCGCAACTATACCGCCAACTTTAGCGGCGGCAAGAAAAACAAATTGTGGTTTTTCCTGTTTAAAAAAATTTTCAACAGCAGCCTGATTGCGAAGATCAAGTTCTTTTGAACTCCGGTAAACAAGATTGTTATATCCTTTTAACTTTAAAGCCCTCAGTATTGCAGAACCTACCAAACCATTGTGACCGGCTATGTAGATCTTATCTGTAGGCTTCATCATGAATGTAAAAACGTTTTATTCTGTATTAATGAGTCATTTCTGCCAAAGATACTATCGTCTTCTATTTTGGCAATCATTGTAAACCCAAGAGATGGAAGGTTAATTTTGATCGTTTTGTTTTTTACTGTTACCAGTTTTCCTTCAATGGCATAAGATGATGCATTGAAATTCCGGGCAACATCATTGATATTTACCAGGGTTTTTTCCAGTTTAATATTCCGGTGGTCGTTGGTAAATTCTTTGATGGCAGCTATTTCATCGTCTTTAATGATAGCGGGTTTGCCCAGCCAGTATAAAAGGTTTACCACCCCATCTGTATGCTTAAGTAATTCAGTCTCTGCCTCTGTAACATATACAAACACATAAGATTTAAATAGGGGTTCGAAAACTAATTTATGTTTTCTGAAACTCTGCGTTTCAACACAGCTTAACGGGCAAAAATTCTCGATTTTCTTCTTAGAAAATAAAGCTGCGACTTTTTTCTCGCATTGCGGTTTAGTGTAAACGGCGTACCAATTTTTCTGCATAATCATTTTTTTAAAAAATTTATAATTTGCAGTTAATCAAGGATGGAACTAGTGGAAGGTAAGGCTTCGCCTCTCTCAGTCACGATTTAAATGATTTGAGATGGTTGTATTTTTTCATGGTATTTTGATTTTGGGATTTTAGTTAATTTTTTTTTTACTATTTGTGCCAGTTTCTTTGTTTCCGTATTCTCCGTAAACATAATTGTAGCCATAACCATATTTACTTTTGATCAATCCCCTTTCTTTCACTCCGTTAAATACAATGGCCGGATTGTGTATGGGGTTT
>JANNBU010000038.1:0-3498 GCA_031385805.1 Ferruginibacter sp.
TGTTGACAGTGCACATGGAACAGGACACAGGATATTATTCGACAGTGCATATTCTATTTCCGGTAAAACAGGAACTGCAGTAACAGCCCTGGACAACAAAGGTTATAACAAAGGGAATAAAATTTACCAGGCATCTTTCATCGGTTATTTTCCTTCTGATAAGCCAAAGTATACGATGGCAGTTGTTATTCAAAACAGCAATGAATCAAAATTGGTTTATGGCGCCGATGTTTCCGGCAGGGTTTTTAAAGAAATAAGCGATCATATCTATAACAGGTTTTTAAGTTCAGCCTCTTTAAATGTACCGGTTAATACAGACACAACATTGTATAAATATTATGGAAGTAACAATGACCTGCGATCAATATTCAGTTATTTAAATATGACCTCGGTTGATTCAGCCGCATCCGGTTATTGGAGAACATTGCAGTTACAGAATAATGCAGCAGCATTAAATACAACGGTGTATAATGATAACCAGTCTCCCTTAACTCCTGATGTTACCGGAATGGGATTGAAAGACGCCGTTTACCTGTTGGAAAATAAAGGTTTCAAAACAGTAGTATCGGGAAGGGGTAGGGTAATTAATCAAAGTATTGCAGCGGGTACAAATTTTATAAAGGGACAAAAAATTTCATTGGTGCTCAATTAGAGCAGCTATTATGCTAAAGGATATATTATATAAGGTAAGCATCAAATCTGTTCATGGCAATACCGGTATTGCTGTGAACGATCTGCAGACAGATTCACGCAAAGTATCTGCCGGCACTTGCTTTATTGCATTGGCTGGCACTACCGTTGATGGGCATGATTTTATTGGAACGGCGATCGATAACGGCGCTGTGGCCATTATATGTGAGAACATGCCGGCCCAGGTTAATGAACATGTTACTTATGTACAGGTAGAGAACAGTGCTGCTGCAGCAGGTTTTATGAGCCATAATTTTTATGGAGAACCATCTGCAAAAATAAAACTGGTTGGCGTTACCGGAACCAATGGCAAAACCACCATTGTAACATTGTTGTGGAATTTATTTACATCGCTTGGGTATAAATGCGGCCTGGTAGGCACTGTACAAAACCAGGTTGGCAATACCATTATTGAAGCAACTCATACAACACCTGATGCCATCAACCTGAATAAATTATTAAAACAAATGCTGGATGAAGGCTGTGAATATGTATTCATGGAATGCAGCAGCCACGCCATTCAACAGCATCGTATAACAGGATTGATATTCACCGGCGGCATCTTCACAAATATCACACACGATCACCTCGATTATCACAAAACATTCGATGAATATATCCGGGTTAAAAAATCATGGTTCGATTCACTTTTAAAAACTGCTTTTGCCATAACCAATGCCGATGATAAAAGAGGCGCCGTGATGTTGCAAAATACTTCAGCAAAAAAATATTTCTACAGTCTTAAAACACTGGCTGATTTTAAAGGAAAAATACTCGACAATAGTTTAACGGGCTTGCACATGACCGTTAATGAAACAGAGGTTCACTTTAAAATGATCGGCGAATTCAATGCTTATAATTTATTGGCAGTATATGGTGCAGCAGTTTGTTTGGGAGCAGAAAAAAATAATGTATTACAGGTATTGAGTGGTTTGTCGGGCGCAGAAGGCAGGTTCGATTATTTCTTAAGCGCTCAAAAAAATGTTGTCGGTATCATTGATTATGCACATACACCCGATGCTTTGCTGAATGTACTGGCAACCATTAAAAACCTGCGAAACGGGAATGAACAATTGATAACGGTAGTAGGATGCGGAGGTAACCGCGATAAAACAAAACGCCCCGTGATGGCAGAAGTTGCCTGTGAGTATAGCGATAAAGTGATCTTTACTTCCGACAACCCGAGAAATGAAGATCCGTTGGAGATATTAAAAGATATGGAAGCAGGTGTAAGTGTAACAGGAAGAAAAAAATATATAACCATTGCAGACAGGAGAGAGGCGATCAAAACAGCAGTGAGCCTTAGCACTAATGAAGACATTGTTTTGGTAGCAGGAAAGGGACATGAGAAATACCAGGATATTAAAGGAGTGAAGTATGATTTTGATGATAAAAAAGTCTTGAAGGAAATGTTTGAACTGTTGGAGAAGTGAAAAATGTGCTGATGTGCTGATGTGCTGATTGGTTAATGTGCTAATGAAATTATCAGGCTGTTTAAAAATTAAAAGAATATAATTATCGCATTAGCAGATCAGCTTATTAGCAAATTAAAAATATGTTGTATCACTTATTTGACTGGCTTACAAAAGAAAACTTCCGGTTTCCGGGTAGTGGGCTTTTTCAGTTCATCACCTTCAGGGTGCTGCTGGCTATGATCCTGTCATTGGTGATAACAACGGTTTACGGAAAAAAACTGATCAGGTTGCTTCAGAAAAAACAACTGGGAGAATCAGTAAGAGATCTTGGACTTGCAGGCGAACAGCAAAAGACAGGTACGCCAACGATGGGAGGAATTATTCTAATCCTGGCGATCATTGTACCAACACTTCTGCTGGCAAACCTCGATAAGGTTTATATCCGCCTGATGCTGCTTTGCACCGTGTGGCTCGGTGCGATCGGTTTTATAGATGATTATTTAAAACTCCGGGCAAAACGTATTGCAAAAGAAAAAGGGATCGATTATAAAAAAACCGATGCAGATGGATTAGCCGGCAGGTTTAAAATTTTTGGGCAGGTAATGCTCGGGATCATTGTAGGTGCTACACTCTATTTTACAAATAGTGTTGTAGTAGAGCGGGAAGTGTACAATCCCGATATTGAATTTGTAAAAAAGGATTTAAACCGTGGAGAAAAATTAATGAGTGATTCTTTTCACATTGTAAAACTTGATGGGAAAGAGCATCTTTTTGTAAAAGTAAAAACACCGATCACTACCATTCCTTTTGTGAAGAATCATGAGTTTAATTATGCGAAGCTTTTACCAGAAAGTTGGGAAAGGTTCACTTACATTCTTTACATCATTGTAGTGATATTGATTGTAACCTCGGTTTCCAATGGTGCAAATATCACGGATGGATTGGATGGACTTGCTACCGGTGTAAGTGCGATCATTGGAATATGCCTTGGCATATTTGCTTATGTAAGCGGTAATATAAAATTTGCCGAATACCTGAACATCATGTACATACCAAATATTGGCGAGTTGTCCATTTTTATTGCAGCATTTGTTGGTGCATGTATAGGCTTCCTGTGGTATAATTCATACCCGGCACAGGTTTTCATGGGTGATACAGGCAGCCTGGCATTGGGAGGTATCATTGCAGCATTGGCGATCATTGTAAGAAAGGAATTACTGATACCGATATTCTGTTTCATATTCCTGGTTGAAAATTTAAGTGTGGTTATACAGGTAGGATATTTTAAATACACGAAGAGAAAGTATGGTGAGGGAAGAAGGGTATTCTAAATGAGCCCGCTTCATCATCATTACCAGAAGCTGGGATATCATGAAAGCAAAATAGCAGTTAG
>JANNBU010000325.1:0-5064 GCA_031385805.1 Ferruginibacter sp.
GAGACTGTAAATTAAACTGTGTCAAAGTTCATAATAAAGATGAACTTTAAAAACACAGTAAATATGAAACAGACAAAAAAAGTATTCGACTTTGATTATGAAGCGGTCAAAAACAAAGCACTTGCCCAGCTTAAATCGGGTAAGCCATTATTAGGAAAAGAAGGGGCCCTTGCTCCGTTATTTAAATCCTTTCTTGAAGCTGCGCTGGAAGCAGAACTGGAAGATCATTTACAGGAAAATACAGAGGATGAATCTAACCGGCGTAATGGCCATGGGAGCAAGCAATTGCGAACCAGTGAAGGCAGTATGGAACTTAGTACTCCCCGTGATCGAAGCGGGAGCTTTGAGCCTGAGATCGTTAAGAAACGGCAAACAATATTAGCAGACAATTTAGAGAGCAAGATCATTGGGCTGTATGGTTTAGGGATGAGCTTGCGTGATATAGCTGCTCACATCAAGGAAATGTATGACACTGATATCAGTCATACAGTCCTATCAGAAATAACCGATCGTGTAATACCTGCCATTCGTTTATGGCAATCTCATGCATTGGAAGATGTCTATACGATTGTATGGCTTGATGCGATGTATTACAAGGTCAAGGACCAGAGCGGACATGTAGTGACAAGATGTTTATATAATGTCTTAGGCATTAACCTGGAAGGCCGCAAACACCTGCTGGGTATGTATGTATCGGAAAGTGAAGGGGCGAAGTTTTGGTTAAGCGTTCTAACTGATCTGCAACAAAGAGGGGTGAAAGATATTCTGATTGCTTGTATTGATAACCTGGGTGGTTTTGAAGAAGCTATCGGAAGCATTTACCCGAAAACAGAAGTTCAAAGCTGTATCGTTCACCAGGTTCGTAACACAATTAAATATGTTGCCAGTAAAGATACGAAGGCCGTTATAGCAGATGTGAAATTAATTTATAAAGCCATTAATAAAGAACTTGCTGAAGAGCAACTGGATGAACTGGAAAAAAAGTGGGGCAACAAATATCCGATTGTAATAAAATCGTGGCGCAATAACTGGCATAAGCTAAGTACTTTTTTTAAATACGCTGCGGATATACGAAGGCTAATTTATACCACCAATACGATAGAAGGTTTTCACCGGCAAATCAGAAAAGTAACTAAAACAAAAGGTGCGTTTACCAATGATATGGCTTTACTGAAGTTAGTGTACCTTGCATCTGTCCGCATATCAGAAAAATGGACAATGCCTTTACAAAACTGGGGTCTTACCATGCAGCAATTAAGTATCATGTTTGAGGGGAGGGTGCCAGGAATTTTCTAAAAAAATCCCCCTTTTCTCCCGGCCCATGGGCCGGGAGAAAAGGGGGATGCGAAGAACGATGACACAGTTCAGTTTACACTCCCTAAAAAGGAGTAAGATTGATTTCTTACTCCTTTTTATTTTGGATTTAATTAGCGGGGATATTTTTATTTGATCAGTTTTTTTATCAACTCACTCCCTTGCCGCTTTATCCCATCGGCATTTTTTGTAACTGCGCCTGCTACAACAAGTTCAAGGACCAATCCAAATATTTTTTTAAAGATATTGCCAGAAGTTCCTACCAATATCTTTTTTGATAGTACACCTGCCCCCAGTCCAATTGAAGTATCAATAACCTGGCTGGCTACAACAGGCAGGGAGGTAATTTTAGCAAAAGCACTCTTAATTATGTTTACAGGTTTTAAACTGTTGTATGTATTATGAAACTGTTCGATCAGTATTTTTTTATTTACTTCTGTCTCAGCTTTTAGGATGGCTATTGCTTCTCTTAACTGAATGGCATTATTAATTTCCATAAAATTTAATTAAGCATTTTTTTGATCAGCATATCATACAACGGCATTTTTATCCATTTTCCCCTGAAATAATAAAGCAGGATTGCAAGCAGTATATAAAACCCACTTACCAAAAAAAAGCCGTAGTACATTTTACCAAGCATATCGCCAATCCAAATTGAAATACCCACGTTTAAAATGAGCACTATTAAACTAATGACCAGTGCTATCAAAAACCTGGATGCCATGGAAGAAGTAACATCCGACGTTGTGTTAACAGCCTGCAACTTTAACAGCTCTATTCTTGTTTCCAAATAATCACCAGTTTTTTCAAATAAGGCTTCCAATGAATTGGTTTGATTTTCCATTATGAAATTATTTTAGGTAAAATGACTACGGCATTGAAATGCTTAAGATAAAGCATGCTTTGCATCTGTTTTTAAAGAGGCCATTTTTTCTTTACCGCTTTCTAATAATTTTCCTGCTTCATCTTTACCTTCTTCATATTGATTGGCCAGGTCATCAACGAGGCCATTCATTTTGTTTTTGAAGGCATCTTTCAGATCATTCCCTTTTTTGGAAATCTTATTTCTTGTTTCTGATCCTTTATCCGGTGCAAAAAGGATCCCCAATGCCGCACCCGCTGCGGCACCTAATAAAACACCAGTTAATAATTTACCTGCATTCATAGTTTTTACTTTTATTGTGATTAAATAATTATTGTAAATAACATTTAGCTAAAATACTGCCAGAATATCCCCATGATCAAAATTTACTAACAACCAGTAATGACGGTTGTTTTCAATACTTTATAACTGGAACCAATAAGTCAGTACCTGAAAAATATGTGGATTAATTTCAACACTTGTGGAATCCGTGCCGGATTTTAAACACAGCATTTAACCTGATCATGTTATGGTATATATCTCCTGAGTGTCCAGGCAATCGTCTCATGTTCCTGCATCAGTCCGGTTAAAAAATCAGCCGTGCCCTTGTCTTTAAATTTATCATCGCAGTCATCTATATGCTTACGCAATGCTTTTATTACGGTTTCATGATCTGCCAGCAATTCTTTTAACATACCTGTTTGATTGGGGTTCTTACCAGGTGTTTCTTTTAAATTGGTTAATTGTAAAAATTCCTTCAGCGTGCCAATGGTTGAGGCACCTAATTTACTGATGCGTTCAGCTATTTCATCAATGGCTTCTTCGAGTTTATTGTATTGTGCTTCAAAGAGTTTATGAAGTTCCATAAAACTTTGTCCGTTTACATTCCAGTGAAACTTCCTGGTTTTTGTATAAAGCACTACTGAATCTGCCAGCACAGCAGAAAGCATGGTGGTTACCTCTTTTAAATTTTTGTCTGTAATTCCAATGTTTGGTTTCATATCTTTATTTTTGATTCAAATTATTTTATTGGCTAAAACGTAATGTATTTAACAACCTTATTTTCATAAATGCACACTGTATAGCATATAACTGGTAAGTGATAATGTCTTTAAGATTTTTGTAAGGGAAATATTCCTTTAATACAGCCTGGTACAATTCGCTGAAATACATTTCACAATTATTACAAAGCGTTGCTATTTCCTCTCCTCTTACTGAACTGGTATGTTCAGTAATACTTTCTTCGATCTTTTCCCATATCTGGTTATCGCAAGCATCGGGAATAGGAATATTATTTTCATGCAATTGATTACAAATTTCATGTGCATATTGTTTACACTCTATTGCTACAGCTATCATAGCCGTTTTCAGGTTGGTATTATCAATTTCTTCTGCTATAGAATAAAATCCCTTCGTAATCTGGTTAAGAAAGGATTCAAGACTTATCAACTTATGCTGAAGTGTTTGATTAATACTATCCACCAATCTTTGCATATTTTTTAATTTAAAAAATCACTTTGCAGTATTGCTGATATATTCCTTAATGCTGTTTAACCCGCTTTTAATAGCATTTACCTGTTTTTCCAATACGAGTTTAACTTCTTCGTTGTTAAGTATTTGCTTTATAGCGTTGCTGTAATTTTTTATGGCATTTTCTTCTCCTTTTATACAAGCAAGTATTATAGCTTGTTTTTGCCCTAATTTAAAAGTAGTTTTCATATCCATCCATGTGCGGTGCAATAAACTTAAAGTAAATTCATCTATGGGAGAAATAATGTCAAATCGTTTTACCAACTGTTTCAACTCAATGACGTACCTGCCACGCTCGTACCCGTATTTTTCCAGTAATAATGATAACACATTATCCCTGATCTTTTCTGCAGCGTTTAAATATCCCTTTTTTGCATCTTCCAGAATAGCAATCAAATCGTATATGGGCTGACCTGTGTTTACATTGACATTTATCATCATAAAAGGCTACTTTTAATATGCTATGTAGGTAGAAACAAAAGTTATACCATAAATATTGGCCCAATATTATATCAATAAATATGGCAGCCTTAGGAAATTTATTTGTTACAACGTTTTAATTTCTACAAACTAATTATTGTTCTTATGAGAAAGTCATTAAATGAAATTGCATTTGATTTTAGGATTAAAGTGGGATATACCGTTGCCTTTATTTTATTATTGATATCCTATATACTTACATTATATGCCAACAGCCAGATGATGAAACAAACAGGCTGGATAAAACATGCCAATAAAGTGATAAGGAATTTAGACGGCCTTGCTTCCGGTATGAAAGATGCAGAAACGGGTATGCGTGGGTATATTAATACAAAAGACACTGGTTTTCTGGCACCCTACAAAAATAGCTTTGCCATTGTTGATACTAATTTAACTGCGCTAATAACAGATTCGAAAGGTAATGATAGTATGCAAAAAAAATTGGCTAAGCTTGCTTACCTTATTACAGCCCGTTATGACAGACTTTCCTTTGTCCTTGATTATTATCCTAAAAATAAATATGTTGTCAATGATACTTTATTACAATCTTTTTATAAGGGTAAGGCTTTAATGGATAGTATCCGCTCTATTGTGCATAACATGGAAGTTCAGGAACAATATTTACTGGATGTAAGAACAAAAGAACTGGCTACCAAATACATTACATTAAATGTCATCATCATTACATCCCTGGTATTGGCATTGATTTTTGCCGTGTTTGGATTTTATACTTACCGAAGAGAATATAAAACAAGGTTAATAGCAGATAAAAGAGGTGATGTAGCAGATAAAAGGGGCGATGCAGCAGATAAAAGGGGTGATGTAGCAGACATAAGAGGTGATGAGGCGGATAAGCGTGGGGATCATTACTTCAAACA
>JANNBU010000049.1:0-11483 GCA_031385805.1 Ferruginibacter sp.
CGTCGCACTCTTGTACAGTAGATTACTGTGCCGCTTTTCATCTTTTAGTCTGGAGAAAGGCTATTTTTGTCCTAATTAAAATTTTATGAAATATATTCTGTTTCTGTCACTGATTTATATGATTTCCTGCTCTCCTGCATCAAAATTTAAAAAAGACAAAGACCTTTTTGATGCATCAGCCATACAGCATAGTTTCAAATCTGTAGCCGATATGAATGATTCTTATTTTGTAATTAAAGAGAATAATTTCTTTGAATTCTACAGGCAACTTTTCGACAGCGTAAAAAATACCAGCTATCCCGGCAAATACACAAAAAGCGGTGATACACTTATCCTCAGTTTTTACGATAAAAAAGGATATCGATTGTTAGGCAGAAAAGCCCTGGTAGTTGAGAATAAAAACCAGGTTATATTTTTTAAATGAGTGAATCATATCTTGCAAAGCAATAAAAACGAGAAACGAGAAACGAGAAACGAGAAACTATGAACTTTGAACTTTCCTGTTCGCCACATACACTCCCGCCAAAATAATCAACAAACAAACAACCTGCTTCCAGCCGATTTTTTCTCCATAAATGATACCCCACATAATGGCAACAAACGGAATTCCATAAGTAACCATGGAAGAAAAAACAGCCCCGGCTCTTTTAATGAGCATGTAAAAAATAACAGAGGCTATGGCCGTACCAAAAATTCCCAATACAAAAGAATAGCCGGTAGAAAATAAAATGCCTTTATCTGAAAAATCAAGTTGAAAATAACCGGTGAGATAAAGAACGATCAATGCCGGTATGGCATTTAAGCACAATGCCATAGACGCTATTTGTAAAGAAGGTATGTTATTCAAATACCGGTGTACGATGTTTACATTAATGCCATACATGAGCGTAGCAATTACTACCAGCAACACATAAAAAAGATTGCTGTTCTCTGTAAAATTGGGCTGACTGAAAAACAGTAAAACACTTCCTGTAAAAGCTATCAAAATACCTACCACCTTATTGGTGGAAGTTTTGCTTTGAAAAAAAAGTGCTCCAACAATGATCACAAATATGGGGGTAAGAGAATTTAATACACCGGCCAAAGCACTGTCGATTCCCTGTTCAGCAATACAAAATAAATATGCCGGCAATAAGCTTCCCAAAACACCAGACATAAATGTGATAAATATTTTATTACCCGGAATTTGTTTGAAACTTTTATAAGCAACTGGTAACAATACCAACCCTGAAGAGATAATGCGTATCGAAGCAACCTGGAAAGCAGTCAAATGTTCCAGCCCTTCCTTCATTAAAATAAAACTGCTGCCCCAGATAAAAGATAGTGCAATGAAAATTAGCCAGTTAATTAGTTTAGAATTCAAAATGTTTATTTATTAACCGCAAAGGTGTGTGATTAATAATTATTTTATAGAAAATAGTTTATTTAAGAAAAATTTCTAATCTTTAAACTGATTTAATAACCAATAAAACGATTCAATATGGGATTCATCAAAGAATTTAAAGATTTTGCCATGAATGGCAGCCTCGTTGACATTGCTGTTGCATTTGTTATGGGTGGCGCTTTTGGAAAAGTTATCAGTTCATTTACAGATGGTATCGTATCGCCATTGATAGGTATGATCGGCGGTGCAGATCTCTCAAAGAATATGTATGAATTAAAACCGGCAGTATATGATGCTGCGGGTAAGATCATTACAGAAGCAGTGGCAGTAAAATGGGGAGATTTCCTCACATCCATCATTAATTTTATTATTGTTGCATTTGTAATGTTCCTGGTAATAAAGGCTATTAACAACATGAAGAAGAAAGCCGCAGAAGCTCCCGCAGGCCCATCTTCTACCGATGCACTGTTAATGGAAATAAGAGATTCCTTAAAAAAATAATTTTTAATTCTTTTGCGACCAGCGGCTGCCATTATGATAATGACAGCCGTTTTTTATAAACTTAAAACGTCTATATCCCCGACAGCGGTTACAAACCCTGCCTACCGGCAGCAGGCTTGTCGGCGGATATTCATTAAAGAAAATAACTCATCATTAAATCTGTTTCATGAAAAAAATATTATCCCTTGCATTAATCCTGGTTATATGCAATACCGCAAACTCACAGGATGGTACCGTAAAAGATCTTAAAAAAGACGCTGAGAAATCAATTCAGAAAGATCCCAATGATACCACAAAAAAAACCTGGAAAACAGGTGGCACTTTTAATTTTAATATTAACCAGGGCTCGCAAAGTAATTGGTCGGCAGGTGGCGACAAGTTTTCATTTTCATTGAATTCTTATTTAAATCTATATGGATTTTATAAAAAAGGAAAACATTCCTGGGATAATAATTTAGACCTTGCTTATGGAGTTGTAAATACAACCAGTTTAGGTTCACGCAAAGCAAGTGACCGAATCGACCTGCTTTCAAAATACGGGTATGGTTTATCTAAAAAATGGAATGCAGCATTATTATTTAATGCACGTACACAATTTGCAAAAGGATATGCTTATTCAAAAACTGTGGCTGATAAAGATACATCTGCCGTGATATCAGATTTTTTTGCACCGGCATATCTTTTATTATCTCTCGGCTTTGATTATAAACCCAACAATGATCTTTCCATATTCATCTCTCCCATCACTGCCCGGTATGTGATCGTAACCAATGACCTGCTGGCCCCCAAATACGGACTTGATTCAGGAAAAAATGTGAAGAATGAAATAGGTGCATTTTTATCGGTGAATTATCAAAAAAATATCGGCAAAAAATTTACCTATAAAACCAAACTGGACCTTTTTTCCAATTACAGGAAAAACCCGGGGAATATTGATGTTTTCTGGACTAATGTGATAACGGCCAGCATCACAAAATATATAAATTTTTCATTCAACCTCGATATGATCTATGATGATGATACCCGGAATGTGAACCCGGTAAAAGGCCCTGCACCACAATGGCTTGAACTGATGGGGATCGGTTTTGCTTATAAATTTGCCGGGAAATAAAGTTTACGCCTTTAAAAAAAGGTGTAAACTTTATTTCCCTGTGCCTTCCCGGCTATATTAAGTGGATAACCTTAGTTTTTTAAACGCCCGAAGTGATTAACTTTGGCACTCGTTTTTAAATATTCAACATTGAGCAACAATACACCAAACTATCAAATCAAATTAGATCAATTCGAAGGGCCATTTGATCTCTTACTTTTCTTCATTGAAAGAGATGAATTGGATATTTACAATATTCCCATCACCAGGATCACCAATGATTTTTTGGACCATATTCACCAGACAGAAAAACTGAATATTGAACTGAGCAGTGAATTCATTTTATTTATCAGCACTTTGATGCGTATCAAAGCAAAAATGCTGTTGCCGCGTAAAGAAATTGATGCCGATGGAAATGAGATTGATCCACGAAAAGAATTGATCGATAAGATCCTTGAATATAAAAGATTCAAAGAAGCATCTGCAAAAATGGCCGAGATGGAAGCGATCAGGATGCTGATGATGAAAAGGGGCAACTTGCAAAAAGAACTTTCTCAAATTGGTGAAGAAGCCGGTGAAGGAACCGAAATACAAACGGTTACTTTATTTAAACTGATGAAGGCTTTTGAAAAAGTAGCCAATCGCCTGAAGGAAAAGAATAACAAGCCTGTTCATACGGTTGTTCAGTATAACTACACGATGGAAGGCATTCGTGATTACATGCTGGAGCTTTGCCGCACAGAAAAAACATTGTCATTTGAAAAGATATTTGAAGTATGTGAAGACCGCATCCACGCCATCTTCATTTTCTTAAATATGCTGGAACTGGTTCAGCAAAAATTTCTGCACATCCTTATTGGTGAAGGAAGAAATAATTTCATCATTGAATACAATGAGAACAGGGAAGAAGACCAGTTGGTGCATCTTACTGATGAAGATTTTGGTCGGTTTAATTAATTTTACTTAATAAAATATTTCTAATTACCACGGGTTAAAACCCGTGGCAATTCAATTCAGCGTATTGCTTTTTTATTAACCCCACCTTTAAGGACGGGGTTAATAAAAAAACTTCCAAAGGGCTTTAGCCCAATATGATATTTTATAAAAATTATGAAAATCAAACAAGCCATACTGGAAAATATCGTTGACAGGTTATTGGATAGAATGAATACTAAGGCCGTTATCTTCGACCTCGATGGAACATTGATCGATAATAATTCCTATCATCTTAAAACATGGAGAGTATATCTTGAAAAGATCGGAATAGATATCAGCGAAGAAGCCTATAGAAAAAATATCAATGGCAGAACGAACAAGGATGCACTTGAATATATCTACAACAAAAAAATGACTGGTGAAGAAGCGATGGTATATGCGTTGGAAAAAGAAGCATTGTACCGGGAAATATATAAGGCCGATATAAAACCTGTTGATGGCTTGATCGAATTACTGGAAGTTTTACATAGTCTTAATATTCCGATGGCGATTGCAACTTCGGGCATACAGGTGAATATTGATTTCATGTTTGAGCATATACCCATTAAACAATATTTTAAAGAAGTGGTGAATTCATCACATATCAGCAAAGGAAAACCCGATCCTGAAATTTATTTAAAGACAGCTTCATTATTAAATGTCCCAACTGAGAATTGCCTGGTTTTTGAAGATGCTGTTGTGGGTGTTAATGCCGCAAAGGCGGCAGGCATGAAAGTGATCGCAATAACAACTACACAATCAAAAGAAGAACTGAGAGATGCTGATATGATCATCAGGGATTTTATGGCAGACAGTTTCTTCAGATAGTCTGACATTCGTCATTGCGAGGAACGAAGCAATCTAATATCTTCTCTGGTAAATATGTAAAGATTGCTTCGTTCCTCGCAATGACGCACTTAACTATGAAATAATGTCAGTAAATTTAAATGGTATTATATTTGATGTTTGAACATCAATTAATTATTTTTTATGAAAATGACAATACAAAAAGCCTCGGAAAGAGGCGGTGCCGATCATGGCTGGTTAAATGCCAAACATTATTTCAGCTTTGCAGATTATCACAATCCCGAAAAAGTACATTTTGGAATGTTGAGGGTATTGAACGATGATATTATAGCAGGTGGAACCGGGTTTCCAACCCATCCACACGACAATATGGAAATTGTTACCATTCCTTTCACCGGTGCATTGCAGCATAAAGACAGTACAGGCGGTGCCGGAATTATCAAAGCCGGAGATGTACAGATCATGAGTGCAGGATCGGGTGTGCGACATTCAGAAGCCAATGATTCAAAAACAGAAGCGGTAAATCTTTTTCAATTGTGGGTATTTCCTAAAAAAAGAAATATAGAGCCGAGGTACGATCAAAAAACTTACGACATAAATGACAGGATAAATAAATGGCAGGTGGTTGTTTCTCCGAATGAAGCAGATAAAGCACTCTGGATAAACCAGGATTCAGTTTTTGCGTTGACAAAATTAGAAGCAGGTAAATCGTTGCAATATGAAAATTCGTTTAAAGGAAATGGCGTGTACCTGGTTGTTATAAACGGATCAGTAAAAGTGAATGATACTGTTTTAAACAAACGTGATGCTGCAGGAATTTCTGAAACAGATTCATTTACGATCACTGCAAGTGAAGATGCTGAGTTGCTGGCGGTGGAAGTACCGATGAATTTGTCGTAAAAGCCTCTCCCTCGTTCCCTCTCCGAAGGAAAGGGAGGCCTGGCATTGGATTTATTTTGAACATTTATACTAACAAATCGACTTTAGAATTCCGAGCAACATAGTAATACGGATTTTCTAAGTGATAAAGTGATTTAATAATAAATCCAAAGTATAACTGGCTTATCAGCCTTATCAATATATTTTTTCAAAGCTGTTAAAAAAGTTGGGGATACCGTTGGGCATCCCCAACTTTCACATATAGGAGCCGGGGTTACTTCTTCTTCGGGAACACAATTATGAGCATGAAGTACAACAAACCTGTCAAAGGCTTTGCTGTTGGTTTTGTCAATTCCATAGAGTTTAAATGCAAGTCCAAACTTTCCATTGTACGAGCCACCAATTTTATATCTTCCCAATGAAGTACAATTGCTGTTCGGAATATTTGAGAAATATAGCTTATCTGTTCCCTTGTCCGAGCCGCTTCCATGGGTAACAAGGCCGGCAATCTCGACCGAATCTTTTTCAATATTGTAAATAAAGAATCTTTTTTTACCGGATGATATTTTCATATCTATCAGAAAACAATAGCCGTGGTCATAATCAGCAGATTGATTAAATATTTTAAACTGAGCTGCTTTCTGCTTTAAACGGATCATTGCTGCAGCATTCACATCAATGCGTTTGAGGGAAGCTGTATTTTTTGAGTGATGATTGAATTTGGGTTTATACCAAAGAAAATATCCTAATGCAGTTGCTGTAGCAAACAATAATAACAATGAAACAATAACCTTTAGGATGTAGCGCATAAAAAAAAAGTTAGGATTATGATGCCTAACGTTTTTCATTCCATAAAAATTTTCTTAGGAAATGTTAAAGAAATAATATCATTAACTATTCTCTTTTCTCAATGCGCAGCAAAGTGAATATTTGTCCAGTTAAACCAGGTAATTCCTGTCGTGCATAACCCTTCCCAGTAACCTGAAGTTCCTATAGAAGGTCCATCCCCGTTCGTATCACCTTTCAAGCTATCGTCGGTATACACCGTAAATGCTACTCCTGATCCATTGTAATTTTGTAACTGGGTATTTCCATCAGGCATCAAAAGCATAAAGCCGGGGGTGATATACCTGTTAAACTTAATCACAACATTATCACCAAGCACAAGTCTTTTTCCCTGATTTGCATCCATTGTCCAGCTGTTACCACCACTCTGACCTCCAAAAACAAAGGCAACCTCAGTCTCAGTCCATGTCAATGTCGTGGCCTGGTCCGTGTGCGATATCTACAAAGATCCCATTGCACAGGTTTGTTTGCGCAGCATTATCGGGATTGTGAAAGCTATTGCTATTATCAAAATCGGTAGATATTCCTATAATTACCGGGCGCCCATTATCAAAAAAAGTATTGCCTTGCGCCACACTACTTTGCGGGCACCATGACATATCCAATGCAGCAAAAAATTGATTGACGCCACCGGCAGTATGAGCTATCACAGAGTTTGTGATATAATTATTCTCCTTATCCCCCATATTGACAGCACGCTCATAATTAGCAGTTCCGCTGCCGGCATACAATACTTTGCAATAATCGAGGCTGTTACCCGGGGAGGCAAAACCAATACTCGACCAATCGCCTTTTTGCGGGGTAGTAGCATTGCCATCTCCATTTGTATCTCCGCCGTAACTATCATCTTTTGATGAAGTAAAAATTACTGGTTCAGCGGCAGTTCCATAAGTTGTGATGGTTCCGGTACCCATCGTCAACATACCTTTTGATCCATCAAATTTTATGATGGTTCCTTCTTCAATGGTAAGCTCAGCATTTACAACTACAAGATTTGCGCAATGATATACATGACATTTATCCCAGGTAGTGGGAACATTGATGCTGTTGCCAACTTCCACTACGGTTACAGTACATCCGGGAGGAGGAGTAATAATATCCTCGATCGCTTTTTTGCATGAACTGTTGAAGAATAGCAATGCGCTCATCAAAATGCATGGCATGGATGGGGAGATGTTAGTATGTTTCATTTTAATAAATTTTAGTTTGGAATTACTTTAGCTGTTAAATAACCATATGGATTATTATAGACACCGATATAATTAGAAGCGCTTTCAACTGTTGGGCCAATGATCTTTTTTGCCTTAAGAGAAAACACATAGGTTCCCGCGGGTATGGGGAAAAGGGTACGATGCACAAAATCCATGGTAGTTACAGAAATTACATGTGGATTGGCAGCTATAATTGTTTCACCAGACCTGGAAGGATCATTCATGATCAAATAAACTGTAGCGTCACCACATCCAAAGCATCCCGCTGAATACATTGCCAACGTGCCCGAAACTTCCACATAAGAACTTTGGGTGACTGTAACGGTAACTTCTGAAATAGCTGTTTCATCACCATTATTCACCATGGGAGAAAAGGAAGCATTCGTGCTTGAAAATATTTTTGTAGGAGTGATCCATGTAGGAGGAGATCCTGCAGCATTCGATTGCAGTACTTGACCTGCAACGCCTGCATTGCCATTGATCAGCAAAGCACCATTTGCTTTTACCCTGAACCTTTCTGTAAACACCCCGGCCTGGTCATAGCCAAGTGCAATATCGGCATTTGGATTATCCGAATAGATCTGCAAAAGATTTCCCTGCACCGACATTCCCACATCTCCGCTAACGCCGGGGTATAGGGTAATTTTTTTTCCAAGGCTGGCAGGAAAACTTAATGGTGCATTGGGGGTAGTGTTACCAATTCCTACCCGGCTATTAACAGCATCGTAAGTAAATCCCCAGCCGGCAGGGCCGCCATAAAATCCCATATTTTGATTGTTTTGTACGCCCATGAAACCTATTACATTGGTATTATCCGGCCTGGCCAACCAGATACCGGCACCATAATTTAAATCCAATGGGAAAGTGCCATTCCTTAATAACATTCTTCCATTTAATTCCAATCCATACTCACCACTATTCCTCAAAAGCATCCTTTGGTTAAAGGAATTGCTGTTACCATATCCAAACCCAATATTATCCAGGTTGGTCTTGGCATATACCTGCAATAACCCACTTTGAATACCAAGGCCATAATGCGTACTTGTTCCATCTGCCCATAAAGAAACTTTGTCTCCAAGGTTTCCATTGAATGAAAGCGGGAATTGCGGGTTGGGATTGTTGATCCCTACATTTTGTGCATTCGCATCAAAAAGTGAAGCCAATAAGCAAAGCGTAAATAATTTTGTTTTCATTTTATTCAGGTTATTTATGTCTTACTATTTTAAATGACCGTTGATAAAGCCATCCAATGTTCTTTAAAACCAGTTCAAAAATAAATGGACGACTGCTCTCTCCTATCACCTAAAACAGTGATTCGGCCTGTGTTACTTAAGAATCACCCTAAACTGGTATTTAATGAGGATTGTTTGATTTTGTGACTGAGAATGCGAACCTTTATGTTTTATATATTACATGAATAGGATCTTTTATGCACTAAAGCTTTCTGTTTGGGCGCTATGTTTTTCATTGCTGCCTGTGCATCTTTTTTCCCAGGATAAGATCATTGATAGCCTGGAAAACAAATTAAAACTGGCAACACACGATAGTTCCCGCTGGGATCTTTTTTTTCTATTAGCCAGGGCTTATTACGGCTATGATACTGCCAGGGCCGGTTCTTATATTAAACAGGGTTATTCAATAGTAAAAAAAATGAAAGACGATTTTGCTTTAGCCCGCTATCATGAATCTAAATTTTCCTATGCCTTCAACTCTTCCAATTTTCCTGCAGCCCTTACGCATATAGATTCAGCTGTTTTTTTATACGAAAGCGTTATTAAATCAAATCAGCCAGCGAAAAAAAGACAAAAAGCTGCTTTTGCTATTGGCGGATGTGGATCAGACAAAGGGATCATTTACACCAAGCTGGGGAAAAATGCAGAGGCAGTTGTTTATTTCCTGGATTATATCAAGATCCTGGAAGCTTCCGATGATCCTATAAAAAATAAAGGCATCGCTACAGCTTATAACAATATCGCTTCATGCTATTATGATTTGAAGAATTTTGAGAAAGCTTTACAATATGATAAAGCATCCATTCCATATCGCCTGATGGATAAAAATGAAGAAATGATCGCCATCTCCTATATTTTCGTTTCGGATGATTTTGATAATATGAAAAAATTCGATTCCGCTTTTTTTTATCTCAGTAAAGCTTTGCCAATTGTAGAAAAACTAAAAAAGAACAGCCTCAATGTATATTACTATGATATGATCGCCCAGACATATCGGTTAAAAGGAGATTATACAAATGCTATCAAAGCTTACAATACAACCATAGAAGAAACCAAAAAACTAAATGATGGATTTCAAATCATGCGTTGTCACAAAATGCTGGGGATCTGTTATGCCGGGCTAAAAGATTATGATCGTGCCCACCATTTTTTTTTACTGGCGCTGCCTGTTGCTTACGATAAAAATTCACCAAAAGAAAGAATAGAGATACTCCAGGAACTTGTAAATATTGAAGAAAAAACGGGAAATACCAGCGAAGCCTTTTTTTATTTGAAACAACTTACTGGAATTAAAGACAGTCTCAAAAACGATGAGATCAATAAAGCAATAGCAGAAATGGAGAGCAAATACCAATCAGAAAAAAAAGAAAAAGAAATTTTGCAGTTGCAGAAGAATAAAGAGATACAGGCACTTGCTATCAAGCAAAAGTCGACACTCAATTATATCCTGATAGGTTCCATTGTTGCATTGCTGATCACAGGCCTGCTGGCTTATCGCAATTTTCGCCACCGGCAACTATTGGCACAAAAACAAACTGAATTACAGCAACAAACTATCCGGGAACTGGAAAAAGACAAACAATTGTTGGCTGTTGATTCCATGTTGAAAGGCCAGGAAGAAGAAAGAAGCCGACTGGCTAAAGACCTCCACGATGGTTTGGGGGGATTATTATCAGGTGTAAAATTTTCCTTAAGCAATATGAAAGATAATTTAATTATAACCCCGGATAATATGGCCGTTTTTGAACGATCATTAGATATGATTGACACTTCTATCAAAGAACTGCGACGGGTAGCGCATAATATGATGCCCGAGATGCTGACGAAGTTTGGACTGGATGAAGCATTGAAAGAATATTGCAATACCATTAATGCAACCAATTTACTTTTGGTAAAATATCAGTCGATGGGCATGGATACCAGGGTAGAAAAATCATCGGAAATAATTATTTACCGTATCATACAGGAGTTGCTGAATAATATAATGAAACATGCAGCAGCCACAGAAGTAATTGTACAGTTGATAAAAGATAATAGCCGCTTTAGCATTATTGTCGAAGATAACGGTAAAGGATTTGACACTACTTTGTTAAAAAATAATAAAGGCGTCGGGCTTGTAAGTATCCAATCAAGGGTAGATTATTTGAAAGGTCAGTTAGATATACATTCAGAAACAGGCAAAGGAACATTGGTAAATATCGAATTCAATATATAATTATGATCCGTGTATTTATAGTTGATGATCATCCTGTTGTTATAGAAGGGATTCATTCATTATTAAAAAATGAAAAAGATATTGAATGGGCGGGGCAGGCTATGAATGCACAATCCTGTCTTGGTTTTTTTGTAAACAATACAGCTGATGTGGTGTTGATGGATATCAGCATGCCGGGTATGGATGGCGTGGAATTGTGTGCAATAATGAAAGAAAAATATCCGGGCATCATGATACTTGGCCTCAGCAGTTTTAATCAGGGCTTATATATAAAAAAAATGATGGAGAACGGAGCTTCCGGGTATATTTTAAAAAATTCATCTAAAGAAGAGTTGATAAAAGC
>JANNBU010000412.1:0-4143 GCA_031385805.1 Ferruginibacter sp.
TCTGGCGACTGTAGTCGCCAGACCACTAATATGATTTAAAAGCTACATCAGATCCAACGCAGCTGCAAAAAAAGTAACATTGAACGGTAATATCATAGAACAATAGCCGCCGCCTACCTGGTAAACCCAGAAAAACACGCCTATCGATACAAAAAATAAAAGCCAATACAGACCCCTGGATTTTTTTGTTGTTGCCATCGTAATTTAATTTTGGCAAATATAAGATAGAAGACATAAACCCAAGCTTTTTTTGCCCGTAAAATAATTGAATAATTACAATACTTCTATTTGCTTAAATTGCGTCTTGAAAATCAAAATATGGTCATTCAGTTTCACTTAAAGTATAAATCTCAGTACGGGCAGGCTTTATATATCAGGATCAACAGCGCTTCAGCAAAAAACAGCCCGGTTCAGCATGATGTGCCCATGAGCTATCTGAATGATGAATACTGGCATGTATTTGTTGAAACAGATGACTTCGGACTTACTGATGGCATTGACTATAGTTATTTTGTAAGGGAAGCGGGAACAGCGGACAGGTCAGATCTTTGCAGCATGAGATCAATTGGTTTTAAAAAGATCAAAACCGATGCATTGGATGTAGTAGATGAATGGCAGGTAGAGCCATTGTACGAAAATATTTTTTTGAGTAAACCCTTTGAACAGGTATTTAATAAAAGCATGAGCAAGGGGGCTAAAAAAGAAAAAGCCAAAAAGTTCACCCATATATTTAAAGTATTTGTTCCACAGCTGCAGGAAGGAAAAGTTATCTGTCTTTCCGGTTCTGCAAAGGAAATGAGCGGATGGTCGGAAAAGGAACCGGTATTATTGCATAAATCAAAAGATTGCTGGTCGGTTAGCCTGAACCTGAATAAAGAAGTTTTCCCGATCGCCTGGAAATTTGGCATTTACAATGAAGAAGAAAAAAAGATCATTCATTTTGAAGCCGGCAGCAACCGAATTATAGAATATCCTGCAGCAAAAGACAGGCCGGTGCTGATGCATTTTTTTCCAAGGTTTGATGAATACAAATGGCAGGGTGCCGGAATAAATGTTGCGGTACCGTCACTTAAAACAGCACAAAGCTGGGGAGTAGGGGATTTTACTGATCTTAATCTGCTTATCGATCTGTCCAAAGCCGCCGGTATAAAACTCATCCAGTTACTTCCGATCAATGATACAACGGCTACGCATACCAGTAAGGATTCTTATCCGTATGCTTCTATGTCTGCTTTTGCATTACATCCTTTGTACCTGAATGTTCATAAATTATCTGTCGCAGCATCTATCGAAATTCCGGATGAATTACTTCAGCAGATCAAACTATTAAATGACAAACCGCAGTTGGATTACCAGGCAGTTGTTAAAATAAAAACTGCGGCCATCAAGGAATTATATTTCAAAGACAAATTCTCATTTAAAGATGATTTTGCTTTTTTCGATTTCTTTGATCTGAACCGTAACTGGCTGGTACCTTATGCAGCTTTTTGTTATTTACGTGATAATTATAATACAGCCGATCCTTCGAAATGGGAGGATTATCAATTTTACAATGAAGATGCGGTACAGGAATTAGTGAGCCCGGAGAATTCACATTATGATGAGATCGCCATTCATTATTTTACCCAATACCATTTGCACCTTCAATTGCTGGATGCAGTGGAATATGCACATAAGAACGGCATTGTATTGAAAGGCGATCTGCCGATCGGTGTTGGCCGTCACAGCGTGGATACCTGGATGTACCCAACATTGTTTCATATTGATATGCAGGCGGGTGCACCACCGGATGCATTTGCGGTAAAAGGCCAGAACTGGGAATTCCCAACTTATAACTGGGAAGAAATGGGTAAGAATAATTATGCCTGGTGGCGCCAGCGGATGGAGCACATGAGCAATTATTTTGATGCCATCAGGATCGATCATATACTCGGTTTCTTCAGGATATGGAGTATTCCGCAACAGGATGTAGAAGGGATACTCGGAACATTTGTACCAGCAATACCATTAAGCGTACACGATTTTGAAGTACAGGGAATTCATTTTGATGAAGACCGCTTATGCAAACCATATATCAACGACCAGATTTTATCTACACTATTCCCCGGTAATGAAGATTGGGTAAAAGAAAATGTAATAGACAAGAATGGTTTTAAAAAAGCATTCAACAGCCAGCAAAAAATAGCGGCCTGGTTTAAAACAAATCCTTCCAAATCCTTTTTACAACAGGGTTTATTTGACCTGATAACAGATGTGGTCCTGATCAAAGATGTAACACAGTCAAATCAGTATCATTTCAGGATAAATTGCCAGGCTACAGGATCATTCAAACAACTGGATGCTTCCCTGCAGCAAAAACTTAACAGCCTTTACCAGCGATACTTTTATGAAATGCAGGATGATCTCTGGAAAGATGGAACACAGAAAAAATTAAATGCACTGCAAAAAAATACTACCATGCTTTTATGTGCCGAAGACCTTGGCATGGTGCCCGATTTTGTTGAAAATATTTTAAAGGGAAGGGAAATTTTATCATTGCAGGTTCAGCGAATGCCTAAAAAAATCGGCGAAAAATTTTCACACCCAAAAAATTCGATCTATCTAAGCGTTGTTACGCCATCAACACATGATATGAGTACCATTCGTGAATGGTGGGAAGAAGATAAGGAAAGCATACAATATTTTTATAATCACCTGATGGAACGTGAGGGAACGGCTCCATTTTATTGTGAACCATGGTTATGCAGGGAGATCCTCATACAACATTTGAATTCACCTGCCATGTGGTCGGTATTTTTATTGCAGGACCTGCTGGCAATGGATGATAAATTGCGCAGGGAAAACCCGGCAGAAGAAAGGATCAACGTTCCTGCAGATCCCAATCACAACTGGAACTACCGGATGCACATTACGCTTGAAAGTATTTTGAAGGAAAAGCCGTTTATACAAGATCTAAAAGCAATTATCAGGCAGAGCGGGCGTTGATAACAATTGATGAAAGTATCATACAAAACATACAACCTGCCTTTTAAATATCCTTTTACTATTTCCAAAGGAACAAAAACACATCAGCCCACATTCACTGTACAATTGGAATTTTTTGGTGTGAAAGGTTATGGAGAAGCACCTGCGATCAGTTACTATAATATCCCCGTAGAAAAAATGGTCTCTGATCTTGAGTTGAAGAAAAACTTTATAGAAAAATTTTCTTTTTCTGATCCTGAACGTTACTGGCATTACCTGCATCATTTATTCCCGAATAATCCATTCCTGGTTTGTGCGCTTGACATGGCGGGCTGGGACCTGCATGGTAAATTAAAAAGAAAACAACTGCATGAATTATGGGGATTGGATATAACGAAAGCTCCATTTACAGATTATACTATCGGTATCGATAATATTGAAACCATGGTAAAAAAGATGAAAGAAAAACCATGGCCTGTTTATAAAATAAAAGTCGGCACTGCTGACGATATAGAAATGGTTACTGCATTGCGGGCAGAGACAAATGCGATCTTCAGGGTGGATGCCAATGCGGGATGGACGCTTGAAGAAGCATTGCATAAAATTCCTTTATTGGAAAAATTAGGAGTAGAATTTGTTGAACAGCCTTTGGCAAAAGACAATTGGGAAGATATGAGGATATTATATAAAAGATCTCCGCTTCCATTGATCGCTGATGAATCATGTGTAAAAGAAGATGATGTAATAAAATGTATTGATCATTTTCATGGCATCAATATTAAACTTACCAAATGCAGTGGTATTACTCCTGCAAGAAGAATGATCAGCAAGGCAAAAGAACTTGGAATGAAAGTAATGGTTGGTTGCATGAACGAAAGCTCCATTGGTACTGCTGCTATTGCACAACTGGCGCCCATGCTGGATTATGTGGATATGGATGGACCGTTATTGCTTTTAGAAGATATTGCAACAGGTGTGACTTTTGATAACGGGAAGATCGTTTACCGGGAAGGACCTGGCCTTGGAATCGCAATAGAAGGATTTTAAATAATATCGAACAAGGAACATAAGGAATATTGAACCTGCCTACCGGCAGGCGGGCAAGGAACAAGGAATGCTGAATTTCGAAGTATGTAGCTCCGATCATAATTCGATATGTCTTGTTCCTTGTTCGATATT
>JANNBU010000427.1:0-5873 GCA_031385805.1 Ferruginibacter sp.
GATTACGCAGATTTTAAAAATACAAAAAACAGTCTTATTGATAGCTGCCATTTTTATTGGAGCTTCTGTATTTGCACAAAAAAATGATTTTTATGTTAAATCAATAAAAGCTTACCAGAAAAATTATGTTGACAGCCTTGATTCTGCTATCTCCAAAGGAACCGGAACACCTGTAAGCAACGGGTTGAAAGAAAGAGAAGCGGAAGATCTTATCAGTAAATTCATGCAGAACCGGAAGATCTGTTGTTTTGAAATTACGGAAGTAAATCCCACGCTTGATAAAGAAAACCTGATGGCAGAAATTGCGTTTAATATTTTACAGCGAAGTGTGAATGTGCTGATGATGAATTAAAAACTTTCTAATTCTCTGTTTGAATTTCGTTGCCATGAATTACTACAAGTTTTTAAAACCCCGTTAAGAAAGTATTGAAACACAGCGACACAGCGACACAAAGGCACGGAGTTAAGAGTTGTATATTTTCTTCGTATATTTCTTCGCTGTGTCCCCGTGCCTCCGTGTCTTTGTGTTCCAAAATTGATTTTAAATTTATGATGATGAAACCATTATTATTTCCCCTATTCCTGTTCATGCATTTCAATACCAATGCACAGAAATTAAATTATACCGACAGCCTTAAAAAATTTCAACAGGAATATGTACATACACATGAAGTGGTTAAAAAATCCGATTGGAAATATTTTAATTTTTTCCCGGTAAATAAAAAATACCGGATATTGGCCACTTTTGAAAAAATTGAAGACCCCAAAGGTTTTATCATGAAAACTTCGGGTACAAAAACCCCGCAATATTTCAAATACGGCATTCTTACTTTTACACTTGATAATAAAGTATTGCATCTAACTGTTTACCAAAGCCAGCAATTAAAAAGTGATGATAAATACAAAGATTATTTATTTGTACCGTTCACAGACATAACATCAGGCGATAAAAGTTATGGAGGCGGCAAATACCTCGATTTTTTAATGAATGATATTAAGAACAATACACTACTCATCGATTTCAACAAGGCTTACAATCCTTACTGTGCTTATGCAAAAGGATATAATTGCCCGATACCACCTGCAGAAAATGACCTGCCTATTGCTATTAAGGCAGGTGAAATGAATTTTGGAAAAAGTCATTAAAAAAATACATGCAGAACACATCCCACCTGTTAATGATAGAACCGGTTAATTTTGGTTTCAATGCCGAGACTGCTGTAAACAATACTTTCCAGGTAAATACAAATGAGGATTTACAACTACAGGCATTACATGAGTTCAATGCTTTTGTGAAACTACTGAGGGAAAATAAAATTGATGTTACAGTAATAAAAGATACTGCCGATCCATTTACACCCGATTCTATTTTTCCTAACAACTGGATATCGTTTCATGAAGATGGTACTGTTTTTCTGTATCCCATGTATGCTTCAAACCGTCGTAAAGAAAGAAAAGTTCATATCATTGAAGAATTAAAAAAAACATTCCGGGTAGATCACATTAATGATCTCAGCCATTTTGAAAATGAAAATATTTTTTTAGAAGGCACGGGAAGTATGGTATTAGACAGGGATAACAGGATCGCTTATGCCTGTATTTCGCCAAGAACTGATGCAGGTCTGTTGAATGAATTTTGCCGCATCAACAATTATTCGGCTGTTGTATTTTCCTCAAACGACATGAATGGGGTTGATATTTATCATACCAATGTAATGATGTGCATTGCTGCTGCCTTTGCAGTGGTATGCCTTGAATCCATTGTTGACAAAACTGAAAAGGAAAGACTGGTCAATAGTTTAACTCAAACAAAAAAAGAGATCATTAATATCTCTTTACAACAACTAAATAGTTTTGCAGGAAATATGCTGCAGGTGAGCAATGCGGATAATGAATTGCTGTTGATCATGTCAACACAGGCTTATCAATCATTAACACCCGAACAGGTAAACAGGTTAAGTAAATATAACAGGTTGGTTCATTCATCGCTTAATACAATTGAAACAGCCGGTGGCGGCAGTGCCCGATGCATGATGGCAGAGATCTTTAATAAACCAAAATAAAGATCCCGTTCAAAAAGAACGGGATTGTATATTATATCAAAATTTTGCTTTGTCATTCTGACGAAGGAAGAATCCGGGAGTCATAAATTACTGAGATGCTTCGTACCTCAGCATGACAAAAAATGTTGTTCTTACAAACCTGCGGGCATTTCTTTTTTCCTCCGCAGGCTTTCTAAAGCCGGATCCATTTCAATGGCTTTATCACACATCTGCTGGCCACGGTCCTTCTCTCCTTTCTTTTGGAAACAAAGTCCGGCCTGGTACAATGCTTTACCATCTTTCATATCTATTTCCATCAATTTCTGGCAATAAGAAAGCGACCGGTCATACTGTTTCTGCTGGTATAATATTCCCGCCATATCCCTGAGGATATCTTTGTTGCCGGGTTTTCGCTTCCAGATATCAAGTAAAAGATTTTCGCCTTTTTCATACTGGCCACTGTAAATAGCTGAATAGCCGAGATTTTCAATAAAATCGTTGGTCCTGTTATAACCATGTGCCGCCGCATTTTCAAAAGCAGCCAGTGCATTTTTATAATCATTGAGATTATATTGCAGGAGCCCCAGTTCATACATCCATACATTCCTGGTTGTATCCATCTTTACAGCTTTACTGTAATAAGGTATGGCTTTTTTATATTCTTCCATATCTAAGTAATTGCGTCCCATCGTGTACGTTACTTCTACATCATTTGGATCTTTTTGCAGGGCGGCCATTAAATATTTTTCCGCTTTTGCATAATCCTCCTGCTGGTAATAACTCATTCCCAGAATACGCTGGCTGTTTTTGCAATCGGGGCATTTTTCGGCAAGTTCAATTGCCTGTTGAAACTGCCGGTAATTGAAATAGATATTCATCAACTCTTCAATGGCGGTTTTATTGGCAGGATCCAGCTCATATACCCTGGCAAAACATGATTTCGCATGATCACCCCGTTTCATTGCCAGGTCGTTATATCCAAACTGCAGGTAAGCGTTCGTATTGTATGGATCAAACTGTATGGATCTGCCAAAAAGATTCGAAGCAACCAGGTAACGGCCTGCTTCCTTTTCTTTCATGGCTTTATCGTAATAAGATCTGGAGCTGTCGGAATTTTGGGCATCGGCAGCCGTAGCTATGCATACGGCTATCATTGATAGGATGTTTTTCATTGTTTTCGAGGGTGTAGGTTAGCTTACAGGTTTACTGTAATATTATGGCTGATAACGCCGGAATAGCAAGTTTTATTTCATAGAGCCTCTTCTTTTTATCTACCGCCGTGATGGTTTTTTCTGTGTTAACAAATTCACCGTTTCCCCAATAAGCAATGTCATTGCTGTTAAACACTTCTTTCCAGGCCGTTTTGCCCTTTAATTCTAATTTCCACTCAGGATAATTGGTTTTTGTAACATTCAAAACAATTACCATATCATCTGCCCTGTTCTTTCCTTTTCTTTTATACACAATGACTCCTTCATTCCGGTGATCAAGTGAAACCCATTCAAATCCTTTGTGGTCAAACTGGTATTCATACATGGCAGGATTATTTCGGTAAATATGATTCAACGTCCTCACACATTCCTGTAATTTATTATGAGGATCATATTGCAACAATTCCCAATCCAGTTCCGATTTATAATTCCACTCATTTGTTTGCCCGAATTCATTGCCCATGAAAAGTAATTTGGCTCCCGGGTGAGTGTACATGTAAGTATATAGCAGGCGAAGGTTTGCAAATTTCTCCCACTCATCACCTTTCATTTTATATATCATCGGGCTTTTTCCATGTACCACTTCATCATGACTGATAGGCAACATAAATTTCTCATCATAGAAATACATGATGCTGAAAGTAAATTTATCCTGTTCATGGATCCGGTCTTCGGGTTTGATCTTAAAATATTTAAAAGTATCATGCATCCAGCCCATCATCCATTTCATACCAAAACCAAAACCACCTTTATTAGTAGCCAGTGTAATGCCCGGCCAGTCGGAAGCTTCTTCGGCAATGGTTTGTGTATCGGGAAAATCCCGGTACAATACATTGTTTAAATTCTTTAAAAACGCAATCGCTTCTATATTCTCATTTCCGCCATATTCATTGGGTTCCCATTCGCCCTCCTTTCTGGAAAAATCGAGGCGAATGATCGAATTCACTGCATCAACCCTTAATCCATCGGCGTGGTATTTATTTAACCAGAAATGGGCGCTGCTAAGCAAAAATGATTGTACCTCTCCCCTTTTATAATTAAAAATATAACTGTTCCAGTCGGGGTGATAGCCCTTGCGCATATCTTCATACTCATAAGTATAAGCGCCGTCAAATACATGTAACCCATGTGCATCGTGTGGAAAATGAGAAGGTACCCAATCCAGTATAACCCCTATCCCATTCACATGCAAGCTATCTACCAGGTGCATAAATGCTTCGGGTGTGCCAAAGCGTGAGGTAGGAGCAAAATAACCGGTACCCTGGTATCCCCAGCTGCCATCATAAGGATGTTCCATCACGGGCATGAATTCAACATGTGTAAAACCCATTGCCTTTACATAAGGAACCAGCCGGTCGGCAATTTCTGTATAGCTGCTATAAGCTTCTTCTTTATTTTTTTCGGGGCGCATCCAGCTTGCCAGGTGAACTTCATACACACTCCAGGGTGCATTGAGTGCATTGTTGTTTTTCCGGTTGGCCATCCAGTCGCCATCGTGCCAGTATTTATCGACATGCCATGTTATAGAAGCTGTGCCAGGCCTGAATTCGCAATACCGGGCAAAAGGGTCTGATTTATCTGTTTCAAAATCATCGGGTGCAGATATATGGTATTTGTATAAAGTACCTTTGGGAAGCCGGGGAATAAATCCTTCCCAGATACCCGAATGATCGAGCCGGGGATACAACGGATGCAATTGCTTTTTCCAACCGTTGAATTCTCCTACCACAGAAACGGCTGTTGCATGGGGCGCCCATACAGAAAAATAGTACCCTTCCGTATCGAGTACACGCAATTGGTGGCTGCCAAATTTTTCATACGCATTGAATAGCTGCCCATCCTTGAATTGCCGGATATCATCAGCAGTAAAATATGAATACACCCAAACGTGTTTGGCAGTATCAATAAAGTTTTCGTCTTCGTATGCCATTTATCAAGTTTTTCAGGCTTATCGTAACATTGCCATTTAACGTAAATTTAAGAATAGTTAGTTTGCATCCATCAATTAATTAATTCAACTTTAATTGTAGAAACTGTATACCCAAAAACTAACTGCATGTTCAAAAAGCTTTTTCTTTTCCTATCAGCTATAATGCTTTCCCAATTCCTGTTTTCCCAATCAATAGAAATTTCCGGTAAGATCGAGGATACTACATTAAAAGTGAATGTAAAGAACGCTGTGGTATTATTGCTAAGCCCCGGGGATTCTGTGTTGAAAAAGTATGTAAGAACCGAAGCCAATGGTGGTTTTAACATTAAAAATGTAAAACCCGGCAGTTATATCCTGATGGTAATGCACCCGGTTTTTGCAGATTATGTTGAAGATATTGACCTAAATGATGGCAATAAAGCATTGGGGGCAATTTCTGTAACCCCCAAAAGTAAATTGCTTGAAGCTGTAATCCTTAAGAGTGGCAGCCCGATCAGGATAAAAGGCGATACAACCATTTACACAGCCGACAGCTTTAAAGTGAGCGCCAATGCAAATGTGGAAGAACTTTTGAAAAAACTGCCGGGGATACAGGTTGATAAGAACGGACAGATAAAAGCCATGGGTGAAACCGTAGAAAAAGTATTGGTGGATGGCGAAGAATTTTTTGGTGACGATCCCGGCATGGCG
>JANNBU010000465.1:0-1613 GCA_031385805.1 Ferruginibacter sp.
CTGGGAAAGCTGGGTTAAAAAATACCCGATCATCTCTATTGAAGATGGTATGGCTGAAGATGATTGGAAAGGATGGAAGATGCTAACGGATACCATTGGCAGCAAATGCCAACTGGTGGGTGATGATCTTTTTGTAACCAATGTAAAAAGATTACAAAGAGGTATTGATGAAAGTACGGCCAATGCTTTGTTGGTAAAAGTGAACCAGATCGGCACACTTACAGAAACGATCAATGCAGTTAGCATGGCACAGAATAACGGATACAATACCATCATGAGTCATCGCAGCGGCGAAACAGAAGACAGCACCATTGCCGATCTTGCCGTAGCATTGAATTGCGGGCAAATAAAAACCGGTTCTGCTTCCAGGAGCGATCGTATGGCAAAATATAATCAACTGATACGCATTGAAGAAATGCTGGCTGATAGTGGAGAATACCCGGCAGGTAAAATAAAATTCGGGAAGTAAAAATATTGTCAGTTTTAAAAAAAGAAGCCTTTTAACAGGGCTTCTTTTTGATTTATATAGTATATTTATCCTCCCTAAAAAATTATCCAAACGAATAGTTTTTATTATAACTATCAAAACTTATGTATGAAGAAAATTTACTCCTTTTTATTATTGATGATATTTGCTGCTTCATCAACAGTCTCTGCACAAAAAATTAAACGATCGATACCTGACGGGCCAAGAAACCTGATCGTTCCAACAACAAATACAAGTACTTTATCACCGCTCTCAACTTTAAATCCAAATGGATTTATAAAGGACAGGTGTGGTTTTGTAACACAAATGGACAGGGCAAAAGCTGCAGGCTATAACCAGGCTGCTTTTGAAGCATATATCAGCCAAAAGATCGCAGACATAAAAGCATCAAGGGTTTTGGCTGTTAATTATATTATTCCTGTAGTTTTTCACGTAATACATGATGGTACTGCTGAAGGAGCAGGCGCTAATATATCTGCGTTGCAGATCGCCCAGCAAATTGATCAGTTGAATAAAGATTTTGGGAACTTATCTGGTTCTCCATTTGGAGTTGCCGCAAATACTGGTTTAACTTTCTGTCCTGTGTTAAAAGATCCGCTGGGTGTAACACTTGCCCAACCTGGGATTGACAGGATCAACAGGATCACTAAAGGATGGAACGACCCAACTACATATACATCAGGCCAGATAAATGCAATGATGAATTACATCGATGCTACCGTAAAACCCGGCAGTATATGGGACCCTACTATCTATGTAAATATCTGGACATATAATTTTAGTAACAGTGGTTTATTAGGCTATGCAACTTTTCCAACAGCGGGTTTGCCAGACCTTCCGGGCGGTGAAACTGCTACCACAGCAGGGGTAGTTTTTCTACCAGCTTCTGTTGGAAGTGTAACTTCTCCAGGTACAGCAGCACCTTATAATTTAGGCAGAACCGTTACACACGAGTTAGGCCATTTCTTTGGTTTATACCACGTTTGGGGAGATGTTGCTACTTGTGCAGGTACAGATTATTGTGCTGATACTCCACCTTGCAGTGATGATTATTATTCCGGAATACCTACTTGTGATGTACCGGTTCAATGTAGCGGTTTACCCAGGATGATTCAGAATAATATGG
>JANNBU010000478.1:0-3462 GCA_031385805.1 Ferruginibacter sp.
CGGATCCTGAACTGGTATTCCTTTTTAAATCTTAACTGCGGTAATGAGCCCGGTTCAGGTAATGAAAATATCGTTAGGTCAGAATTCATGCTCGCCAGGTCTTCCTGGCTCAATGCTTCTATCCTTTCAGTGTTATCTCCCGATAACATTCCATCCATTGTTTTGAATATCCTGGATGAAACAAGGCTCCAATCATTCCAGCGAAACAATTCTTCCTCTACATATAGCTTACCGGAATTTGAGCCCTGGGCCGACTCTACGATCCAACCTTCATCCCTGTCTACTGCACATTTACATTTTTTAGAATGGCCAAATAACTTATAACTGAAAAATACGTCCCTGCGGCACAATGAACTGTATTCATTTGGATTGGCCTGGCCATTGTATATGTCAACCCTATAGCCTGCATGAATATGATGACCGTAAATAACCGCTACTCCTTCCACCTTATCGAGTATCTGTGCATCCTTCAGATTTGCTTTTTGATTTTCCGGGCTTTGAGTAATGGTAGTTTGAATGATCTCTTTCATATTCTGAATACTTACAGATATTCCACTTGAAACATAATCCATTGTATTTCCCTTATCCTTTACCTGTTCTGCATATTCAGCATTGAGTGCTTTAAACTGTTCCCTTTTATCAAGCGAAAGTTTATCCGCCTCGTTTGATAAGGAAGTTGCATTTGCAGAGCTACCAACGTTTGCTTCATTATTGAATCCATAATTGCTTCTCAGGAATTTATCAACAGTATCAAATAACTGGTTCTTTTCAATGAGTGAGGCCACGATAGAATAATTATTAGCACTATCCTCCGGATCTATAACTCCCCTTCTCACTTTAAGAAAAGGATTTTCTTTGTCATCTTTAAACCCATAAGTGATTACTTTGGGTTCAGAGAAGCTTACATACGTGAGTGGGCATTTGAAATCTATTTCCTGTTTAAAATATTCAAGGAGGCGGGGATCAGTAATTTCATTTTTCCCTTCTGAATCCATTTCTTTTATTTCAGCATCACAGCAGTTGTCTGTACTGCTTGCATACCTTTTTTCAACTGTTGCAGGGGGAACAAATTGAATATAAAAGTCATTTTTACAAATCTTATTAAACTCATCTATACTTATCTCATACTCCCATATCCAGCCGGTTTGTTTTAATAAAAAAGGGTAGTTGGAATAAGCAGACATTTTTTTATGGAACTCATAGCTTTCTTCCACGTTTCTCTTTTCCACGTCACGCAAACTGATCTCCAGGAGCAGGTCCTTTATTTCATCTTCTCGCTTGCTGCGGAATTTCGACAGGGCTTCATATAACTCATTCAACAAAGGCTTGATGAATTCTGTTGAGTTTTTTAATATTGGATCTGCCAGGATCAACTCGGTTGGCAGCGTTTTCAAGCTGTGCAGGTGAGTAACAATATTATTTTTTTCTCCCGCTATGTGTACGGGATCCTTTAAATCGAAAAATGGGTCGTTGTCAATATTATCTTTACTGTTGAGTATCTTTTGAATACCATTATCAATGGCCTGGACCAGCTGATCATGCAATTCTTTCGTTCCAAGTTTTTGCAACAATTTATAAGGCAATTCATTTAATATCCAGCCGCTAACTGCTGTATCATCAGGAAACATACTATACCATAGATCTTTAGGAAATGAACGCCTTCGGTCATCGCTATCCGCAATAGGATTGGAAAAAATGTCTTTGTTTTCGTTTATATCAAAAATTGTATTGCCGGCGTATGCCCATTTATTATGTGCACCCCTGTTATATACCAGCTTAACATTACAATTTATCGGTTTAAATTTCTGGTCATAAAGATTTACTTTCTGATTTGTTTTGAACAATTCAAAGTATTTATACCAATGTCTTATTTCATAATAATCATTGATAGTGCCTGTATCCGGTAGGCGGGGTGTTAAATGAAGGAAGAAACGATAAACCTTATCGTCTTTTAAAGTTGTTATCGGAATAAATGTTGCAACTATTTTAGTATTCTTTCCCATAGTTATCAATTAAATATATAAGATTCGCAATAGCGTTTTAATCCCTTTTCAGTAAACATATTATTTCTGGTCCTTTTTCTTTTTCTGTCAACATTACCGTCATAAGGGTAATCTACAAATTCGATATACTCAGTAGTGTTGGAATCTTCCTTGTTGACAGCATAGATCGCTTCGTTGTTTTTGAGCGGGGCAATTATTTCATTGAACACCGTATCTGCATCTGCACTATCTGAACCTTTTAACCTGCGTGTGAATGTGAGCGTGAAAGATTTTGAAAAGAAAGCGATCTTGATGCAAAAAGAAAGGCTCGCAGTGCCATACAAAGATGACTGGCCCTGGTGCTGCTGGTATCGCAGGCAAAGAATAAAGCAAACCGAAATTGTAATAAATCCATAAACAGTAACAGAACCACCGCAGGTAAGTATGGCATAAAATTCCATGCTAGATTCTCCCATTTCATCCCTTGTATAAACGTAACGGATACCAGCCATTAAAAATGCTTCCCCCTTTGCAATTACAAGATCCAGCCCGAAATATCCGCCGAAATCGAAGCCGCAATCAATCCTACTTATATATTTAGGGGTGGTTTCAATTACAAAATGGCCACGGCCGCCATAAATTCCGGCTGCAATTACAAACTTATCTTCGGGCCCATTGATTGCAAAGCGTGCATGCAACGGTTCCATCTTACCGCCTGTTGGAAATGGAATTGTAACCCCTACCCCGAATTTGAGATTATTAAAGCTGAATGCACCACCGCTTATTCCAGGAACTGTATAAAAAAGGTCGGCATCAATTCCATGGGGGGTAATATTCAGCACGATTCCCGTTCCGGGAACTTTAATATTCTTTGAAAGCGCCTGTAAAAAAGCAAGTTCCTTCTTAAATTGTACATCCTTGATCTTAACAGTTACTTTATTTTTTACACTGTTATTGGAAATGAGTTCCAACTTTTGAAAACTAACAACAAGGCGCTCATCAAATATCTCGATATCAAAATCACTTAACCTTGTCCATGCATTGTAATCACTTGCAACCAATGATTTTTCAAAATAAGATACCAGCTTTGTTCTGTCATCAGCTTTGAACCCAAAAGGGCCTATTTTAACTGACTTTAAATTACCTGTTATAAAATGATAGTATAAAGCGTTTTTCTTCCTGTCAAGTTTTGGAGGATTAAAATTCACGCCCAGGATATCCTTTAGCGATATTGAGCCAAGGATCTTAGCTTCAAGGCCCTTAAAGAATTCCTGCGCCTCCATTTTTGCAAGGCCCTTATATTTTTCAACGTTTTCTTTTGCTTCCTTGGTAATTAATACAAGCTGGTCCTTTGCCTTGTTATAATCATTTCTGAAACCATCAAGGATTTCCAGTGCTTTCTCTTTATTTTCTTCAAGCATTCCTATGGCTTCATCCCTTATCTTATCATATTCTTTTACAAATTCTTCTTTTGTATTAT
>JANNBU010000006.1:0-8516 GCA_031385805.1 Ferruginibacter sp.
CAACGGAGCAACTATTCATTATAGCAGCTGGCAATTACCAATTGTACGGGTCATAAAAGGATATTGTATCATAAAAAACCTGTTTGGCAAAACCGGTATGATACCCGAAGGAATGTGTGCAACAAGGGCTTTAAAAAATCAATCTTTTGTAGCCATGCATGTAAAAATAAAAAACAGGACCACACAAATGGTAGGAGCGTTCATTCATAAAAATCATTACAGGCCTCCTTATTGGCAATTGGTAAAATTTGCTGAAATGGCTGCAAAGGAAAACTGATAAATATTCACTATTGTCGGGTTAAAGTGGGCTAAAGCCCTACAGGTAAAGGTTTCCTTTTCATAACCCCAGCCTTAAGGCTGGGGTTATGAAATACAATACAAGATTGGGCTTCAGCCCAAAGGCAAATGATTTGGTCGGGCAATAGTGATAAATATTATGAAATGAATTTACTGAGGATGATAAATTCTTTCTGCATTTTTATAAACTGTTTTCTTATCCAATGACATAGTTTTTAATTGTTGCCTTTGAAACATTTCCATTTGGTCGTCAAAATGTTTGTTGCCTGCTTTATTACTGGCGCCATAACTATGAATGCTTTCTATCTGCGGACCGGCCTTTGTAAATTGTATAAGTTCGATATAACTTTCTCCCTGCCTGCCTTTCACCATCCCGTTTTTATATGGACTACTTTCCATGCTTGCAATTACATCCGGTACACCTGCCAACGGAATGGCTTTATTACCCCTTACTAATTTTTGATAGTCACCCAACGGAACATTAACCCTTCCAAAATATTTGAGCAGGTAATCTTTTGTAAAGCTTAATACCTCAATACATTTTTCTTTTGTAAGTATGTTATAACTGTTATCGCCCGATATTAATTTGCCAACAACATAGTAAAAAATGACAGCAAAAATAGTTGCGCCTTTGCTATCAACAACTGCTTTCCTGTCCCATTGCTGCAGGCTATTCATAACATCACTTATCGCAGGGTAATCTACGGGCGTTAACAGAAATAATGTATCGGTATTGGTTGAATAAGAAAGCGGATTTGGTAATTGCCTGTCGAATTTTATACTTTTAAAAGTATTGTAATCAATTTTATTATATGGTTTCAATAATTCCATAAAACGCATACTCCTGTTATTCTCATTTGTTTCATAACCCATCGTTTGATCATAATCTTTGTTCTTAATATTATCAGCAGTAGCAGATGCATTAAAAGGAGAATGATTGCTGTTGAATAAATATCCTGAAGGGGGATTTAAGTAATGCGGCAATTCTTCGATGGGGTGGTAGGTTGTCCACAATGTTTTTGAAGTATTGCCCGGCAAGGTTGATCTCCAGTTATATCCTTTTTCCCGGATGGGTATTTTCCCATTGCTTAAATAAAATATTGTATCAAACCTATCGGCATACATAACATTATACCCCGGTAAAGCTTCCATTTTCAGTGCTTTGTAGAAACTGTTGAAATTGGTTGCCTTGTTCATCCTGTACCATTGTTCGAGTGCCCTGATATCAAATAAAGGAGCTGTCCTTATTGCAAATGTCCCCTTATCTGTAATAACTGTAGGACCATATTTGCTCCAGTATGTTTTTCGTTTTACGGTTACCGGTATGCCGATTAGTTTGGCATGCAGTTTTACTTCTTTCACTTCCAGGGTTAGCCATTCATTATCGAATTTGTATTGCAGTTTATTCCCTGGATTTATTTCCAATTGATATATGTCTAATTTATCAGGATGATTTACAGTGTGTGCCCATGCAAGGTTTTCATTGCATCCCAGCAATACACTTGGTGCACAGGGGAATAATGCACCCACAATATTCCATCCTTCATTGCTGCAAAGATGTGCTTCATACCAGCTTACCGGGCCGTCTAAAGGCTGGTGTGCATTTATATTAAGGTATGTATTGCCATCCGTTGTTTTGTTGGAATTAAATGCATAAGCATTGCTGCCACCGGGTTTTAATTCATCTATTGACCTTACAGTTCCATTATATATCTGCGTAAGCGCTTTATCCATTCCGCTTGATATGGCTAACTGTAACATGGAGTAAGCCAGCATATCTTTTGGAGTAAGGGGTAATAATTTTTTAACCAGTACTTCTTCGGGATGTATTCCTGCATAAGCATTGAAGCCATCGCAATATCCCTGCAATACTTTTTTGTAGTCGGGAGAAATATCTGATTCATATTTTTCATTTACCGTTTGCTGGCATCTCAGCAGGTAAGCAATGTAATCAATGGTTGCGCCTGCTTTTCCTTTATAAATGCCCAGCATGGATTTGCCCGATAAAAAACCAAGTTGTATGGTTTTAAAATCATCTTCGGCGTGGGCATAAGCAAGTCCGTATGCCACGGCTGCATCTGTGTTGGCAAAAATGTGCGGTACTCCAAAGCTATCCCGAACAATATCAATTGATACCGGATCAATTTTTTGTGCCTTGGAATAGCTTGCAAAGAAGCATATCAATAGAAACGGTGTTATTTTCTTCATATGAAATTTCAAGACATTAAATGTAAACTAAAATCTAACAAGTACTCAATACACAATGTTCAATTATCAATGTACATTGTAAATGCAATACAATTTATAATGCCCACACCTGAGTATTGAATATTGAGCATTGATTATTTCAGGAAATATTTAATGTTTTTGTTTGGAAATACCAATCCAAAACATTTACTTTGTATTTCAAAGTACTTTTATGAGTGAGCAACAACAATCACTGGAAACGCTCCAGGATATAAAACGGATGATGGAACGCAGCAGCCGTTTCATCAGCCTAAGTGGTTTAAGCGGTATAAGTGCCGGTATCTGCGCATTGATCGGTGCCTGGCTTGCTTATCCTTATGTTTTCGGTTATAGGGATTATTTCATAAACATTGATGCAGCATTTGCCCAGAGTTCGGCTCATGATTATTCGATCATATTGAATAGCTGGTTATTCTGGATAGCTGCCGGTACTTTTTTTACTGCATTGATCACTGCATTTATTTTCACCTGGATAAAAAGTAAAAAGGAAGGTATTCCACTTTGGGGCAAAACAGCAAAGCGTTTATTAATTAATGTAAGCATCCCGTTGCTTGTTGGAGCAGTTTTTCTTTTTAAATTAATTCATTACGGCACTTTTGGTTTAATTGCACCCGGTTGTCTTATTTTTTACGGCCTGGCTTTGATAAATGCAAGTAAATATACTTTGGATGAAGTAAGGTATCTCGGTTACCTGCAGATCATTTTGGCTGTTATTAATTTATGGTTTGTTGGATATGGCCTGTATTTTTGGGCAATGGGATTTGGGGTTATGCATATCTTATATGGTGCTTATATGTGGTGGAAATATGAGCGAGGTGAATAAAACTGGAATTTACTATATGGCAGAAGGAAATTAAAATACCAACGAATAGTATTAAAAATTTAATGACACGAATGCACGAATAAAATACGGTTCAATATTATTTTACCTTCATTCGTGCATTCGTGGCAAAATAAAAATAGTGACAGAAAAAATTAGAATTTAAGTGGTATAAGATGAACAATCCGATAGAAAATTTAAATAAAATTTTTGACAGCCGTATCCGCATGGGCATCATGAGCGCCCTGATGGTGAATACCGAAGTAAATTTTAATGAATTGAAGGAACTCCTGGATATAACCGATGGTAACCTGGCCAGCCATATCAAAGCATTGGAAGAAAACGGGGCTATTAAAGTTCACAAAGGTTTTATCGGAAGAAAAACCAATACAACCTATTCCGTAACAAAGGCAGGGGAGAAGGCTTTCAGTGCTCATATCGATGCACTGGAAAAGATGATCAAAATGAGTAAATAATTTTTTGTATAAATACTTTGAAAAACAAAGCACTTTTAAAACTAAAACAATGGACACACAACAAACTTACAGTTTCTGGCAAAAGAACAAGCTGATCCTTAAAGCTTCGTTTATTGGTTTTTTAACCCTGGCATTATTGATACCCACTTTCTTCATCATGTTTTTGGTAAAAGACCGGGAATCACGCAGGGATGAAGTAGTGAAAGAAGTGAGCAGTAAATGGGCAGGAGCCCAAACCATTACCGGCCCGTTTTTAACCGTACCCTATTATATTGAAGTAAAAAATGCAGCCAATCAACCTGTGCTGGAAAAGAGAAATCTTTACCTGCTACCCGATGAGTTATCTGTTGACGGAACGATCTTCCCGCAGATAAAACACCGGAGTATTTTCCAGGTGCCTGTGTATAACAGTGACCTGAAAATAACAGGAAAGTTTTTTCCGTTGAAAATTGATAAACTTCCTGTTGGCATACAAAACCTTCATTTTGATGAAGCAACTGTATGTATGGGCATCAGCGATTTCAAAGGCATTGGCGAAAGCCTGCAATTAAAATGGAATGACAGCATCGCCGCTTTTGAAACCGGTTTACCCGATGTGAGTTGGTTGAGTAACGGGATCAGCTGTCCGCTAAAATTATCAGCAGCATCTTTAACAGGCGGAACAACCGGTTTTAGTGTTGACCTTTCGCTGAAAGGAAGTGAGCAATTATATGTTACACCATTTGGAAGCATCAGCAAGGTTCATTTTAAAAGCGATTGGAAAAATCCTGCTTTTGATGGAAAATATTTACCCGATACCAGTATTGTAAACAATAAAGGTTTTACAGCCGACTGGAAAGTATTGCATTTTAACCGTACGTATCCGCAACAATTTACAAGCGTGAATGATAATTTCATATCCGAAAGCGCTTTTGGTTTAAACCTGTTGCAGCCGGTTGACGCCTACGGACAAACGCAGCGAAGCATCAAGTATGCGGTACTCATCATCGCACTTACATTCTTCCTGTATTTCTTCCTGGAAATATTCTATCGCCGCAATGTTCATGTATTGCAATATATATTGATAGGTTTTGCCCTGGTGATATTTTATACTTTACTATTGTCTATATCAGAGTATGTTGCATTTGCCCAGGCATACCTGGTCGCTTCGGCTGCCACGGTATTGTTGATCGGGTGGTACAGCAAATCCATTTTTAAAAAATGGAACATTGTGTTACTCTTCTCATTCATATTATCGCTGTTGTACCTGTTCATTTTCGTATTGATACAATTACAGGATAATTCACTCCTGTTCGGAAGTATCGGGTTGTTTGTACTGCTTGCCATTATCATGTATTTCAGCAGAAAAATAAACTGGAACAGCGAGGAGAAAAAACAGGCAACGATTGATTAGCTCTGTTTCCGTTAGTTGGTGCCGGTTCTGCCGGCACCAACTTTTTAAAAACTTAAAATTGCGTTATGAAAAATTTAACCACGCTCAATTATCTTGTTGCAACTGCTTTGATCACGGTGATCATGTTGCTGATCTATGCCACTGTTCAGCAAACTTACCGTACCGGGCTTGACGATCCGCAAATAGAGATTGCAAGAGATATCAGTTCAAAACTTGAACAAGGCAAAACGATTGAGCCTTTTATTGCTACGGATTCAATTGATATCTCCCGCAGCCTTTCGCCATTTATTGTGTTGTATGATGTACAGGGAAAAGCAATTCGTTCCAATGCTTTTTTAGATGGGAAAATGCCGCAGGTACCGATAGGTTTATTCGATGTTGTAAAAAACAATGGTGAACACAAAGTTACCTGGCAGCCCCGAAAAGGTATAAGAATGGCGATGGTTATTGTAAAGACAAATGCTTCACCGGTTCAATTTGTTGCAGCAGGAAGATCAATGGCAGAAGTTGAAGAGCGTACACAACAAATGAGAACAATGGTATTCTTTGCATGGGTGATCTGCCTGGTTATTATCAGCATCACTGCTATCTTAAATCATTTTATTAGGACCAAAAGAATTTTACAAAAAACAACTTAAAAAATTTCTATGTCAGAATTGATCAGATCATTTGGTTATGCATTAAGCGGAGTAAGAAAGTGTATGTTGGAAGGGATTAATTTTAGAATTCATATTTTTTGCAGCGTACTGGTTTTTATTGCTGGCTTGTATTTTAATATTAGTTATGCCGAATGGCTGATCGTTCTGATCTGTACCGGTTTCGTATTGTGCATGGAAATGATAAATACAGCTATTGAACAACTTTGCAATGTTGTTCATAAAGAAATTCATCCCGGTATAAAAATCACAAAAGATATTGCAGCAGGAGCAGTTTTACTAAGTGCTGTCATAGCGGCCATTTGCGCCGCTATCATTTTTATTCCTAAAATATTTTTACTAATTAATCTATAAATCCATCATGAGACCATTTACCGCATTCAATCGTTTACTGGGTATTTTTTTTGTTTTTATCGAACTATTAATTTGCACAAGGATCCTTTATTCGGGCAGTATCCGTTATATATTCCTTAGCTGGAATATTTTTCTTGCATGGATACCTTATATATTGAGCAGCTATTTTGTTGTGTACAAACACAGGGAAAAATGGAAACAATTTTTTCTTTTTGCAAGCTGGTTATTATTTTTTCCCAATGCATTGTATATCGTAACAGATCTTATTCATCTCGAAGAAAGTACAAACGTTCCTTTATGGTATGATGCCATTTTATTGTTCGCCTCTTCCTTTATCGGTTTGATAATGGCTTTTATATCACTGCAAAAAGTTGAATATTACTTAAGAGATCTTTTTAGTAAACGAATTGTAAATTTTATTATCCCGGCTATATTATTTATTGGATCATTCGGGGTTTACCTGGGAAGGTTTCAACGTTGGAATAGCTGGGATGTAATTCATAATCCACTTGCGCTGGCCATGGATATTCTTGACCGGTTTATTTCTCCTGTAGATAATTATAAGACATGGACTATAACTATTATCCTTACTGCATTGTATTCTTTGCTTTATTTATTTATTAAAATACTACCGAATGTTTTTGCAGAAAATAAAAAGCCGTAGAAGTAATTAGCCGGGAAGACGTTTAGGCGGGAAGAATTTGCAAAAATCATTAAACGTCTTCCCGCCTTCCCGGCAAAAAAATATATTACTAAAAATCCAACCCAAGTGCCAGATAGGTAACCGCCCGGCCTTTAAAAAGTCCACTCATTGGCCAGCTTACATCGTATTTGATAAAATAACCGAGTAAAGTACTTCTTACACCAAACCCATAACCACCTGCAAATGGCCCCAGTCCTCCTGCCTTTGTTTTCACAGTTACGTTATTGTTAGCGAAAGTTACCTCCGGCCTTTTTAATTTATCATAAGCGCCATTCCAGGCGGTGCCAAGATCTATGAATTGTACGATCTGGAAATTGCGGACAAATGCATTGTTAACTGTCCTGTCGAAGAATGTAGACATAACCGGTAACCTGAATTCGCTGTTTATTACAACTGTGTTATTCCCGTTTGCTACATTCTGTATATATCCTCTCATATTCACAGCAAGACTTTGAAAAGCATAATCCTGGTCGGCATCAGGAGGGTTGCTGGTATTAAAAAAACGCTCCCGTTTCAATCTTCCCTGGTCATCAAATCTTTGATTGCCGCCAAACATAAGCCACCCATCAACACCACCCAGGTAATAAATTAATTTCTGGTTACCCCAACTGAAATCTCCCGCAACCCTTCCGGCCCAAATAAAATTCTTATAAATAGGATAATAATACCTGGCATCAAAACCAAAGTTGAAAGTATTCCTGCCCTCATCCTGTAGTTTGCTGATCTGTGCATTCCAGTCAAAATATGCTTTATACCTAAGCCCGTTCCATATATTCATTGTTGGATTTAAACTGTTGTCATACACATATTCTAAATGCGTTACTGAATACAACTTTTTTTGATCTTCAATAAGTATGGCTATAGGCAGCGTGTTATCAGTTGATAAAAGATTTCTGTCAGAACGAACGCCGGTAGTAAGCCTTACGCTTTTTGTAGCATCAAAGGGATAGGCAATATTTACCTGGTATAAATTAGTGAAAACTTTTCCGGGACTTGGTTCCTGCCTGAATGGATTGCCTGCTGTATCTACCAGTTGAAAATCTGCCCGCTGCACATTGCGATAATAAGTAAGTCCCCAATCGATCCTTCTTTTATAATTCTGATAACTCAGGTACCATTCATTGTCCTTAAGGTTGGTGCTCAATTTAAAAGCGCCCATTATCTTGATATCTTCCAGAAGATCGGAAGCACCTAAGCTTATCATACCATTTAGCGGGGTACCACTATTGAGCGTAACCGGACCGGCGCCGCCCTGGTAAGCCTGGAACCTGTTGATGAGTACAGCGTTGTTAAAACCTACCGATCCAAAATCGGCAGAGAATTTAAGTGGTTTGTACCTGTACAGTTTTGCATTTGCCAAAACCGGTGACAGGGATTTGTTTTCCACTTTTGTTACCGGTATAACTGTTGTGGCTTTACTGCTATCGGCACTGAATTCATTTTGAAAAAAATCTTCCTGGCTTTTAGTAGAATCTGTAGCATTTTTGGAGGAAGGCAATGTTTTTGTAAGCCTGCTTTCCCTCATCAGTTTTTTTGCATATTCTGTCGGCTGTGCAGTTATATTTCTTCG
>JANNBU010000011.1:0-2558 GCA_031385805.1 Ferruginibacter sp.
GTTCGCAATGCAGGCGAGGGTAGCGCAGGTTTTTACGTAAGGGGAGGCGGGCCTGATCAGAACCTGATATTGCTGGATGATGCCGTGGTGTACAATTCCGGACACTTATTTGGATTCTTTTCCATTTTTAATTCAGATGCCATTAAGAATGTGTCATTGATAAAAGGTGGCATGCCTGCACAATATGGCGGCCGCTTATCCAGCGTACTTGATATTTCCATGAAGGAAGGCAATAACCAAAAATTCCAGGTAGATGGTGGTTTGGGAGTAATTGCATCCCGGCTTTCAATACAAGGTCCCATAAAAAAAGATAAATCATCTTTTATCATATCTGCCAGGCGGACTTATATTGATGCACTTTCAAAAGGATTTATCAAAAAGTCAAGCCAGTTCTATGGCTCGGGTTATTATTTTTATGACCTGAATGCCAAAATAAATTACAAATTCAATGAACGTGACAGGCTTTACCTGAGTGGCTATTTTGGGCGTGATGTTTTTGATTTTTCAAATGCTACCCAAAGCCTGAAAGTAAATATTCCCTGGGGCAATGCCACCGGAACACTTCGCTGGAACCATGTTTTCAATAATAAACTATTTGCAAATACAACTGCAGTCTACAACGACTATAATTTCACTTTCAATGCAGCCCAAAATAATTTTGAACTAAAACTGTCATCAGGAATTAAAGACGTAAGCCTTAAACAGGATTTTGATTTTTATCCATTCTCAAAACATAAATTAAAATTCGGTTTGCTTTATACGTATCATCGTTTTACACCTTCTGTTGTAAGCGGCAAACAGGATTCAGTTGTATTTAATCCACAGAATGCCCAATTAAAATATGCGCATGAAGGAGCGTTGTATATTCAGGATAACTGGGAAATAAATTCAAAATTAAATATCAATGCAGGGCTGCGATACAGTGGTTTTCAACAGATAGGGCCGAATAAGATATATACCACAGATGCCAATAACAACCGGCTCGACAGTATTGTTTATGGAAGAGGAAAGGCTGTAAAAACTTACGGCGGACTGGAACCAAGACTTGCCATACGATATTCATTGAATGAAGAAACATCTATTAAAGCATCTGTAACACGTAACCTGCAGTACATTCACTTAGTGAGTAATGCCGGTACTACTTTACCAACCGACCTGTGGGTGCCAAGCACCTATAAAGTAAAACCACAGATAAGCTGGCTCTACGCCGCTGGCCTGTTTAAGAATTTTAAGAACAACACGTATGAAACTTCATTAGAAGTGTATTACAAGGACATGCAGAACCAGATCGAATATAAAGAAGGCTATGTTCCCAGTTCAATAGATGATACGGAGAATTCATTTACATTCGGAAAAGGCTGGAGTTATGGAACCGAATTGTTCATCAATAAAGTAAAGGGAAGGCTTACCGGCTGGGTTGGTTATACACTAAGCTGGACATTTAGAAAATTTCCCGGGCTCAATTTCGGAGAAAAATATCCTGCTAAATTCGATCGCAGGAATGACCTGAGCGTGGTAGCCATTTATGAACTCAATAAAAAATGGAAATTTTCTGCAACATTTGTTTATGGAAGCGGCAATGCAGCTACTTTACCACAACGTTTTTATATTGTAGGTGGTGTACTAACACAGGAGTATAGCCGCATCAATGAATATCGTTTACCTGCATATCACCGCCTCGACATTGCGGCCACCCTTACCCCAAAGAAAAACGTAAACCGTAAAATAAAAAGGGAATGGGTGTTCAGTGTGTTCAATGCATACAGCCGGAAGAATCCGTATTTTATTTATTATGATCAAACGGGAAGCCCTTATAACGGTACGCTGAAAGTGCAGGCGAAGCAGGTTTCTATTTTTCCGATCATTCCTTCTATTACTTACAATATCAAGTTTTAAAATATCGAACAAGGAACAAGGAATATTGAATTATGAAGTGCTGAAATCCGATCAATATTCGAAATTCCTTGTTCCTTGCCTGCCTGCCGGTAGGCAGGTTCGATATTCATTTGGTTTTAATTCCCCGGAACAGGCTCAGCATTAGCAGCAACCAGTTTTCTTAGAAAACGAATAGTACCACTCTTTTGCAGATCAGAAGTAATGCGCACTTCATACCTGTTGGGGCCATCATAAACTATCATCAAAGCTGTATTAGGAGGTATAGAACCCAGGTTTTCGGCATACATCACAAGTTCATTCATTGATTGATCATTATCAACATTGATCTTTAATGTGATCGGCTTATCCGATAAGCGCTTATGAGAAAGTAATAATTTTCCATTGTAGAAAAGCGAAACACTGTCACCATCTATCTCGCCATTATCATACAAGTCAACTTTAACACTTGCATTTTCTACTTCAATTGTTTTTATGATGGTATTGTTGCGCTTTTCAAAATTGGGAACAGGTGCAATTATTTTATCCTGGATCGTCTTTTTTGACAGCGGCACTTCCACCGGTTCTTCTATGACCTCATTTTTAGGTTTTAATAAAGTTTCTTTCTTTTTAGGTACTGCTTTTGCAACCGTTCCAGCCTGGATAAAAGATTCTTTAAATAATAA
>JANNBU010000018.1:0-9162 GCA_031385805.1 Ferruginibacter sp.
CATTACCATGGGCAGGGATGCAGCTTATTTTTTAGGTACATTTTATAAGATAACCAGTTTTCCTTCCATATTTGTTTATAACAAAAAAGGAAAATTTGTGCAAACCTTTAGTGGCGATATTAAAATGGAAACAGTAGCAGCATCATTGTAAGTATTTTAAACAAAACCTTGTTATAGAAAATAAATCAAGTCAAGTCCGCAATCACACTCCCTCTCCACCTGTGGAGAGGGCTGGGGTGAGGCCTATTTCACAAACCGTTGGTTCCACACTATCTCATCATTAATTACTATTCGTATATCGTAAGTTCCCCTTCCAAGATTATCTACCGGCAGCCGGATGGTCCTGCTTAATGACGAATATCTTTTTCGAACAAGTATATACCCGTACATATTCTGAATAAAAATACTCACCACACCCTGTATGGCATCACTGCCATTGTATTGAAGGTTCAGCACATCCCTTACCGGTACAGGATACATGATCCAGCTGTTAACAGGATTTCCGATGATCACCATGATGGATTGCGAATATTCAATTTCATTATCATCCAGTAATATTTTAAGCCGGTAATAATTTTTTGTTGGTTCAGGTTTTAGATCTGAAAATTTTTCCTGTTTCTTTTTTTTGAATTTGATAGCTTCCAGTGTATAGATATCTTCCCATATTTTATTATCACCACTCCGTTGCAGAATAAAACTGTTAACCCTGCTATCTGCGTTCTGCCATTTTAAATAAACAATTTTTTTCCTGCTATTGTATTCGGCTGTTAGATTGGGAGAAATGATTGATGCAAAACAAGCCGTATGCATCATGAAGAAAAAAATTGCCGGGATAAATTTCATCTAAGGGATATTTATGCTTTACCCTGAGAACGAATAATCAAACCAAAGATTACAAAGGATAAGTTAAACAGGTTTCATACTACAACAGGATTTTTTTTGTACTACAGAATAGAAAAAAATTGTTCAATAAAGGATGTGCAACATACCTGAATCCGGTTAACTTTGCCGGAAACCAGACTATTAAAAAACGATAAAAATTTACACATGAAAGTAACCGTAGTAGGGGCAGGAGCAGTTGGAGCTACCTGTGCTGACAATATTGCCCGTAAACAGCTTTGCCATGAATTGGTATTGGTGGATATCAAAGAAGGCGTGGCAGAAGGAAAAGCCATGGACCTGATGCAAACAGCAGAGATAGAAGGTTTTGACACAAGGGTAATTGGTACAACCAATGATTATACAAAGACCGCCGGTAGTTCAGTAGCTGTAATAACTTCCGGAATTCCACGTAAGCCGGGGATGACCCGTGAAGAACTGATCGGTATCAATGCAGGCATTGTAAAGTCCGTTACCCAAAACCTCTTAAAATATTCCCCGGATGTGATTATAATTGTTATCAGCAATCCTATGGATACTATGACTTACCTGGCCATGAAATCGAGCGGTTTGCCGAAAAACAGGATCATTGGAATGGGTGGACTATTAGACAGCAGCAGATTCCGCCATTTTCTGAGTCAGGCAATGAATTGTTCACCCAACGACCTGCAGGCAACGGTGGTTGGTGGCCATGGCGATACCACCATGATCCCATTGACAAGGTTGGCAACTTATTGCGGAACACCTGTATCCAATTATTTAGATGAAGCAACTTTGAAAAAAGTAGCTGCCGATACGATGATAGGCGGAGCAACTTTAACCGGATTATTGGGTACATCTGCCTGGTATGCACCCGGAGCCTGCGGTGCTTTATTGGTAGAAGCGATCGTAAGAGATGAAAAAAAACTGATGCCCTGCTGTGTATATCTTGAAGGTGAATACGGGCTAGATGATATCTGCATCGGGGTACCCGTTATTATTGGTAAAAGCGGCTGGGAAAAGATTGTTGATTATAAATTGAATGATGAAGAAAAAGCAGCGATGAATAAAAGCGCCGAAGCGGTCAGGAGTATGAATAGCGTATTGTCCACATTGGATATATGATTTTATATATAATTGTGTGTAAATGGCCCGGATCTCCCGGGCCATTTTGTTTTTTGCGGTTAAATCAGTAATTTGTTAGTCCAATTCTAACTGTTTCCAATGAACCTTATTCTGAAAAAAACCAGCTTGCTGGTCATTGTATGCTTTTTTGCGGGCTTTTGCAAAGGGCAATTGGTCATTACATCACAAAGTAATGCCCAGGCACTTGCACAAAAACTGGTTGGTGATGGGGTTACGATCAGCAATGCAACATTGGTAGCAGACCCAAGGGCAACAGGGTTCTTTAAAAATGTTTCCGGAACAAATATTGGGATTGATAGTGGTATTGTATTAACAAATGGTCGTGCAAAAACAGTTCTGACGGGACTTGATCCAACAGGATTAGACGGAGATGGTACAACTGCTGCTTACCCGAATGCATTTGCAAGTGTCCTACTATTTCCGCTTACAACTTTTTCAGGAGACGCCGATCTTGCAAATCTTATCAATCTTTCAACAGCAGATTCCACCCATGATGCTACAATCCTCGAATTCGATTTTGTTCCATTGGGTGATTCAATAAAATTCAGATACGTATTTAGTTCAGAGGAATATCCTGATTTTGCTTGTCCAGGTGCAGGAACCATTTTCAATGATGCATTCGCTTTCTTTATCGAGGGGCCAGGCTTTCCTGTAAGAACAAATATTGCATTAGTTCCCGGAACAACACAACCGGTAACAATTGCTAATATCAACGATCAGGGCTGTTCATCATATCCTCAGTTTTATGTAAATAATGAAAGCAATGTTTTTTTTACGCACAATGGCCACACTAAAGTAATGACCGCACTTGCACAGGTGCAACCCTGTCAGACATACCATTTAAAACTTGTTATTGCAGATGTTGCGGATGGCATCTATGACAGCGGTGTTTTTCTCGAAGCAAAAAGCCTGACATCAAATTCTTTTCAACTTACAAATCTTACACAGTTAGATCCCACTACGGGTAATAGTTACTTAGTAGAAGGCTGTGCAGTAGGTGCATTAAAGATAAGGCGCCAGGCAGCTACCTTATTCTCCCAAACAATTAACCTGGGTTATACAGGAACGGCTGTTAATGGCGTGGATGTGCAATTACTCCCCTCCACCATTATCATACCTGCCAATCAAACAGAAGTATTGCTGAATATTTTTCCAACGATTGATAATTTACCGGAAGGAATAGAATATTTAAAAATTTATACACTGGCCCCTTGTGGAGTTGCAACTCCTACCGATAGTGCAACAATACAAATAAGGGATTATGATACGCTGGGTATTACTCCAGATACTGCTGTGATTTGTCCCGGAGGTTCTATTCAACTTACCGCAACTACAGGATATATTAGTTACCTGTGGGAAGCAAACCCCGGTTTAAGTAATATTTTGATCAGTGATCCAATTGCCACACCCCTTACCGATAGTACCCTGTTTGTATGTACTTCCCAGGAAGGAACCTGTCATGGAAGGGATTCTGCATTTGTTTATTGGAAAAGATTAAAATTGTTGTCAACAAGGAATGTCAATTGCCAATCGGCATCAACGGGGCAGATCGTTGTTGGTACCAATGTAGACTGGATAGCGCCCATAGAGTATGCTATTGATAATTCGCCATTCCAGCCAAACAGTACATTTAATAATTTGCCTGTAGGAACTTATACCATAAAAGTTAAAGATGCTACGGGTTGTATTGATAGCCTTGTTGTAAATATTGCCCAGACATTTCCTGATCTGCTCATAACAAATGCTGCAACGGTGAACGGATCTTGTACCGGAACTGCAGACGCCATGATAACGGTTACTGCAACAGGTGGTAAACCGCCTTTGCAATATTCGGTTAATGGAACTACATTCCAAACCAGCAACATCTTTAATGTGGCTCCCGGAACTTATACTGTCACGGTAAAAGATGACAATGGTTGTACCAATGTTTTGTCAAATATTTCAGTGCAGTTTGATAATACAATTACATTAAGTACCGGCGCCAACCCAACAATATGCGAAAGTAAAAATGCAACCTTACCTGCGGCAACAAATGGAACCAGTGTAATATGGACACCAGCTACTGCATTGAGCAGTACAACAATATTGAATCCGGTAGCATCACCAATAGTAACAACCAAATACTATATCAAATCAACCCTGGGTATTTGCGATAAGATTGATTCGGTAACTGTTTTTGTAAATCCGGCGCCAACTGCAAATGCCGGAAGGGATTCTGTTATCTGTTATGGAGGAAGTACACAACTATCAGGTTCGGGTGGTACTGATTACAATTGGAGCCCGGCTACCTATCTGTCAGGTACAAACGTTAGTGATCCCCGTGTTGTAAAACCAGCCACTATTACTTACTATTTATCTGTAACAGATGCCAATGGTTGTAAATCTTTATCAAAGGATGATGTAAAAATAACTGTCTTGCCCCCTGCTAAATTATATGCAGGTGCGGATACTGCAGTTGCCATCAATCAACCACTTGGATTATTTGCACTGGATATAAACCATATCGGCTTTTTAAAATATCAATGGAGTCCTGAAACAGGATTGAATAATCCTTTTATTTCCAACCCGGTTGCTACATTATCAGATTATATCACTTACCTGGTAGTTACCGCAAGTACAGCAAGTGGCTGCGAAGGCATTGATACAATACGAGTAAAAACATTTAAGGGGCCCGAAATTTATGTAGCCGGCTCCTTTACACCAAACGGCGATGGAACAAATGATGTTTTAAGAGCATTCCCTGTTGGAATAAAATTATTTAGTTATTTCAGGGTATATAACCGCTACGGACAATTGCTGTTCTCTACAACGAATCCGGATATTGGCTGGGATGGTAAAATAAAAGGCTACACGCAAAGTATGGGTACGTTTGTATGGATGGCTGAAGGTATTGACTTTAAGGGGAACCTCATCAAAAGAAAAGGAACAACGATTCTTATACAATAAGTACATTATTTACGTCATTGCGAGGAACGAAGCAATCTAAACTGGATTGTGAGTTAGATTGCTTCGTTCCTCGCAATGACGAATTAAAAAAGGCTGTCATTTCCGGCAGCCTTTTTTAATCAGGATAAATTTCTAAAATATTTTACTTAAAAACCGAATCAATATAATCCTGTACTTCTTTACCCTTTGCTTTTGATATTTTGCCAAGAGCGGATTTAAATGAAGGATCAGTTTGTGGCCTGTATGCTTCAGGGATCAAATTTCTGAAACGCATCATGTAATCAATGCCCGTTTTGATCTTTGCAATATCATTTATTTTGGAAAGATAATTTGCAAACTTACCTGTCATAGTGATCTTATCAAAACTAGGAGGGGCTTTATCATAATTCGAAGCAATAAAATCAAAATCTGTTTCTGTGCCATTTGCAATCAGTATGTTTCCAACTATAACGCCCAAAGCGCCCTTGGCATCATTACTGTATTTTTTAGCCAGGGAATATGCATTAGCAGAATCAAGTGCAGTAAGGCCTTCCAAAGCGGCGCCTGCAACACTGTAAGAAGAATCTGCAACATTGTTCTGAAATATAGAAAGGTATTTTGCATCCTTTGTTTTTGCCAGGTATTTGATAGCAGCAGCACGTGTTTGTTTATCCCGGTCGTTCTTAGCGATCGTTTCTATATCTTCCAATACAACCTTGTCATTTTTATAGGGAGAAGCAGCGATCTTTTGTATGGTACTTGTTCTTAATCCTGCATATTTGTCGTGCAGGCCTTTTGAAATTTCAGGCATTCCTTTTTTAGCAAACGAATCCAATGCTTCCCTGCGGTCCATATAGGATTTTGCAAAATTATATTGTGCAATGTAATTTGCTTCTGTTTTATTATCTGATTTTTCTGCCAGCAACATTTTATCTCCGTCTACATTTATCAGGTCGGGCTTTTGTGAATAAGGGAAAGAAAAAGTATCAATTTTATTTGTGATCCATACATGGGTCCTTTTTTTAGAAGCGCCATTATAAACATCAATAGCAACAGGCAAACGGAAAACCTTACCAGTGGTTTGGGTTTGTTCAATAATAACTTTTGCTACACCGGGAACATCGTAATTGTAAGTTATATTCAGCTTCGGATGTCCGCTGCCGTAATACCATTGGTTCCAGAACCAGTTCATATCCTTACCGGTCACTTCTTCAAATGCAAGGCGCAATTGCCCGGCTTCCCCTGCTTTAAATTTATTAGATGTTAAATAATAATTCAATGATTTAAAAAAGGCATCATCACCTACATAATTTCGAAGCATATTTAAAATACGTCCGCCTTTATTGTAACTCACCCCATCAAATACATCTTCTTTATCAGAATAATGAAACCTTACAAGGTCCTTGTCTTCGCTTTCGCTGAACAGGTATCCCTGCATATCATTAAAATTGTGTTCATCGGCTTTGTCTTTTCCGTATTTATATTCATACCATAAGTATTCACTGTAGTTTGCGAAACTTTCATTTACAGTAATATGGCTCCAGCTTTCTGTAGTTACCAGGTCGCCAAACCACTGGTGAAATAATTCGTGTGCAATTACAGATTCCCAGCCATTGCCGTCAGTTAATTGTCTTGCATTCTGGTAAGCGCTTTCCTGGTGAAGGGTAGCTGTGGTATTTTCCATGGCGCCACTAACATAATCCCTGCCTACGATCTGCGAATATTTTGCCCAGGGAAAATCTACTCCCAGTTTATCAGAAAAGAATTTGATCATTTCAGGAGTATAGCCGAATATCTTTCTTGCAACTGAATTGTATTCTTTTTCTACATAATAACTAACTTCTTTTCCTTTATAACTGTCTTTTGTAATGGCATATTCACCAACACCCATAAAAAATAAATAAGGCGCATGTGGCAGATCCATTTTCCAGAAATCGGTACGTGTGCCATCAGCATTTTTTTTCTGGCTCTTCAATAAACCATTGCTGAGTGTTACATATTTCGATGGAACAGTCATGGTTAATTCCTGGGTGGTTTTTTGATTTGGTTTGTCAATGGTAACCATCCAAACGCTATTGGCTTCTGTTTCACCCTGTGTCCATATTTGTATTGCTTTAGTTTTATCTTCTCCTTTTGGGTTGATAAAATACAGCCCCTTTGCATCATTGATGGCCGCACTTCCTTTTGCTTTTACTTCATTTGGCTTACTGGTATAATCAATATATATTGTATAGCTTTCTTTGCCCTGGTATGTTCTGTCTAATTTTACATTCACCTGCATACCATCATAAGTATACTTCAACGGAGTTTTTGTGGTGCCTTTCACAATAGAAAGTTCTTTGATCTCCATACCTTTTGCATCTAATAACACACTATCTGTTGGGTAAAAATGTGGCTGTAGTGTAAGCCATTCTTTACCATACATATAACTTTTATCGTAGTCAAATCTCACATCAAGTTTGGTATGTACCAGGTCATTGGTACGTGGGTAACTTTCACGCAAAACTGTTTTCCAGGTTGTGTCTTTCAATTCCTCACCGGGTTGGGCGTTACTTATATAAGGACCCGCTGCCAGTGCTAATAAGAAGAATATTCTTTTCATAATTATTTTTTTGTGAAGGTAAAAGTAAAGGCTGTGGTATAAAATAATAGTCTTTTTTTTATAAATGGCAAATCGGCTATATTAGTTAGCTTTGAAATAAAAGTATATTCGCATTATGAAATTCTTCCATTTTCTTATTTTTCTTTTCCTGTTTACCATGCAGTCCGTAGCACAGCAAAATCATTTTATTTATATACAAACAGAGAATAAGCAACCATTCTATGTGAAAATGGCCGATCACTTACTAAGTTCTTCTTCGGCGGGGTACCTGGTAATTGCAAAATTGCAGAACGGTAAATATGAAATGGGAATAGGATTTCCTAAAAATGAATGGCCTTTGCAAAAAATAACTGTTACCGTTAAGAATAATGATGCTGGTTATATTTTAAAGAATTTTGAACCAAAAGGGTGGGGCTTGTTTAATATGCAGACAATGGATATAGTCATGTCATCCGGTACTGCAAGTTTAAAAGATTCAACCAAAGAAATCCGTACTGATGGTTTTGCAGATGTACTGGCAGACGTGGTAAGCACCCCGTCGATCAAAGAAAAACCTGTTGCAAGGGAAATAAAAGAAGAAAAAACAACGCCTGTAGTAAAGACAGAACCTGTAGTGGAGATCAATAAAACTTTGGTTGCAGTTAAGGAGGATAAGCCACTTGCACCGGTAAAAGAAGAATCTGTAAAGCCGGCAGTAAAGCTTTTGTCAACGCTCGATACAGATGGCCGTTCGGTCGTATATGCAGATACTTATGAAAATAAAACAGACACGATCAGGCTTTTTATTCCTTATAAACCTGATGCTGAGATCAAAGAAACAATTGAAAAACCTGTTCAGCCGGTTGAAACAATAAAAAAAGAAGAACCGAAGCAGGATACTAAACCTGAAGTAAAGCAGGAGAGCAAACAGGATTCAAAGTTTATTGACATGGAATTACCCAATCCCAATAAAAAAATTGATTCTGTAGTAGCCGAAAAAAAAGAAGCTGTTTCAAATGAAGCAGTAAATAATAAAAAAGAAATTGTTCCTGTAAGTAAAGATATAACAGAACAAAAGACCGAACCTAAGGCAATGGTAATGGTCAATTCAGATTGTAAGACCAATGCTTCAGAAGATGATTTTTTGAAACTGAGAAAGAAAATGGCAGCTGAAAAAGCTGATGATGAAATGATCGTGGTGGCAAAGAAGGCATTCAAATCAAAATGTTATAGTACCGAACAGGTAAGTAATTTAAGTGCATTGTTTTTAAAAGATGACGGAAGATATAATTTCTTTGATGCTGCATATCCACGTGTAAGTGACACACAGAATTTTGGGAAGCTTGTCAAAAAACTTTCAGATGAATATTATGTAACACGTTTCAATGCAATGATCCGCCATTAATAAAAAGCATCATGCCCCGTTATTTTATAGAAGTTTCATACAAGGGTACATTATATGCGGGTTTCCAGGCACAGCAAAATGCCAATACAATTCAGGATGAGGTTGAGAAAGCGCTAAAGGTTTATTTTAAAGGAACCTTTTTGCTTACCGGTTCTTCACGCACAGATGCAGGAGTACATGCCGGGCAGAATTTTTTTCATTTTGATTTTGAATTCACAATTATTCCCAATTGGGATAAAGTAGTATA
>JANNBU010000087.1:0-3547 GCA_031385805.1 Ferruginibacter sp.
AATTACAGGCTTCAACCTTAACGAAAGGCATAAAAAAAGGGCCAGGATAGAAATCCCGCCCTGCTTTAAAATCCAATATCCTATGAAAAACCGAGGTAAAGATAACGGGTCGGCTAACATGAAACAATACCCTAAAGTGGGTATATTTGAAAATAACTTTAAATTAATACCGACTGGATATTACAAAAATGCCCCCGGAAAACCAGGGGCATCATATTTTATAAGTTTAGGAATTAATAACTCCAGAGATCCTGTTCATAATTGAATATCTTTTCTTTGATATTCTCACCTTCATACAATTGAAGGAGCCCGTTTTCAGTTAATCCCCTGTAATTTTTGATCTGCAGATCGAGTGGGTTGTCGATAGTGCTTTTAATAATACGGCCATAGAACATACGGCTTTCAAACAATTCTTCCCAACTCATACGGGCGCCAAAGTTCTTACCATTATATACTTCATATTTTGCAAAAACCGGCCTCATATCAGGATAATAAGCCCAGAATAATTCTGTTTCACCAAGATTCACACCCATTGAAGTTACTACGTTCTTTACAGGTGCAATACCAAGTATTCTCCAGAAAAGGCGTGAACTTTCTTTGTCAAAGATCACTTCTTCCTTGATCCTGAATTTATAGAATGAATCCAGGTTAACTTCCGGGCGCATTCTTTTCGAGCCTATTTGGTTACCAACTGAGTCAAACAACGGCACTTCAATTTCTTCACCACCAACAGCTTTGGCTACATCAGCCTTGGTCATTGGAGTGGTAAAACGGTCATCAACATTAGCAAATACCGTTACTGCGCTATCCTGTATTGCCTGCAATAAGATGGAAATAAAGCGTTGGTTACCGTTACTTTCATCAGCTGCATACCGGAAAGGATAATTAAGTTTTTCCCTTGTATCAATTTCTCTCCATATTTTATGGCGGTAAACTGCATCATCGGCACGTAAATGCTCATACGGCAATGGAATCCTTTCTCTTAAAACAGTTGTTTCAACAGCCTCATCCGGTCTCAGTGACTTTTTGATCAGCTTGATCGGTAAGCTGTCATTAACAGGCGCCTCAACAGGTGCAATAGCCACTGTTGGAATGGTATCTGTTACTGCAGCACTCGGGTTTATGCTGGCTTTGGTTTTTGTTTTAGTTGTTTTACGGGTTGTATTACGCTTGGTAGAGCTACGCTTCTGCTTCTGTGCGAATACAGAATCTGTAACACCGCCAAGTAAAACGGCCAGTAACAAATATTTTAAAAATTGCTTTTTCATAGTCATAATTATTAATATAACGCTATTGATTTACCTTCTATTGTTCTTACCCCATCCGGGCCTTGTACTTTAACATTATCGAAAGTAACCACAGATCCAGGACCACATCTTTGCATAAAAGCCTGTACCGGCGCCAGGTTATTTCCTGAAATTGCCGATTGAGCAACATTGGGGAAATTAGCTCCGGAAAAGTATACCGTAGCACTAACTATTGTGAATCTTAGATCGAAATCGAAAGCTTCAAGATCAGCACGGCAAAATTGCTGGCTTTTGAAAGTAACTGAAGGCATCCTTACTTTACCGTCACCTACTTTAAAGATCGGATCAGGTATCTTTTTTACCCTGAATTCAAAAGGAGAAGATTTGCCATCTGCTGTTACTGTTATTATAGCTTTCCCTATAGTACTTACTTTAACTATTCTTTTCGCAGTTCCGGGAGTGATTGTTCCACCAGTCATTGATACATTTGTTTTATCCCAACCTGTTGGGGAACCGATCGTAACAGGATTTTCAACTCCGATATAGAATACATTCATTTTATCAAGCATTACTGCTGAAACGCCCGGTGTACCTACCGTGTATTTTACATCAAATGTTTTGGATTCTTTTGTTCCATCCGGCTTGGTGTAGGTAACATTTACAGGAACCGAACGTGAACCACCGCCACTTGCCTTAAATTTATATACGGCCCTTCCGTCTGCATCAATCGGGGCAGAACTTCCTGCAATACTAATTACTGGTTGTGCCGCTTTACTATAAGCACCAACACCTGCAGTAATTTCCATGTCTTCACCAGGCATTACATAATTTGAACTTTGACCAACCAATGCTGCAAACTGATCATAAACGATCTTAACAGCACCTACCTGGTTGTGGCAGTAAGTAACAACAAGGTTTTCTGCGTTCTTTACATTGTTCTGAAATTTACTCAGCAATGTAAGGCCTGCAACTGTTGGTGTCATGTGAAAAAATGCTTCAGTGAATTCTTTGGTCTTTCCATCCTGCCCTACCTGTGGAGCAATATCAACAGGAAAGTTCTTTTCAAATTCAGTTTTGATAGAAGGATCAATGGCTAACATGGCATCCCTGTACGCTTTTAATTTACCTTCAAGCATAGGACCCTGTTTTTTCCCACCTTCGCCAGATCCAAATAAACGGGTAGCCGCTTCGAGGTCATCTTCTTTAAATTGTTCTTTTCCTTCAACCATCTTGGCATCAGCTTCGTTTTTCAGATCTGTCTTCAACTGGTTGATATATTTATCCATTTCATCAGAAAGTTTTTTTGCCTGCTGGGCTCTTTCATACCATGGCTTGGCTCTTTCTGCTGTTTGAGCATCATTTAGCTTCATCTCTAAAGATTTATAAAGTGTGCCATTGGATGATGCCAGATTCGTATTTGAAGTAACCAGACTTTTGTCTACTACTTTAAATGCATTTAAAATTTCAGATGATACGTTCAATGCAAGTAGCGCTGTAAGCACCAAATACATGATGTTGATCATCTTCTGCCGGGGCTCTTTAGGTAAAGCCATAACTAATTAGTATTAAAAGTTTTTATTCAATATTGTTTGGATAGAACGCTCAGGAGTATTAATACCGTAGTATTATCTTCCCTGCATTGCACTTAGCATATTACCGTAAACTGCATTCAGTTTACCAAGGTTGTTTGCCAATGTGCCAATTTCTGCCTTAGCCCTGTTTGCATCTTCCACACTACCCATCATTGCCTGGCTTGCTTCGGCCATTTTACCATAGAAGCTGTTCAATGCTTTCAGGTGGTTGTTACTTTCTTTTAATTCCAGTTCATAGATGGTATTCAGTGAACCAAGATTTTTTGTAAGTACCTGTACCTGCTCATGGAATCCTTTAGCACTTTCAGATGCTGTATTAAATGAATTCATGGTAACAGCGCTGCTGGCAAAAGCAGTTGCCATTGTTCCGATCGCAGTAGTTGCTTCTTTTGTTTTAGCGCTAAAATCACCAGTTGATTTTACTACATCGCTCACATCAGAAATTCCTGAAACGGTTGTGCCAAGTTTTTGAAATCCTTCACCAAGTTTTTTCAAACTAACGGGTGTAATATCAGCTTCCTCCAACATTTTATCCATACTTTTCAGAGCAGGATTTCCTGCTGTGGCAGCTTTCATCTTGCCTTCATATTCTTCCTTCACCGGTGGATAAATAAAATATAATACACCATAAACTAAAAATATAACAGCTTCTGTATACAAACCAATCTTTAACCATAGATCTGCAATTGGTGTGTGAAGGATCTTCTG
>JANNBU010000076.1:0-4216 GCA_031385805.1 Ferruginibacter sp.
CTGTAAGATAAAGCATCCGTAGTTGTACCAGTTATCGTTCCTGCACAAACATCAGTTGTGGTTGCTATAGTTGCGGTTGCAGAACACTCGCCTGTAACATCTGCAAGGGTTGGTGTTACAGGTGCTGTTACATCATCCACAATTACATTTTGATTGGCAGTAGTTGAGTTACCATTGCCATCATCAAATGTCCAGTGAATTACATGCGTGCCTTGTGTACTGTAAGATAAAGCATCCGTAGTTGTACCTGTTATCGTTCCTGCACAAACGTCTATTGCAGTTGCTGTAGTTGCGGTTGCAGAACATTCGCCTGTTACATCTGCAAGCGTTGGTGTTGCAGGTGCCGTTACAGCATCCACAATTACATTTTGATTGACAGTAGATAAGTTACCATTGCCATCATCAAATGTCCAGTGAATTACATGAGTGCCTTGTGTACTGTATGATAATGGATCACTGGTTGTACCTGTTATCGTTCCTGCACAAACGTCTGTTGTAGTTGCTGTAGTTGCGGTTGCAGAACATTCGCCTGTTACATCTGCAAGAACAGGTATTACCGGTGCCTCGTTATCCGTTACTGTTACTTCGAAAGTGCATGCAGAAGTTCCACAGCCATTTGTAGCGGTTGCAGTAACTGCTGTTGTTCCTACGGGGAAGAAAGTTCCGGGATCGCTGGAATAAGTAATTGTTGGAGTAGTTCCGGTTGCCGTTGCAGCAAAAGAAACAATGGCCCCACACATTCCTGCATCATTAGTTACGCTGATATTTCCAGGGCAGGTTATCACAGGGCTCACGCAACATGCTGCTACATTGATTGTAATAGCAACAGTTGTGCTTGCCGGCGTTGGGTTAAAATTATCCGTAGCTGTGAAACTGATTATATTCGTGCCCTCGTTACAGGGAGATCCGGTAATGGTAACTGTTGCAGTAGAAACTGCACCACTTGTTGTGGTAACAGTTGTGTTGCAAAGCCCGCCGGTATTAACCGTAGTAGAAACTGATTGTGCTACTTCCGGTGGATTAAATGTAAGCGTGAATGTTTTTGTTTCACCGCACGCAAGGTTTATCACATTTCCCGGCGGTACCCCGTTAACAGAAGGTGGCTGGTTAACAGCATTGGAAACATTGAAGGTGAAGCATTCATTATCGAGATAGTTTATTCCGTCTGTAGCTCCGCCACCACCATCATAAGCATCATTGTTCAATCCAAATCTTCCTATCTGCACATAATTTATACTGTTTCCTTTATTGATACCAACAGTGGCAGGGGTTCCGCCAAATCCGGCAACTCCGCCAGATACGTCTCCTGTTGTCCATTGCATGTCTTTATAATAAAAAGCCACATTGTTACCGATACCTATTAAAGGATCATTGCCATTGGTAATAATTACTTCGAAAGTATTTAACTTGTCAACTTTTTGATTAAAGTATCCCACATTTTCATAAGTTACAATTACGTTAGTAGGATTGATCTTATATTTCACTTTGCCGCTGGCAACAGGGCGTGTGTCTACATCAGACCAAAATGGGGCAACCATCGGTACATTAAAAGGAAAGCCCGATGCCGTATAAGGTGAATAAGCTCCTGTAAAGGTCAGATTTCCATTGTTGTTGATCCAGACCTGGGTGTAATTTGTTCCATAAAGATTAAATGGAAAAGCTAATGCAAAGGGGCCAACCGAACCATCATCGTTGCCGGCAAAAGTACTAAAGCTGCCATCTGACGGTATCCAACAGGTGCTGGTTAACTGTCTGCCTGAAATAGTTGAAGTTGAACCCGGCAGGTTATCAAGTAAATCTGTATTTTGGATTCTTCCACCCAACGGTGGCGGCGGTGCAGGTGGAATACTTGATAATTTCAGCGAGTCATACCCGGGTGTGTTGGATGGGTTTGTAACCGTTTGCGCCTGTATTATTATTGGCAACAAACCTGTCATGATAAATATAGCCCATGCGGAGATGGCCATTTTCATCTTTTTGTTTACGTTATTCATGTTGTTATTGTTTAGGGTTATAAAAATCGGTTGTTAATATCATATATAAGAAGAGATACTTTTTCAATATTGGCTATTGAAAGCCTTATAATTGCTCACATATATCCATGTAATGTTTCAAACATTCATTTATCAATAATGATAGCAGGGATATTTTAAATTCTAAGCCATAGTATAGAACCATTCAATCAATTTTAATTGAATCGGGTCGTTGGATACGGCATATTGATATTATTTGCTGTGGTACAGAAAGTAAGTAAGTCGCTGAAAAAATGAAGGATTGCTATTGTCTTGTGCAGGAAGTATAATTATTCAATGGATTAGTTGGAAGAATCTTTAGTAAATATAAATAGCATATTTTGGAAATACAAATCTTTTATTTTTTTTTATTAATAGACTATTGCTTTCAAAACCAGAGACTGTTATTTATGTTTTAATCATAAACCTTTAAAACTGCTTAATAGAAATGTAGCCTATAGTTTCAAGGAATATCTAAATTATCTCCTGAAAATACCACTAAGTGGTTATAGTATAATATTTACCAGTCAAGATTGACTCTTTATTTAGCCTTCAGGTACTCTTTGTTTATATTTTTAAGTAAATTTATTCATGACAAAATCCGAGATCAAATTTTTAGAAGGGCCGCAAAACCGTTGGAAGGAATTCAAATTTGCCTGGGCTGTTTTGATGGAATTCATCAAAGGGTTCAGAACATTACACTTTGTTGGCCCCTGTGTTACCATTTTTGGTTCAGCTAGGTTCAAGGAAGATGATGCAACGTATAAACAAACACAGGAACTTGCCGGAGAAATTGCCAAGCTTGGTTTTACGATCATGACCGGAGGCGGACCCGGTGTTATGGAAGCTGCAAACCGCGGCGCTAAAGATGTTGGAGGCAGAAGTGTTGGTTGTAACATTTTATTGCCACATGAACAAATGCATAATCCTTACTTAGATAAATGGGTAAACATAAAATTTTTCTTTGTCCGCAAAACACTATTAATAAAATACTCTTACGCTTTTGTAGTGATGCCCGGCGGTTTTGGAACCCTGGATGAGTATTTTGAAGCACTTACATTGATTCAAACAAAAATGTTGAGTGAATTTCCGATCATCATTTTTGACAAGTCTTATCATAAAGACCTGTTGGAACATATAGACAAAATGAAAGAAAGGGGAACCATTGCTGCTGAAGACCTGAAACTTTGCCTTTTTACAGATTCTATTGATGAAGCAGTAAATCATATCCAGGAAAATTCAATAATAAAATTTGGACTGAAGGCTGCAGAAAAACAACGTTCATCACGGTGGTTTTTTGAAAGAGGGTATTAATGATCGTTAGCCAAGTAATGCTTCAATTTTCATTCTCCATATCAAAATAGCTACACCCAAAATGGCTACAAGTGCTCCTGCCATTGCATACTTCGTGATCTTTTCTTTATATACAAAATGTGATATCAATAATGCCACAACCGGTACCAATGCAAATATGGTTTGTGCAACGGCCACATCCATGTATTGAATGGCGGTAAGGGCAAAAGTTACTCCGAGCAGCGGCCCGAATATGGTGCCCGTTAATGCTATTTTCAGCGTTGACCATGGTTGCAACTTTATATTTAACCAGTTTGTTAGCAGTTTCCTGTTAATAAAAGTTATGAGTAATACAACAAATGTTCCTGTTATGAATCTTATGAAAGATGCTGTAATAGGTTGTATAGTATTTCCTGTAGCCGCCTGCGTTAGAAAACCTTTTTTACTTAATACCAACCCGACCCCGTTACAGATCGCTGCAATAACACCGAATACAATTCCTGCAAAAATGCTTCCATGTCCGTGATCAGGTATTGTATTTCTTTCTGTTCGCCCGAGGCTCATACTCATTACCCCAACAATGGTTATTATCATGCCGGTGATACCAACAAGATTAATGTGTTCGTCCAATAATTTTATTCCGAGTAATAAAGCAGCTGCAGGCGAAAGTGTTGAAAGCACACTGCCATGTTTTGGACTTAGTATCACATACATCCTGTAATTAAAATAGTCCCCGAAGCCTAACGCAAGCACACCTGAAAGCCCCAGCCAGAGCCATGCCTGTGTATATTTGTATGAATAAATGGAAAAAAAATTGTTTGTTTCAACAACCGACGCAAGCAGCATGATCAATATGGTTCCAACAATAAGCCTGAAAAGATTCATACTTGCAACAGTCATTAACCTGCCCG
>JANNBU010000138.1:0-6732 GCA_031385805.1 Ferruginibacter sp.
TTGAGTTGATTGTTGAAGCTGATCACTTCATTGTGCCGTTGCTGTATCTCGGCTTTTGCTTCATTTACGATCAACTCAAAGAAAATGCGATCAAGCAAACGCAGCAGGATATCAATAACCTGACAAACCATGTATTTTCCCTGCAGAATAAAATGGAGAACCTGTCGCAGTTGGAAACAACCAGCAGCAGCAGGGTAGCAGAACTGGAATTGCAATTACAAAACAATCATGATGCCATTTCAAGCACACGTTTGGAATTGGAAAATTTTAATACGGTATTGGCTCAATTGCTGGAAAAAACACAGTTGGTAGAAACAGATTATACTACTGCCGAACAGGAATACAATACTGCCAGCAACACTTTTAATGACAACAACCTGCAGTTTGCAAAACAGCAGAGTAAAGTAATATCAACTAAACAGGAACTGGAATTTAAAACAAACCAGTTGAACGACCTGAAATTACAGGTAGAGAACAGTACCACGCAATTAAATGAAGCATTAGAAAATATTGAACAAACAGCAACTGAATTAAAAGAACTCGAATTGCTTTTGGTAAATATGTTGCAGAACAAAGAAGCCGAAGAGAAAAAACTCAATGAGGCCGACCAGGAATATTATAATATCCGCAACATCCTTACAGAAAAAGAAAGTGAGTTAAGACACAAACAAAAATCAAAAGAAGGAATTGATCATTTGCTCAATGAGATCAAAGACAAACTCACCGATCTTAAACTGCAGCTTGCAGGAATGAAGGAAAGACTGAATGTTGAATTTAAAGTTGACCTGGATGCGATCATTGATGAAGCAAGAACCGGTGATGTTCCGCTGGAAGAACTGAAAGAAAAGAATGAAAGAATGCGCAAGCGTTTGGAGAATATGGGTGAAGTAAACCCTACTGCTATAGAAGCTTATACAGAAATGAAAAAGCGCTATGAATTTATCCTGGAGCAAAAGAATGACCTCGTAACGGCAAAGGATAGCCTCATGCAAACGATCCAGGAAGTGGAAGCAACGGCTAACCAACAATTCCTCGATACATTTAACAAGACCAGGGAAAATTTCCAGAAAGTATTTAAGGCATTGTTTACAGATGAGGATACTGCCGATATGATATTGGTTGATCCCGAGAATCTTGCAGAGACGGCGATAGACATTGTTGCAAAACCAAAAGGTAAACGCCCGAGCAGTATTGGCCAGTTGAGTGGAGGAGAGAAGACATTAACCGCTACAGCGTTGTTGTTTGCGATCTATTTGATCAAACCTGCTCCATTCTGTATTTTGGATGAGGTTGATGCGCCGCTTGATGATGCCAATGTTGGTAAGTTCACCAATATGATCAAACAGTTCAGTGAGAATTCACAGTTCATCATTGTAACCCATAATAAAATGACGATGAATGCCGTGGATGTGATCTATGGTGTAACAATGCAGGAAGCAGGTGTGAGTAAACTTGTCCCTGTCGATTTCCGCAGTCTTAACTAAGTACTTAACCCAAATGACATATACCTGGGCCCGGCTTTTTTGCCGGGTTTTTTTATATCGCTAATTTAAATGTATGATGTTTCGCATTTCACAAATCATACATCATACATCATTACATCATACATTTAATATACCAGCTTCCCGATCCTTCCACCTCCCGCAAAATAAATCGCCTTCCCTTTCTTCGCTTTCCTGCACACATGATAGCCATCCTTACTTATCCAGGTAAATGTTTTGCCGTCATCTGTACTATAATCAACACCATTCAATCCGCAGCTTATCCAGTTTTTCTTTCCAAGATATTCCACACAACTCCGGTAACCATGAGGAGGTATTTGAGGAACAGTCCAGGTTGTACCGCCATCTGTTGTTATCACACAATTTTTAAGCGTAGAATCTTTTGTATTAAAATCCCCGCCAACTACCATAAATGTTTTCTTATTCTTTACAGCAATAGAATTAGCGCCTGTTGATTCTGTTCCTTGTATAATAGGCATATTAATTTTCTGATCTTTTATAAAAACACGTGATGATTTTCCGCCCGTAATAAAAACAGCTTCAGCCTTATTCAGTTTGCGGATATTGGTGCCACTGCTTGCAAAACATGCTTCACCACTGTCAACGGCGGGCCTGTTTGCTTCGGGTATTCCACGCCATGATTCACCTCCATCAAATGTTCTTCCAATAAACATCTTCCCTTTAATAGGGTCGCCGATAACGATACCTGACTGTTCATTCCAGAATTCCATTGCATCTAAGAACATACCCGGCGTTTTATCTTCAAAAACAAGTTTCCATGTTTCGCCGGCATCGGTTGTTTTTAAAATGATGGCAGGTGTATCAATACCCATAATGATCGCTGTCTTTCCGTCAAATGCTTCTATATCCCTGAAATCTGTTTTTTCATAGCCTTTTACTTTCATCCATTTCCAGGTATTGCCGCTATCAGAAGATAGGCCTACATTGCCACCGCTGCCACTTACCCATACGGTCTTGTTATCAACTACACTTAATCCACGCATGGATGATTTAATACCTTTGGTAAGAATTTTTACGGATTGAGCATTTATGTGTTGAACAAAAAAGAAAATGATAAAACCAATAAATATTTTTTTCATGATGATTGATGATTGATTATTGATTGTACGAATTTTTCTATGCCCGATGGGTTCCAATTCGTATAATTAGTGTAATCGTATTATATTTGGAAAGATACTAAACTAAATTATGAGTTATAACTATTTACCACTAGATAAAAGCCATACCAATTTTCAGCAAATAAAAGACCTGCTCGGGTTCGGCCAACAGGTTTCCATAACATTTGCTGCACATGAAAGCATACAGAAATGCCGGGAATACCTCGATAAAAAAATGGCGGGTTCCGATGCTTTGTTCTATGGCATCAATACCGGGTTTGGATTTTTACAAAATGTACAGATCGATAAAGCCCAGCTCACCGAACTGCAAAGCAATCTTTTAAAATCACACGCATGCGGAATGGGAGAGGAAGTTCCCCTTGATATTGTAAAACTGATGATCGTCCTCAAAATAAAATCTCTCAGCTATGGACATTCGGGTGTGCAGGTAGATACGGTTAACAGGTTAATGGACATGCACAACAACGACATGCTTCCTGTTATTTACACACAGGGTTCGCTCGGCGCTTCCGGCGATCTTGCACCACTCAGTCATTTGAGTTTACCATTGATAGGTTTGGGAGAAGTTTATTTCAAAGGAAAAAAAATTCCTGCTAAAAAAGCTTTGAAAGAATTGGGCTGGGAACCCATTTCATTGCAGAGTAAAGAAGGCCTGGCGCTCATCAACGGCACACAATTCATGAGCGCTTACGGTTTGCATAACCTGGTGCAGTCGGACCGACTGATCAAATGGGCCAATATCATCGCTGCCATCAGCTTCGATGCATTTGATTGCAGCATGGATCCGCTGAATGAGAACATACACCGGGTACGAGCACACGAAGGACAGGTTAATACAGCAGCAACTATTAAAAAACTTTTAAAAAACAGTGGTATTATTGCCCAACATAAAAAACAAGTGCAGGATCCATATTCATTCCGTTGCATACCGCAAGTGCATGGCGCTACAACTGATACAGTTGAATATGTAAAATCTGTATTCGTCAAAGAAATAAATTCAGTTACCGACAATCCGAATATTTTTCCTGATGAGGACCTGATCGTAAGCGGTGGTAATTTTCACGGCCAGCCATTAGCGTTAGGGTTAGATTTTTTATCCATTGCCATGGCAGAACTCGGCAGTATCAGTGAAAGACGGATTTACCAGCTTATCAGCGGGCAACGAGGATTGCCTCCTTTTTTAATAAAGAATCCCGGTTTACATTCAGGTTTCATGATACCGCAATATACTGCCGCAGGAATTGTAAGTGAGAACAAGCAATTGTGTACACCATCCAGTGTGGATTCTATCCCCAGCAGCAATAACCAGGAAGATCATGTGAGTATGGGTGCCAATGCTGCTGTCAAGTGCAAGCGTGTAGTTGATAATGTTGAAAAAATTTTGGCAATTGAATTACTAACGGCTGTGCAGGCAATAGATTTTAAACGCCCGTTAAAAACCTCAGTATATTTAGAAGAGATCATTACAGCATTCAGGAAAGAAGTTTCATTCAATAAAGCGGATAGAGTGCTGCGTGATGATATGATGAAAGCAGTAAATTTTATCAGAAATTATTCTATACAATAAAACCAGGTATTTCTGTAAATTAATATACTAATTTCTTACTGATAGCTACTACCGACTCCAACGCCAGTTTCGACATATTATCCAAAGATGATTGCCTTTGATCGGCAGACATACTTTCGTGTGTTGGAATAACATCAGAGATAGTAAGGATGGTAGCAGCCATTTTATTTAAATATTGGGCATTGGCAAATAATGCAAATGCTTCCATCTCTACGCAAATACAATTATTATCCGCAGCAACTTTAGGAGTGCCTTTTGCTGCTCTGTAAAACACATCACTTGAATGGATATTGGCAGCTTTAACAGGCATACCCAATGCTTTGGCAGTTTCATTAATAGTATCATAAGCAAGTCCCTGGTGAACCAGATTATCAGCACCGATACCAAATGCTTCCTTTGCATAAGTGGATTCGCTGTAAGCTTTGTCAACATTTACCACATCATACACTTTTGTACTTATTTCATAAGATCCCGCCGTGCCGATACGGATAATACATGCAACATCATAGGCAGTGAACAATTCATAAGAATAAATACCAATGGAAGGGCATCCCATACCACTGGCACCAACTGTAACCAGGATACCTTTGTATGTTCCGGTATAGTAAAAAGCATTCCTGGTCTGGTTCACTAATTTCACATCCTGTAACATATTTTCGGCAATATGTTTGGCCCTCAGCGGATCGCCGGCCAGTAATACGATCTTTGCGATTTCTTCTTTTTTAGCGCTTATATGAGCAGTCATTCGTTATCCTTTTTTGTGAAGATATTTAATTACGAACATTTATCATTAAGAAAATTAAAATCGGCCTAAATTTGGGGAGAATATTTCACGCAAAGCCGCGAAGATAAAAATACGTAAGTCGCTGAGATCCTTTGCGCCTTTGCGTTTCCTTTGCATCTTTGCGTGAAATGAAAATATCATAAACTATGTCCACAACAACACAACCAACTTACGACTACGCCAAATACAAAACCCCAACCGGTACCAAATTAAATTGCAAAGGCTGGGTACAGGAAGCAGCTTTAAGAATGCTTCTTAATAACCTCGATCCAGAAGTAGCTGAACGCCCGGAAGAATTAATTGTCTATGGAGGCCGTGGCAAAGCAGCACGCAATTTTGAAGCACTTGATAATATCATCAAAGCATTAAAAGTTTTGGAAGAAGATGAAACACTTTTAATACAAAGCGGCAAACCCGTTGCCATGCTCAAAACACATAAAGATGCACCACGTGTATTATTAAGCAACAGCCAGCTCGTTCCAAACTGGGCCAACTGGAAACATTTTGATGAACTGGAAAAAAAAGGCTTGATGATGTATGGACAGATGACAGCAGGATCATGGATATACATCGGTTCACAGGGAATTGTACAGGGAACTTATGAAACCTATGCAGCAGTAGCAGATAAACATTTCTGTCATCCCGATTCTGCAGCCTGTCATCCTGAGGAACGAAGGATCTCTGCAAGTAGCGGGAACGGTACATTAAAAGGAACCCTCAATGTCACAGCCGGTCTCGGCGGCATGGGCGGCGCTCAACCTCTTGCTATCACTATGAATGATGGTGTTGCATTGGTTGCAGAAGTAGAAGAGTGGCGAATAGATAAACGCATCGAAACAAAATACCTTGATGAAAAATATATTGATATTGATGAAGCGATAGATGCAGCACTAAAATATAAAACTGCGGGAACAGGGAAGAGCATAGGGGTTCTTTGTAATGCCATAACATTGTTGCAGCGTTTGATAGAAAGAAAAATTGTACCCGATACTTTAACCGATCAAACATCTGCACACGATCCGCTCATCGGTTATATACCACATACACTTACTAATGAGCAGGCGAATGTATTGCGTGAAAAAGATCCTGATGAATATACAAAGCTTAGTTATGAAAGCATGCACCTGCATGTACAGCTTATGTTAAAACTCATGCAGATGGGTTCTATTACTTTTGATTATGGTAATAATATCCGTGCCCGTGCACAGGAGTACGAGCAGCGTACAGACTCATCCGGTATCCGGTATCTGGTATCCGGCATCGGCCATTGTTTCGATTTCCCGGGCTTTGTACCTGCTTACATCCGTCCATTGTTCTGCGAAGGCAAAGGCCCATTCCGTTGGGCCGCACTCAGTGGCGATCCTGCAGACATTGCCGTTACCGATGAACTTATCATAAACATGTTTCCAAATAATACCGGTATGCTTCGCTGGATGAAAATGGCGAAGGAAAGAATTGCATTCCAGGGATTGCCGGCACGGATATGCTGGCTCGGGCAGGGAGAACGTGAAAAAGCCGGTCTCGCTTTTAATGAATTGGTAAGAACCGGAAAAGTAAAAGCACCGATCGTTATAGGAAGAGATCATTTGGATACCGGTTCTGTGGCCAGCCCTAACCGTGAGACAGAAGCCATGCTCGACGGCAGTGATGCAGTTGCCGACTGGCCGATATTAAATGCATTGGTAAATACGGCAGGTGGCGCCAGCTGGGTTTCATTACACCATGGCGGCGGGGTAGGAA
>JANNBU010000180.1:0-5249 GCA_031385805.1 Ferruginibacter sp.
ACCCGTGAGATAGGTGAATTCTTTACAAAATCATCCCTGTTCTCCTGCGGCAATCCCATGTACCTTTCCTGGTAAATATTATCGTAATTCAATTGATTGGATACAGCCGCAATGGCAATACCTGTTTTAAATACATCGGGATACAGGAACATTAAATTAAGGGTAGAGGTACCGCCACCACTCCATCCCCATACAGCAACACGGTCTTTATCAACAAAAGGATACTGTAATATTTTTTTAAATCCTATTGCCATATCACGGATATTGACATCTCCTATTTTACGGTAAATGGATTTGCGCCAGGCAGTGCCCTTCAATGCCGGCGTACCACGGTTATCAACTGCAGCCTGTATATAACCATCAGCACTCATATCACCGGAATACAAAAAGTTAGAATGATTACCATAGGAATCATCCGTAGTAGTTGCTGCCGGTTCACCATACACATAAAATACGATCGGGTATTTTTTATTGGGATCGAAATTCTTTGGTTTATTTATCCATGCATCCAATACAACATTATCTTCCGTAGTTATCTGCATGTATTCTACATTGATCCCTTCATCAATCTTAATGGTAGCTGCAATACTCTTTGCAGCATTCATCGGTTTATTATCCGGAAGTGTTATCCACTCCTTCACCGGTGGCGTATTGTGATTGCTGAAATTATGCATCGCTATCTTTCCCATCGGGGAAATTGAATACTCATGTGTGCCCTTTAAGTTAACGTCGCTTACCAATTCCGGGTCTGCAACCTGCTTTTTTGCTATGCGGTGTTTCACATCCCTGATAATAGAATATTTATCAGGGTTGATCTTAACACGATAGAGGTATAATTGTGTTGCATTGTTGGGTGAAGCACTGAAATAAATATAATTGTTCTTCTCATCAACAGCTTTTATTTCACCAATATCATAGTTGCCATTGGTGAGTAAATTAATTGTCTTGCCATCACGGCTTATCTTATAGATATGGCGCCAGCCGTCTTTTTCACTCACCCATAAAAATTCCTGGCCCTTATTTATCCAGTTCCAGCCTGCAGGGCCATTCGGACCTGAGGGATCACTGGTATTCAGGTCAACCCATGCTTCATCATTTTCTGCCCAAAAAGTGCGGCTACCGGCATCCGTGGTATTACAATATATTAATTTGCTTTCCTGTTGTTTGCGGTCGAGTTGCTGAACGATCAATTCATTGTTCCCACTCCATTCCATGCGTGAAATATAATGTTGCTGCGGATCACCTTCAATATTCATCCAACGGATAAACCCGTTTGATAAAGCAATTACGCCGATACGCACAGGCGATGGCGTTTCACCAACTTTTGGATATTCAACGGGAATTACACGGGAATAAACAGAGTCAGTTGTATTCAACATATAATAGTCTCTGATCTTATTCGCATCCACCTGCCAGAATGCGATCTGATTTCCTTCCGGGCTCCACCTGAAACCATCGCGGCAACCAAATTCTTCTTCATATACCCAGTCAAATGTTCCGTTGATCAGTTTCCTGGTGCCATCATTGGTCAGCTTCCTGATCACACCGCTGTTTACATCTTCTGTATAAATATTGTGTTCACTTACATAAGCAACATTTTTACCATTGGGTGAAAATTTAGCATACATCAATGATTGAGCAGGAAGCCCTTTGCCCAATTGTTTCAGGTTATTACTGGTAAGATCCAATACCCAATAATCCCCCCTTGATTTATAACGCCATACCTTAGCTGTGTTGGTAAATAAAAGCATTTTACCAAAATCAGCGGTATAGTCAAATGACTGGGGGGACAATGCTGCTGAACCGGGAGGGGTTAATTGTTCTTTTTTTACGACAATGGTTTCTGCATCTGTTTTAGGATCTATTCTTACGATATTCCCTTCTTTGAATTTTGTATACGCCAGCCCATCAGCAGTCCAGTTGATACGCTTTTGTGCAGAAACAATTTGCAAAGCACCGAAAAAAATGACCAATAATATTTTTATCCTCAACTTCATATTTATAGATTTTATTTGTGAAAACTTGTTTTTTGCAAGCGAGCGCAGCAAAAAACTTAATTGAACAATCCCGCCTGCGGCGGAAGGTTTTACCTGTGATTATTTTCATAAAAATAAGCAAATACCAACTGCATTCGCTACCATTGCTGTAAAAAGAACTATAATTTTATCGGCAGAACTGCGCCATTGCGAGGAACGAAGCAATCTTTCTGTTATAATCAGATTGCTTCACTACGTTTGCAATGACGTTAATGGGAATTGGGCCTGTCGTGTACTTAGTTTTACCAGTTATATGCAGAAAGAAAAATTAAGATTAGATAAATATCTCTGGGCTATCAGGCTTTTTAAAACAAGGAGCCAGGCTGCAGAAGCATGCGATAAGAACAAAGTGAAGTATAACGGAAATAATGCCAAAGCTGCAAAAACCGTATCGGTAGATGATGAATATGAAGTAAAGACCGAGCATAAGAAATGGCTGATAAAAGTTGCTGAATTATTACACAACAGGGTCCAGTATAGCGAAGCCATAAAATACTATATCGACATCACCCCTGCCGAAGAAGTTGAGCGAATCAAATTCCAGGCTGCATCATTTCATACGGGCAAACGGATGAGTAAGACAGGGAGGCCGACGAAAAAACAAAAACGTGATCTTGATGAATTTACTTCTGGCGAGTAGGGAATGGCGAGTAGCGAGTGGGAAGTACTTTAGTTTACTTTGTCATGCTGAGAAATCCCGAAGAAGAGATGCTTCGTTCCTCAGCATGACAAAAAATATTACTTATTAAATCTTACATATTAAATATCCATGCGTATAGATATCATCTCCGTTGTTCCGGATCTTTTGGAAAGTCCATTTGCCCATTCCATCATGAAAAGGGCGAAGGATAAAGGATTATTGGAAGTGAATGTGATCAATTTAAGGGATCATACAACTTATGCAAGGGCGCAGGTTGATGATTACCAGTTTGGCGGTGGCGCCGGAATGGTTATGATGATAGAGCCACTGGTAAATGCCATTGAAAGTTTACAAAAAGATATCACGTATGATGAAGTGATCTATTTAACACCGGATGGTGAAAGATTTGATCAACAAATGGCCAATAAACTGTCACTGCAAAATAATTTATTGATGATCTGTGGCCATTACAAAGGAATTGACCAGCGTTTCAGGGATCATTTTATAACCAAAGAAATTTCTATCGGCGACTATGTTTTAAGTGGAGGTGAACTGGCGGCAGCTGTACTCACGGATGCGATTGGCCGCCTGATACCCGGCGTATTGAATGACGAAAGTTCAGCACTAACAGATTCGTTTCAGGATAATTTATTAGCACCCCCGGTTTATACCAGGCCTGAAACATTTCGTGGATGGACCGTACCTGCAATACTCATGAGCGGCAATCATAAATTAATTGAGGAATGGAGGCATGAGCAGGCGGTGGAACGAACGAGAGAGAGAAGACCTGATCTGTTGGATGAGTAATTGGTTTAGGGTTAGAAGTTTAGGGTGGTTTAGAAAGTTTAGGAAGGTTTAGGAAGAACGGCTACTTCATCAATACTGCAGAACCACCTGAATCAGGAAGAGGTAAGTAAGGCAAATTATTTTCGCTGCAAAAATTTCTGACTGCCTGCTTTGCTCCTTTGTAAGAATCATTATTATAATCATGAATAAAAATATACCCGCCTTTTTTTAACCTTGGATAGAAATACTGCAATCCATTATATATAGGATCGTAGAGATCTGTATCAATACTTACAAAAACAAATTCTTCTGCCAAACCGATTGCCGTATCAGGAAAATAACCAGCCTTAACTACACATTGTTTTGGAAAAGGCATAATGCTCAATACCTTTTCTACAGATGTATTGCTAAAATCCTGTTCGCCGGTAGAATAAGTATTTTGAAGTTCGGATTTTACATCAGTTTCACTAAAGCCTTCGAACGTATCAAATAAAAATAATTTTCTGTCGGGAAAATATTGATTGATAAAACGTGCAAATTTTCCCTTATAAACGCCCAGTTCGGCAACATTGCCTTGCAAATTTTTAGCTGTGATCTCATGAGCAAGCAACTCCAGTGTTGCAAGCCTTATATAGTCCATATAATTGCGGTCAACAGCCCGCTTGCGTTCCAGGTAGTTCAAAGAAAAATTGATGAATGTTTTATTCCTGTTGAAAAAACTTCCAAAAATGTAATTAAAAGCCTGCATTAATTTCATAGCCGGTAAAAGTAATTATTATTTAAGTACTTTTTTTTTAAAAAGCTATTCAAATTTATTATTTATGCCATGAATACACGAATATTTACCAACCCTTCTTTATGGAAAGGGGTTAATTCGTGCATTCGTGGCAATAAAAGATATAATGTAATTGTCAAAATAATTTGTAGAAGAATATTATATACAGGTCCCATCATTGCTGATGGGACCTGTATATAAAAAATTAACACCCCTGTTTAGTTCTTATAAATACTTTCATCAACCGGCGCATTGGTTGTTATCTTATCGTAAATGATCGTTCCCTGCTGGCTGGTGGCAGTATACGGAAACCAGTATCCATCGGCATTTTGCTTATAATCGCTGAAAGTGGTTGCCACATCCATTTCCTCACCGTTAACATTCTGCTTGGAAGCTGATTTTATATGCCTTGAAGTTTTTGAATCAATAAAAAAATTGGTTATTACAGCATTCTTATAAGTTATTTTTAAATTATAAGCTTCTGCGCCTTCAACTGTTTCCTTGCCAACCAGTTCAACAGTTGTTCCCTTTTCTTTGTAATTGTACAATGCTCCCTGAAGGTCTAGCTGGTTCATTCCCGATTTAAACTGGTCTTCCGGCATATCTTCCGGGGCACTCATACCCATTACCGGCATAAATACAGATCCCTTTGTTGTATTCATTACCCTGTAATTGGATGAACCCATCGCTTCAATATCCATACGCATACCAATGCCATGCGACCTGGTGCTGGTAATCGTTATATCAATACCCTGGGTACTCATAGTACCTTCCATTTTTACAGTTTTTAAAGATGCCAGTTTTTCTTTACCGCCCATGGCTGCTATATACTTATCAACTACTTCATCAACGGTTTGCGCTTGTGCAAACTGCACCAATACCATTGCTATAACGAATAATCCGAAAATAATTAAATTTTTCATTGCATAATTTTTAGGGGCGAAAGATAGTATAAAATTTCTGTAGATTAATTTTTTGGTGCTTACTTTTATCATGTACCTTAATTTCCGGT
>JANNBU010000210.1:0-18039 GCA_031385805.1 Ferruginibacter sp.
TTCTATAATTGTATAGGCAGAGAAAAGCAGGGGCATAGCAACAAGGCAAAGCAAAAAAGACAGACTGATATTTTTTTTATAAAAATTCATATTTACTTTCCAATACTGATTCAAATGTATGTATAACAGGGTAAATAAAAAAACTCACCCCATATAGTATGAGGTGAGTAGAAAATAAATTCTCTTTTTAGGATGAATGCGATTCCAAAAATATCCTTTCATCCGGGTTAATTAAATGACCTGTTTTTTATTACTCCTTTACAAGTTTAAGGCTCTGGCTCAGTTTGCCTTGTAAAACCTGTACATTATACATTCCGGTTTTAAAGTTTTTACCAAACGTATATTGAAGTTTACCTGTACCGGCTGTTTGATAAACTTTTCTTCCCAGCAGGTCAGTAACAGTGATGGAAACTTTTTCTTTAATGTTAAAGCCATCCAATACCAATGTAAATTCATGTTCACTTGGATTGGGAAATGCTTCTACCTTAAAGTTTTTCTCTCGTGAAACATTTACAACATTTGTTTTAGCATTCGTACCCGCTATTGGTGGTGGAAGGCAATTTGGCCCTACCACAATACCAGCCAATGTACCTACGCAGGTCTTCGAATCTTTCACATATCCCATATAAGTGCCCGGTGCTTTGTTTAGGAAGATAGTACTGCTTTGATAAGTACTGCCATCGAGGCTGTACGTATAAGGACCTGTTCCACCTGTTCTGAACAACTGTATCTTGCCATTATTGCTAATGCAGGTTGTTGAGGCTGTTGTAGATGCTGTAACAACGATCGTGTTCAATGCAATGTTCACATTGGTTGACCCAAGGCAGTTCTTAGCATCCTTCACTACTATTGAATAGTTGCCAGCGCCTAAACCATTAAATGAATTGCCTGTCTGGAATGTGGTACCGCCATCTTTACTATAGGTAAAAGGAGCTACACCACCACTTACATATACCTGTATCGTTCCATCATTCATACAAACGCTGGTATTAATTTTGCTGGTAGTTACGTTAAGGGCTGCCCCCTGTGCTACTGTTGTAGTCTGCTGGCCTACACAATTTTTAGAATCTTTTACATAAACTGTGTAAGGACCGGCTGCAAGTCCGCTGAATACATTACTTGCCTGGTAAGTAATATTATCCTTGCTATAAGTATAAGGAGGTATGCCGCCCGATCTGTAAATTTCTATAGAACCATCATTAGCGCAACTGCTGGCAGCTCTTGCAAAAGGAGAAACTGTTATAGCAGCAGCAGCTCCAATATTAATATTTGGTTTCGTGCTAACACAACCCCCCGCATCTTTCACATAACCTGTATATGTACCTGCCGCAAGCCCTGTAAATGTATTGGCTGATACATAAGTTGTACCATCAAGGCTATACGTGTACGGTAGTATTCCTGCATTGCCGTATAAACTGATAGAACCTGTATTTCCGCAACTGCTTGAAATGCTACCACTGCTGGTTACATAAACATTGTATGCAAATTGAACGTGGATATTGGAATATGTTACTACCCCACAATTGTTGGCATCTGTAATAGTTACATTATAATAACCATAGTTTAAACCTGTTAAAGATGAAACATTTCCTGCTGTGAAAGGAGTATGATTAGAACCCGTTTCTCCAGACCAAACATAAGTATAAGGTGCGGTTCCGCCAGCCGACGTTACCGTAATGCTACCATCCGGAGTAACGTTACATGCACTTAAATTAGTCTTAACATAAGTTGCCGTGAAAGTTGCCGGTGTTCCTACATTTACCGGGATATTTGGTGATACGCAACTACCTGCAGTTACGGTTGCAATAACAGTATGGTTGCCTGCAGTTAGCCCGGTAATGGTAAACGGATTGCTAGTATATGGCTGGGATCCCCCACCATCTACTGTATATGTACCCGGTGCACCGGAACCTGCACCTGTTAATGTAATGGTAGCAGTTCCATTGCTGTTGCCAAAACAAAGAACAGGCGTAGTTGTACCAGACCCTGTTACTGCACAACCTCCTCCTGTTAAAACAAAACTGGCGCTGATCGTATGAGTTGCCGTTACATTGTTGAAAGTATAAGTTGGAATGGCACCTTGTGAAAGCCCGTCAACAACTACATTTTGGATATCATATCCGCCGTCTGCTGTAATGTTGTAGGTTTGATTGTCTCCACAGTTAACAGTAGTTACACCGTTTGGAGAGATAGAACCGTTTGCGCCTGCACTGGATGTGATGTTATAAGTAAGTTGTGAAAAAGTTACACTGATGGTATGCGCTGCCGTTACGTTGCTAAACGTATAAGTACCACTGCTCACTGCCACAGGATCATTTACCCCGTCTATTAATACAGTTGCTACCTGGTAACAGGCATTTGCAGCAAAAGTATAGGCCTGGCTGGCACCACAGTTAACACTGGTTACCCCGTTTGGAGTGATAGAACCGTTTGCTCCTGCACTTGCGGTGATGTTATAGCTAAGTTGTGAGAACGTTGCGCTTATAGTATGTGCAGCAGTTACGTTAGTAAATGTATAGGTACCAAGAGCACCTTGCGATACTCCATCAATCAATACATCTGCTATTGAATAACAACTGTTTGCTGTAATGGTAAAAGTTTGGTTTGCTCCGCTTGTTACACTTACTGCACCGCTTGGCGAAATAGAACCATTAGGACCTGCACTTGCTGTAATAGTAAATGCTCCTGAAACAAACGTTGCACTTATTGTATGCGTAGCCGTTACATTAGTAAACGTATAAGTAGTAATTGCACCTTGCGATACTCCATCAACCAACACATCCTGTACATTAAATCCTCCGTTAGGAGTTATAGTATACGTTTGATTTGCTCCGCAGTTTACACTTGTTACACCGTTTGGTGTTATGCTTCCATTCGCACCTGCACTTGCAGTAATGTTATAAGAAAGTTGTGTAAATGTTGCACTGATGGTATGAGCTGCCGTTACATTAGTAAACGTGTATGTGCCAATGGCTCCTTGTGATACGCCATCTACAATAACATCTGCAATTATATAACAACTGTTAGCTGTAATGGTATAAGTTTGATTTGCTCCGCAGTTTACACTTGTCACACCGTTTGGTGATATGCTTCCATTTACTCCTGCACTCGCTGTAATATTATAAGTAAGTTGTGAGAACGTAGCACTGATAGTATGCGCTGCCGTTACATTTGTAAATGTAAAAGTGCCGCTACTCACTGCTGCCGGATTATTTACGCCATCTACCAAAACAGTTGCGATCTGGTAGCATGTATTTGGCGTAATGGTAAAAGTTTGATTGGCGCCACTTGCAACCGTTACTGCTCCACTTGGACTAATCGAACCGTTAGCACCTGCACTGGCAGTAATGGTAAAGTTTACAACCGTAGTATTTAGATCGCTTTCCCACATCCCCCTTCCGTAAGTACCTGCCCTTATTTTACCTGTAGGATAATATATTTCTAAATCCTTTACTGCTACATTTGGCAGGTTTGTCATAAATGGAGCGCATGATGCCAACGTATTATCCAAATAATAAACTCCAATATCGGATCCAATATAAACGGCATCTGTTGCACTGCCATTGGTATATACCACTTCATTCATCGGTAAATTAGGAAGTCCGGTTGAAACATTAGTCCATGAAGTGCCTCCGTCTATTGATTTAAAAACTTTATTGCCTGCGCTATATCCCGAAAATGTAACCCAAACTTTATTGGGATCCGTGTTTGAAACAGCAACACTTGTTAAAGATGCATTTGCAACGGGAAGTGTTCCTGTTATATCTGCAAAAGAAACACCTGAGTTTGTTGACTTGGAAACAGCACCATCTTTTATAACATAGATAATGGTTGTGTTGCTGGGAGCTACTGCTATTCCTTTAATGTTACTTACACCGGGAGGAGTTCCCAAAGCTGTCCAGGTTGTTCCCTGGTCAGGGCTTGTATAAAGAGTAGCTACTCCTCCAACGTATAGCCGGTTAGGGTTTACAGGATCCATTACCCATGCGCTGTAAAAATCAAAACTAGGACCAGGAGGAAGACCCGTTGTTATACTAGTTGTTGTTACGCCCCCATCGGTAGAACGTTTAAACGCCCCATTTACATATTGGTAATAAATAGTGTTATTATTAGTGTAGTCAAAAAAGCACTCCCCACCATCGCCCCCAAAAATATTATTCCAGCTTGAGCCCGTTTTTAAATTGGTTCCGTTGTCCTGTTCACCATTTACCATTGTAGTGGCAACGTTGGCAGAATTTCCAAAACCAACTACCTGAGCGATGGCCAGATTATTACTAATGTCTGTAAAATTGTCTCCATTGTCTGTTGACTTAAAAATACCACCATCATTGCAGGAGAACATGGTAGTGCTGCTACCAGGTAGATAACTGATCTCATGAATATCAGCATGAACTTCTCCCGAAGCCCAGAAAGATAAATTGGTCCAGGTAGTTCCACCATCCATAGATTGCCAATGGTTTATTCCTCCGGTGGTTACAATATCCGGGTTAGTTGGAGAAACCGCAACGGCTAAATCATAAGAGGCCTGTCCGCCATTATCTGAACCATCCGCCTGGTATCCCAATAAATTAGGAGTAGATGCACGAAGTGAAAAGGTAGTTCCATTATCGGTTGACCGATACATACCGAGAAATCCACTACTGCTGTTGCCAATTAATGCATAAACATAAGATGAATTACCTGTAGTAACACCTAAAGCTATTCGTGACACACTTGATGAACTTGGCAGCCCCGCAGTAATTTGTGCCCAGGTAACTCCATTGTCGGTTGATTTGAATATCTGGTCCCCTGCTGCATAAACTGTATTTGGGTCACCCGGCTTAAACTCCATGTCTTTAAAATCATTACAGCACTGTACTTGTGTTGATGTTACCCAACCATCTGTTGTTCTATATATTCCTCCATTAGTAGCAGCAATCATATTTAATGAATTGGACGGGTTCATTAATAATTTAGAAATTCTGTAATAATCAGATGGAGCAAATGTTAATCCAGTAGTATTCCAGGTTGCACCACCATTAGTTGATTTAAGTATGCCTATGGTATTTCTGTCTGATTCAATATCACCTGTAGACAAATACATGATTTGTGTATTGGTTGGGTCAATACATAAATCAGAACAACCTATTATGGTTAAAAAATCGGTATTGGTTGTCCAGGTAGTTCCGCTATTAGTAGATTTCCATAAGCCACCATCTGGCGCACCAACATACATGGTATTGTTATTGGTAGGATCAAACCGCACAAAGCTTAGCCTTCCTGCACCTGTTCTGGTATATGGTAAAGGGCCGGAAGGCGAACCTATTGGGCCTATTTCTGTCCAGTTACCTGTACTTAAAGTTGAATTGGCTCCACCCGGGGCTGGCCTTAAAAGCGCATTGCTTTGTTTCCACGCCAGGAAATTGGCATAGGTAGTAGAAGGTAAACTCATATCCCCGGAAGGATAAACTCTCGGAGCCATAAAAGCTTCCCACCGTTTGAATGGTTTGTAACCCTTGCCTTTCTCTATTTTCTTCCCTTCCCAGTATTGGTAAAAATCTTGCTGCACTTGGTAAAAGGTAGCATTTTTGTTATTGCCCATATTCTGCCATTTGGCAGTTTGGGCATTTGCGGTTCCTGAAATTAACAGCCATAAAGCCGCCAGTACCGGGATAATTCTTTTTGATAATTTCATTGTAGAAATTTTGATGTTTAAGTTAGAATTGGTGAAGAGTAAGGCAGGGATACTTTTAATGAGACTAAAAGTTGTACAATTTACATTCAAACCATAGCAGGATAGCTATTTAATGCCGGACAAAAAGGGTGACAAATACGAAATTGAGCGGCTGATGGACAGATTAGTGGCTAAATTTGCGAAAAATATTTATAGGTTTCAGTATGCTAAAAATTTACTGGTTAATTCTCTTTACAACAGCCTCCTCTTCATCCCTTTGTTTTTCTCAAAGCAATTTTAAAAAAGAATTTATGGCGGCCAACCCGGTGCAGCCAGATGATTCTCTTGCCAGCAATGAAATATTTGCTGTACATGATTTATACTTAAAACGTGCCATTGTGGCAAGGGATTTTCAAAAAGAGTTTTTTGGCAATCTCTATTTATTTTCTGATCATCTTAAAAACGCCAACTTTGTAGAAGCCACCAGATATCTTTTAAAAGCAGAAAGTATTGCCAATCACTCTGGGAATATAAGCTGGCAGGGAGCTGTTTATTTAAGAAAGGGTATAATATCCCATGAAATGGGCAATTTTAAAGGCGCAATCTTGAATTATAAAAAAGCCTTGCCCCTTTGTATTAAGATGACAGATAGCCTGGGTATAGGCGACATTATGCAGGAAATAGGGACAACCTATTCCCGCCTTAATAATTATGATTCAGCGCATTACTTCTATCAAGCGGCGCTGCCTTATGTTAAAAAGTTTTATAACCGTCAGCAACTGGGAAGTTTTTATAACAATTATGGCAATCTTTTAAAAGACGAAAAAAAATATACAGATGCCCAAAAGTATATGGATAGTGCTATTTCAATAGTAATGGAAGGGAACGATAAATACAGGCAATCAATTTACAGAAACAATATGGCCGCAATACTCGTTGAAATGGGGAAATATGAAGAGGCATTACCTGTAATCAGGAAATGTATCAGCATCAACAAAGAAAATAATTGGCCAAACTTATTATTGCCTAATTATTACAATTTGGTTTTCATTTATGAATACAAAAAGGATTACCATGCAGCATTGGATAACTTTAAAATTTATAATTTAATAAACGATAGTTTAAAAGGAGCAGGTATGCAGGAAGAAATTGCAATGCTCAATGCCAAATCCAAAATACAGGAGAAGGAGCTTGCGTTCCAGAAAAGCCAGTTAGAGCTTACCAGCGCAAAAAATCAGATTCAAAAAAGAACCACTTTTATTATCATCGCACTGCTCCTTGTTGCTATTGTAATATGGAGATGGGTGGCACAAATCAGAAATTCAAAAAAAGTGCTGCTGCAAAGTAGAAACGAGCTGACAAGGATGACCCGGATTTTAATAGAAAAGAACAGTTTGCTTTCTGCTTTGGAAGAGAAGGTATCAACTCCGGCATTTACTATAATTACTGCTGCTAATGCGTTGCCTGAAGAAACAACTTCGCCAGCAGAAAAAACTGAAGAAATACCTGCTATTGAAAAAAATGAGGTAGTTGTAAATGAGAAAGATGAAAACCATGAAGGGATAAATGAATTTGAAACAAACATTTATAACCAGCGGATATTAACACCTGCGGACTGGTCTGCCTTTAAAATATATTTTGAAAAAGCCTACCCAGGTTATTTGCTCCGCTTACGCAATGCTTATCCCTCTCTAACCGAAGCAGAAGAAAGGCTGTTCCTTTTTATCAAACTAAAACTTACTAATAAAGAAGCGGCTGCTATTCTTGGTATTTCATCCGACAGCGTAAAGAAGACAAGAACAAGGTTACGTAAGCGTCTTGGATTGGAAGAAGGGGCAGACCTTGATGGATTTGTTAATAATTTTTAAGCAACCTTATTATCGCTATCGTAAAATATCAGGGGTGCAATGGGCCATTATAAATTATACATGGTATATCATTGTTTATATAACAACGGTGATGGAAATTAAAATTCAATTGTCCGATATTCATTTTTTTTACCTCCAGCAAATAGTAGGGTTTTGCCCACCATTCCTGTAAGCACTTATCATCCACCTGCTGGTATTGTTTTGCAAAATCTGCTGCACTTACTTCATTTACCTGCTCCTCTACAATGATAGAATAAATTCCCGGAGCCAATGTGATAGAAAATGCCCCGCTGCTGTCTGTAGTAAAACTTGTTACTATTTTCGCTTTTGTGCTGTTTACTTTTCCCTTCCTGATGTAAAATTTTTTATTGGGATAGGCAACATGTATTGCCAACCTGTCAAGTAGTTCTTGTGGTGGCCTTGCACCGCCGCAATAAGATGAAGTTTGAGTTACAGTGCACAGAGATGACTTCTTTGAACAATATTATTATTAAACTTTACAAAAAAAGATGTCATCTCTTTGCATAAAGTTAAAGTAGTTTTTGAACCGGCAGTTTGAACTATTTTCGCCCACCGCAATAGTAAAACCTGTGGAGTAAAATTATGTTTCTAAAAATACTTACTGTTGCAGGACTGGCAACTTTTGAGATCTATGCAGCCATTCCTGCAGGGTTCGCATTTGGGTTATCTCCCTGGGTCATTTTTTTTGCAAGCATTGCTGGAGGATTGGCAGGTGTTTTTGTTGCAGCTTTTTTAGGAGATAAGATACGGGCTCTTCTGTACAAAAATAAACCGGCAAAGCCAAAGAAAGATAATCACCCAATGGTTCACCGTCTCTGGAATAAATATGGGATTATTGGCCTGGGATTTTTAGGAACAGTTTCTGTTGGTGCACCTATAAGCATTGCCGTAGGTGTTGGTTTGAATGCAAACCTCAAAAAATTACTCACCTGGTGCTGTATTGGGGTTGCAACCCGGTGCATTGTGTTTACATTGATTGGCTATTACGGGCTACAGTTATTTTAGCAATTATCAGAAAGAAGAGATGGCATCTTTGAGCAATAATATTATTAAACTTTACAAACAAAGATATCATCACTTCTTTCCTGCCAAACTATCCGCCGGATAATTTGCTTTGATGCTATCTCTTAATGCAGTGACCCAGGTAGCCAGTAATAATTTATGGCTTTCATTTAATTTGGCATACCGGTGTATGATCGTGTAGGATGATAAAGGCATTTCACCCTCCTTTACCTCTTTATTTATTTCTTCTAATTTCCTATACTTTCTGCGGATGCTGTAACTGCCAAATTCTGAAAAATTCAATTCATCTTTTCCATCATCAATATGGTTTCCCAGCCAAAGCGCTACGGGTTGTATTCTGGAATACCAGGGATATGCGGTGTTATTGCTGTGGCAATCATAGCAACTTGTTTTCAATAGCTGTTGAACATCTGCTGGTACATTGTGTGCCAGTGTTATATCATTTGCATTGATGGTGGCGGAAAGATTTTTTTTCGGTTTAGGGTAAAACTGGAATAACAGTAAGGCTATTAGTAATGTGTAAAAAAGAATTTTAAAAAAACGTTTCATTGGATCATTATTAAAGTTTATTTCAATTTGGCATTCCGAGATATCTAAATGAGATGCTTCGTTCCCTGCCTACCGGCAGGCAGGCTCAGCATGACAGATTAACGATCCTCAAGCATGACAGGTCAAATTAAAACATAACCGGTCAATTGCTCCGGTATGCTAATATCCATCATTTTTAAAATAGTTGGCGCTATATCCCCTAATTTCCCCGGTTGAATATTTCCCTTCCATGTTTTATCAATGATAAACAGTGGAACCAGGTTCAATGTATGTGCAGTATTGGGAGTGCCGTCTTCATTTATTTCATAATCCGCATTGCCATGATCTGCGGTTAAAAAAATGGTATAATCATTTTCCAAAGCAGCGGTTACAACTTTTTCAACACATTTGTCCACCGTTTCTACCGCTTTTATTACAGCTTCCCAAACACCTGTATGCCCCACCATATCTGCATTTGCAAAGTTAAGGCAAATAAAATCCGGGTGTGTTGTATTGATCTGTGGTAAAATTGCCTCTGTTAATTCATAAGCACTCATCTCCGGTTTCAGATCATAAGTTGCAACTTTAGGTGATGGGATCATGATCCTTTCTTCACCTGTAAAAGCTTTTTCCCTTCCACCGCTGAAGAAAAAACTTACATGCGGGTATTTCTCCGTTTCGGCTATGCGTAACTGTGTTTTGTTTTGTTGTTGAAGTATCTCTCCCAATGTATTTTTCAGATCATCTGTTTCAAAAATTACATGCACATTTTTAAAATTGTGATCATATTCTGTCATGGTTGTATAATGCACATTTAATTTGTGCATATTAAATTCAGGAAAATCTTTTTGTGTAAGCACTTCTGTTATTTCCCTGCAGCGATCGGTCCTGAAATTGAAACACAATACAGCATCGCCTGCTGAAATAACAGTTTTATTGATTGAACTATTGATGATTGGTTTTATGAATTCATCCGTTACTTTACCTGTGTAAGATTCCTCAACAGCGTTTACCATATCAACAGCTTTATTCCCCGTTCCATGTATCAATGCATCATAAGCGATCTTTATTCTTTCCCATCGCTTATCCCGGTCCATTGCATAATAGCGCCCGGTAATGGTAGCTATTGTTCCGGTGCTTTTATTGATATGATCCTGCAATTCTTTTATAAAACTCAGGCCCGATTTTGGATCAGTATCACGGCCATCTGTAAATGCATGCACCAATACATTTTTTAGATTATTGGAATTGCAAATTGATAAAATTTCTTTCAGGTGATTGATATGGGAATGCACACCACCATCACTCACCAAACCAACCAGGTGTAATGGTTTATTATTACTGATGGCATAATTTATTGCATTCAGCAGTACAGGGTTCTGCTCAAATTCCTGGGTTTTTATAGATACATTAATGCGTTGCAATTCCTGGTAAACGATCCTGCCGGCGCCCAGGTTCAAATGCCCAACTTCACTGTTCCCCATCTGCCCGTCTGGCAGTCCCACGGCTTCTCCACAGGTTACCAGCGTCGTATTAGGATATTTGCTATATAAGGAATTAACAAACGGAACATGGGCATTTTGGATCGCATCACTGCTTTTTATCTTACCCAGCCCCCATCCATCCATGATAATCAGAATAGTTTTCTTATTTTTCATACTGTAAAACTAAAACTTTGCAGCGAACAGATTTAATAATTGTCTTATTAACAACAATTAACTGAAAATAATGGCAATTTTGTTCCTGTTGGCACGTTTTTAGACAATACTAACAAGGTTAAAATTAAACTTTATGAAACGTATTTTTACATTGTTTACTGTTTTAGCAATTGTGAGTTCCTTCAGCATTTTTTCGGGTATTGAAGAAATTATAAGCGCTTTAAAAGCAGGCAACGCAACAGAAATAGCAAAGTATTTTGATAATACAGTAGAAATAACTTTACCCGATAAAAGTAATAGTTATAGTAAGAGCCAGGCCGAAGTTGTATTAAGGGATTTCTTCAGCAATAATCCCGTCAAAGGTTTCGAAATTTTACACAAAGGCGAAAATGGCGGATCACAGTATTGTATCGGAAAACTGATCACAAAGAGTGCTTCATACCGCACTACAATTTTCATGAAACAAAAAGGAAGCACACAAACCCTCCAGGAGATCAGGTTTCAAAACGAGTAACCGGGTAATATAAATTTTTTTGAAACTCCCTTAATGGGAGTTTTTTATTTTACAACAGTTTATTTTTCTATTCAATGCGTAGCTTTGTTTGTATGAATTATAATGAACAACTGAACCTGCTTATCAAAAATGCATTATCGGAAGATATCGGTGACGGGGATCATTCTACCCTAAGTAGCATTGATAAAAATGCAAAAGGAAAAGCAATTTTAAAAATTAAGCAAGATGGCATTTTAGCCGGCGTACAGGTTGCAGAAAAGATCTTCAATTACATGCAGCCCGGTATTGTTTTTAAAAGTTTTAAAAATGACGGTGAACAAATGGTTTATGGTGAAACAGGCTTTGAAGTGCATGCAGACGTGCATACCATTCTTCAATGCGAAAGATTGGTATTGAATTGTATGCAACGCATGAGTGGTATAGCAACGCTTACAAAAAAGTATACCGATAAACTCAGAAATTATAAAACGAAATTATTAGATACCCGTAAAACCACTCCCAACTTCCGGTTATTGGAAAAAGAGGCTGTGCGTATTGGTGGTGCAGTAAACCATCGCTTTGGTTTGTATGACATGATCATGCTCAAAGACAATCACATTGATTATTGCGGCAGTATTGAAAAAGCTATTGACAAAGCTTATGAGTATGTTCAGCAAAATAAACCCGGTCTGAAAATTGAAGTGGAAACAAGAAGTATCGAAGATGTAAAAAAAGTTTTAGCTACCGGGAAAATAAACCGCATCATGCTGGATAATTTTACTCCTGCACAAATCTCAGAAGCGTTGTTGCTGATTGACGGAAAATATGAGACCGAAGCAAGTGGCGGTATTAATTATGAAAACATTGAAGCGTATGCTGCAACAGGGGTTGATTATATTTCAAGCGGCGCCATCATACACCAGGCTGTAAGCCTTGATCTCAGTTTAAAAGCGATCATTGTATAAATTGTAATCCAGTCATGGCAAAAAATAAGATAGCTACATCAGGCATTGTATATTCTACCGATCCGGATTTCAGATCTTTTGATGATGATGAAGAAAAAAATATCAGCCTTCCCCCGGGGGAACAAAACTTAAGAGTGAGGCTTGATACAAAACACCGGGCCGGCAAAGCAGTCACATTGCTGGAAGGCTTTTCCGGCAGCAGCCAGCAAAAAGAAGATATCGGTAAAAAACTAAAAACTTTTTGTGGTACAGGTGGAAGTGTAAAGGATGGAGAAATTATTGTACAGGGAGACCAGCGTGATAAAGTTTTGCAATGGCTTTTAAAGAATGGTTATAAGCAATCAAAAAAAATTTAGATCATTTATCGGCTTCTTCATTAACTGAAAAACTCAAAGCACCGCTCGGGCATTTTTTAACCTGTTCAATGATCGCTTCTGTGGTTGCTTTATCCATTTCGATCCAGGGTTTGCGGCGTGGATCAAAAACGCCCGGCAATCCTTTAAAACAAATTCCTGAATGAATGCACAGGGTTGGTTGCCACAATACAGTAATATCTTTATTTTTGTAATTGATTTTAGTAACCGGCATAACATTTCATTTATTTGTAATGCTATAAATATAAGCTAAAGCCGGAATTTTTTGATTAATTTTACAGCAAATACCAACACATGATTTCTAAAATATCAGGTGGCGTTAAAATAAGCGTGGAGACTTTTTATCAACCGGAATATAGCAACCCGTTGAACAGCGAGTTCATGTTTGCTTACAAGATCACCATTGAAAACAACAATGATTTCCCGGTCAAGCTATTACGCAGACACTGGCATATTTATGATAGTGAAGGCAGTATGAGGGAGGTAGAGGGTGAAGGCGTTGTTGGGATTCAGCCTGTTATTGCACCTGCTGCTTCTTATCAATATATCAGCGGATGTAACCTGCGTTCGGAAATGGGTAAAATGCACGGCACTTATTTACTCGAGAATGCAAACAATAAAATCACCTTTGACGTTGCCATACCTGCATTTGAAATGCATGCTCCGTTCAAGATGAATTAGGGTACCCTTTTATGGATTATTTTCTGTACCTTCAAGCTAAGCATTGATGATCATTGTCAGCATCTGTCAATTAATTTTCAATTATTTTACTGGTTTTTATAAATGAAACAATGTTTCATTGCAAAAATTCAATATGGCAAAAATCACTTTTAACAACCGGAATAACGAATTCTACCAATCTCTTAAAACAAGTGTTGATACTTATTTTACGGATAATAAAATACAAAAGACCGGGGACTGGAGACTGTATACCAAAACGATCGTTTTACTCGGCTCTTCTGTTTTAATTTATGCTTTATTGATGCTGGTAAAAATGCCAGCTTTACCTGCATTATTGTTGTGCGCTGCATTAGGATATATACTTGCATGTATTGGCTTTGGCGTTATGCATGATGCAAACCATGGCAGTTACTCTAATAATTCTTTGTTAAATGATGCGTTGGGATTAACAGCAAACGGGCTGGGCGCCAATTCCTATTTCTGGAAGCAAAAACACAATATCATACACCATACTTATACCAATGTGGATGGCATTGACGATGATATTGCCAAAAGCCCCATCATACGCCAGTGTGAATCACAAAAATGGGTTCCGGCACACAAGGTTCAGCATTTATACCTGCTGCCTGTGTATTCACTCTCTTCTATCTTTTGGATATTTATCATGGATTTTACAAAATATTTCAGCCGCAAGATATATACAACGGAGGCATGGAAAATGACGACAAAAAATCACATCATTTTCTGGGCAACAAAAGTTTATTATGCCATTGTTTACATCGCTATACCGATCACGGTTTGGGGCTGGCAGGGCTGGCTTATCGGGTATCTTACCATGAATGTTGTTTTGGGATTAACGCTTTCACTTGTTTTTCAATTAGCACATGTGGTTGAAAATACTGAATTCGAAAATATTGCATTGGATGAAACAAAACACATTGATACAGCCTGGGCCGAATTTCAGTTAAAGACAACTTCTAATTTTGCCATGGGAAATAAATTTATCTCCTGGTGTGTTGGCGGTTTGAATTACCAGGTAGAACATCATCTTTTCCCGAAAGTGAGCCATGTTCATTATCCTGCTATCAGCAAAATTGTAGCGGAAAAATGTAAGGAATATAATCTTCCATATAACTATTATCGCACGATGAGCGAAGCACTGGCATCCCATTTCAGGGTAATGAAGATGTTGGGACAAAAACCTGCACAGGAAGCATTACAAGCCCAGGCAGCCTGATCTATGGCTTGTATTTAGCCTTTTGAAAAATCGTTTCTGCAGACATATTCATCAGGTCTGGTAATTTTGTCTCCGGATTTTTTTTCATGAATTTTTTTACGATCTGCCAGCCGGCAAAGGAACCAATGTTGCCGGGCGAATCTTCCCCCAACTCCTGTGTTTTGGGGCCTTCACCTACATAGTTTTTAATTACGTTGTTGTCGATGGTTTGTAATAATTCATTTTTTACAAACAAATCCCATATTGTTGCCTCACCTGCATAAGCATCCTTCATTTGTTTTTCGGTATAGCCTAAAAGTTTATTTTCAGGTTCAGCAGGTAATAATTTACTGAGCAGATACAATTTTTTTCCTTTGTCTACCATTTGTATAACCAAACTCTGGTCTTCGTTTTTTTCAGGATACATATCCAGTACAATATTCTTCATACAGTTTATCGCAATATATCCGGGTTCAAAGCGGTTACTTATATAACCTGCATATACTTCCTGCACCCAGGAAAGATTATACATGGAAAAATTTTTACCGAGATGATGATGTAAACCAATAATAAGTGCATCTTCCGTTAATATATCACCATAACCGTCCATTGGCCCGATATAGGTGATAATATGGTGCGGCGCTTTATATGCGGGGAAATAATATTTCAAAAATTGCAATCCTTTTTTTATTTCTTTTTCATAAGGGCTAAAATCCGCAAATACCTTTTCCGACGAATCATACACATTCCTATAAGCTGTTATAAATCCTTTTACGTACATGTTGGCGCTATCTGCCGACCACCTGGGATCTGTATTTAATATAGTTGACAAAAAATTCTCACCAAAAGAAGGATACCGGGCTATTAGCTGATCAAGTTGTGGGGCCAGGTTATTGGTATCAAGTGCAAACAGGTCTTTTTCAAAACGACGGGTTGATAATTCTATTTTAACTTCGGAAATATCCGGTTCTTTGTTTTGTCCGCAGGAAAAAAGCAGGGAAACTAAGCATAAACTTATTATCAAACGCATAATTGAATAATTTAACTTTACAAAAGAAAAGCTTTTATTGATAACAATAAAGTTAAAACAGCTAAGAACAGTACATGAAAATATTTTTGGCACAACAGAATTATCACATTGGCAATTTTGAAAGCAATACTAAAAAGATCATTAAAGCAATAAAGCTGGCAAAGCAACAGGGTGGGGATATTATCGTGTTCAGTGAACTTTGCATCTGTGGCTATCCACCCAGGGATTTTTTATACTTCAAGGATTTCATTGATAAATGTTACCAGGCCATTGATGAAATAAGATTACATGCCGATGGTATTGCGGTATTGGTTGGGGCTCCGCACAGGAATGCTGTAATAAAAGGAAAAGACCTGTTCAACGCTGCTTATTTCCTTGCTGATAAAGAGATCAGGCAAGTGATCCACAAAACCTGTTTGCCTACTTATGATGTGTTTGATGAGGATCGTTATTTTGAACCCGCCAATGAGTGGAAAGTTATTTTGTATAAAGGAAAGAAGATCGCTGTCACCATTTGTGAAGACATCTGGAACCTTGGCAACGATCCATTATACAATTATTGCCCGATGGATAAAATGATGGGACAGGATCCGGATGTGATGATAAACCTCTCTGCATCTCCATTCGATTACACACACGATGAAGACAGGCAGGCAGCTGTAAAAGCCAATGTACTTAAGTATAAGATCCCCATGTTTTATTGTAATGGAGTTGGTAGCCAGACAGAAATTGTTTTCGATGGTACATCACTTGTTTTCGATAAAAATGCAAACCTATGTGGCAGGCTGGCAAGTTTTGAAGAAGACCTGCAATCTTTTTTTCTGAATGATAACGGAACCATTGAAGGAACGATCATTGAACCAGCCGGTAAAATTGCCAATAGTGAATTGAACCCGGCAACACTTGAAGAAGGTCTGAATATATGTCATATTTATGAAGCACTTGTAATGGGTATCCGCGATTATTTTTCTAAAATGGGTTTTACAAAAGCAATACTGGGAAGCAGCGGTGGTATTGACAGCGCAGTCACGCTTGCACTCGCCTGTAAAGCACTCGGTAGTGAAAATGTACACGCCATATTAATGCCTTCTCCTTATTCCACCTCACATTCTGTGAGCGATGCAGAACAACTCAGCATTAATCTTGCAAACCAATACAACATCATCCCGATAAAAAATATTTACGAAGGATTTTTAAATGAACTAAAACCATTTTTTAAAGATCTGCCTTTTAATATTGCTGAAGAAAATATCCAGAGCCGCACAAGAGGCAACCTGCTGATGGCGATGGCAAATAAATTCGGATATATTTTATTGAATACTTCCAACAAAAGCGAACTGGCAACAGGTTATGGTACATTATATGGTGATATGGCGGGCGGGCTGGGCGTTCTGGGTGATTGTTATAAACTGCAGGTTTATGAACTGGCAAGGTATATAAACAGGGATGAAACAATCATTCCATTAAATATCATTAGTAAACCACCGAGTGCAGAGTTGAGACATGATCAGAAAGACAGTGACAGCCTCCCGGAATATTACATACTTGATAAGATCTTATATCAATACATTGAACAAACAAAGGGACCGGATGAAATAAAAGCGCAGGGTTTTGATGCCGCCCTGGTTGACCGGGTATTAAAAATGGTGAATGTAAATGAGTATAAACGCAATCAGTTTTGTCCCATCATCCGCATTTCACCCAAAGCTTTTGGGGTTGGCAGAAGAATGCCCATTGTGGGAAAATATCTTTCTTAGACACGTCGTAAAAATTTAATTGCCACAAATGCACGAATAAGCTTGTATTTATTCGTGCATTCGTGGCATATTTTAATTATCCTAAATTTTTTCTACAACCACTGCTGATCCATAAGCCAGCACTTCAGTGATACCTGACATCACTTCATTGGCATCATAACGCATATTGATAATGGCATTTGCACCACGTTCATTTGCATGCTGGATCATGTATTGGAAAGCTTCCTCCCTTGTTTTTTCGCATAGTTCAACATAGATAGAAAGTTTCCCGCCGAATAATGACTGGATACCACCACCAATATTCCCTAATAAACTCCTGCTGCGAACCGTAATACCCCGTACAATTCCCAGGTGTTTGGTTATACGGTAACCTTCCAGTTGGGTTGATGTAGTTATTAGTTGTGTGTCGATCATTGAATTTTTTTTCTTAAAATTAATATATTGTTTTATTAAATTTAAAGGTATTCCGGGGAAATATTGAAACACAGCGGCACGGAGGCACAGCGGCACGAAGTTGTCGAGTTTCATTTTTTTTCTTTTTCTCCGTGCCGCTGTGCCTTCGTGTCTTTGTGTTCCAAAATAATTCGCATTTTAACAAAGTTTTCTTGCAATAGGCAAAACGGCTAAATTTTTGATTATAGCATTGTTTGTAATTTGCAGCTCCCCGTTGGGAGCAAATAAAGTTTTGTTTTCTTTGCACATCTTAGGAATAAAGAAATTAGAGAGACTTTATTTTAATACTTAATTTAACCATTTTAAAGTTGTTGATCCT
>JANNBU010000075.1:0-8867 GCA_031385805.1 Ferruginibacter sp.
CCTTTTTATGATTTACATGAATCACAAATTTGTATTTAGGCGATTTCTTTTTGCAAAATAATTTTGCTACTTCCCTGTGTATATAAATGGTTCCGTTGCCATTTTCAACATGCAGGTTTAATGTTCGGTAGCCTGATGTAAGTGACCCATTTAATAATTTACCATCCGCTGCTACGTTTGTTGAATAGCTTGCAGCACGTCCTCCATTGGATACTGCATATTTTTTACGTAACTGTTTGTATCCGGTAAATTGCATTTGTTTCCAAACTTCTCCGGGAATTTTTTTAATCATAACAATATGATTTAGATTGTGGCGTCCGTTATTTTTATTAACCGGACAATAATGTTGATAACAGTTGGAGTAAATATAATAAAAAATATAACTAAGTAGGTAGCATTTTTAAAAATTCTTCTTCAGTAATTATTTTTATTGCCGGGATCTTCTTTGCTTTTTCCAGTTTGCTACCGGCATCTTCCCCTACTACAAGGTAGTTGAGCTTGCTGCTAACCCCGTTTAAGATCTTGCCACCGTTCATTTCTACCCGTTCCTCAGCTGCAGTACGTTTCAGCAGGGTCAGCGTTCCCGTGAATAAAAACGTTTGGCCGCCAAGGTTGCCTTCGGTTACCTGTACAACTGTGTTTTGCATTTGTACGCCCAGCCCTTCCAGTTTTTTCAGCATTTGCAGGTTATCGTTATTGTGGAAGAACTCATATATACTACCGGCCACTTTTACCCCAACATCTTCTATTTGTTGCAGTTGTTCCTTATCATAACCGGCAAATTCAACGATATTTTTTACCGTTTGAGCCAGTGCTTTCGCAGTTGTTTCCCCCACATACCTGATACCAAGCCCATATATTAACCTGTGTAATGGCTGGGTTTTGCTGTTTTCAATGGCTTGTTCCAGGTTGCTTATGGACTTGGCCCCAAACCCCTCTAGTGTTTTTAGTGCTTCAAAGTTGAGGGTATATATTCCCGGGATGTCTTTCAATAAACCCATTTCATAGAACTTGCGCACATTGGCTTCCCCAAAACTGCGGATATCCATGGCATCTTTACTCACAAAATGGATGATACGTTCAACAACCTGTGCTTCGCAATTGATATTGATGCAACGCCAAACGGCTTCATCTTCGGGCTTAAACAATGCATCATTACACACCGGACAATTTTTTGGGTAAATGATCTTCTTCTCAGTTCCATCCCTCAATTCCGGTAATGACTTTACAATTTGTGGAATTACATCACCACTCCGTTCTATTAGTATGGTATCGCCGATCTTCAGATCCTTTTCTTTTATATATTCTTCATTGTGAATGGATATACTGCTAACGGTAACGCCGCCCACCTGTACCGGTTCAATTTTAGCAACAGGTGTAACAGCGCCGGTTCGCCCAACCTGGTAACTTACTGATAAAAGTTTACTTGTTCCCTGCCTTGCCTTAAATTTAAAAGCAATGGCCCATCTCGGGTGATGGGATGTCATACCCAGTTTATCCTGTACAGTTAGTTCATTTACTTTAATGACCATTCCATCTATTTCATAAGGAAGTTCATCCCGTTTTGACTCAAACAGGTTTACATATTCTATAACCTTGTCAATACCTTTTACAACTTTCATTTCCTTTTTCGGGCTCCTGAATCCCAGGTTCCAAAGCATTTCCAACATTCCTGAATGAGTTGCCGGCTCTGTGGTGGTCAGTGGTCGGTGGTCAGTGGTCGTAAAATAACTCACATGATATAAGAATGCTTCCAGGTTTCTTTTGCCCACCACAGCGGTGTCTTTTATACGAAGGCTTCCTGCAGCGGCATTGCGTGGATTGGCCAATGGCGGCATGCCTTCTTCGATCAGCTTATCATTATATTTTTTAAAATTATCCTTGTTCAATAATACCTCACCCCTTATCTCTATTTGTTGTATCCCATAATTGCTGAATGATGCAGAAAGTGGAACAGACCTTATCTGCATAATGTTTGCCGTAATATCATCTCCTGTTTCGCCGTCACCTCTGGTAACGCCTCTTATAAAAAAATCATCTTCATACATTAATGAGATGCTGGCGCCGTCAAATTTTGGTTCAACACAATACTCCACTTCAGCTAAGCCTGACAGTTCTCTTGCTTTCCTGTCCCAATCCAGCAGATCTTCGGCATTATAAGAATTCTCGAGCGATAACATTGGGACAAGGTGCTGCACTTTTGGAAAACCTGCCTGTCCGGTAGGCGGGTCTTTTATCAAGCCTATGCCTACCCGTTGCGTTGGAGAATTTTTAGTTATTGCAGCAGGGTTTTGTTGTTCATATTTTTCAAGCAGCTTATACAATGTATCATATTCATAATCGCTTATCAGCGGATCGTTCTGCACATAATACCTGTATTCATGAAAGCGAAGCGTATTGCGAAGGCTTTCAATTCCGGCAGCAATTTTTTTACCGATCCCTGCATCTTCCCTTGCAGCAAGCCATTGAGCCGTTTCCTTCTGTAATTTTTTGATGTGTTCCGGAGTGTACATACAATGAATATCATTATAAAGATAAAAATTTCGTTTAATAGTAAGGGGAGATTAAAGGGATTGCTTCTATTTGTTTTGCCATGCTGAGGAGCGAAGCATCTCTTAGGTAGAAATGTAGAAATTCTTCGTTCCTCAGAATGACAAACTGAAACACTACCGATCAGAGCGGTTTTAGTTGTTGCAGGTGTTTTTGCAATACTATTTTTAATTGTCTTTTTACAATGGAGCCCATGGTATGGCATTTGGAAAAATAGCTGGTATTAAAATGACTGTTCAGTTCATCCCGCAGCATTTTTATTTTATAACTGTCAGACAATTCATCCTTTGCCATAATGTTGAGTAATTCTATCAGCTGTTTCCTGCTTGCAAATACCCGATGGGCCATGGCCGTTTGTTCTTCTGTCTGGTATTGTTCTATAACATCAGGACTGAGGGTTTTCAGCACCAGATCAACATACTCAAAATTTTCCCTGTAAAACTGTGGCAAGTAAAGATTTTTTTTTCCTTCATAACACTGCTGATCAAAATCTATTGCACGGATGCGGTATTGATAATCTTCAATATCCGGGGTAATATCAATTACAAAATTGTAACTGCGCATATCGCCCAGCAACCTGGCAAAACTTCGCTCATTGAATTTTACAAATTCTTTTGCGATGCGGATCTTATTTGTTTCAGGTTCATTTAAATAATCCTCCAGAAAAACGTCGCCGGGTATGCCGGGAATATGCTCTTCCACCAGCGTATTTTTATGGTGTAAAAAAGTAATGCGGTTGGGACTGAGTAAATGCTCCAACTCAAGCCCGTATATGCGGGATGCATCCGCAGCTTTTATATAATAGTGATCGTAATTATCATTTATCCTGTTAATGATCCGTATCCTAAAAGGCACGCTGTTGCCAAACTCGCAGAAATCTATCCGCTCAACATCAAGGTGTTTGGTATAAGTAAGATTCCCTTCTGTTTTTAAGGCAGCGTAAGTCTTGATCAATCCTTCTTTTAAGAATTCCATTTCTTTGAGATCATAAATAGCCGTTTCCCAATGCGTAAGTTTTCCTTTTTTATTTCTCAACGCTGTGGAATACCTGTAGTTTAAAAGATCCTTGTATGTGATGGATAACGAAATATCCCTTCCATACAAGTGCAGGTAATGTTGTAACCGTTCGCTCACCGGAAAAAGATCTTTTTTCATCAGCGGCTTATCAACTTCATTATTTATTTTGGCATTGACGATCTTATCAAACTGCATATTGTAAAGATACGTTTGAAAATGAGTTTTGCCGCCTGTACTCATATCCATAATAGTATCGGCTCATTTATCCTATTTTTGAAAAACAATCAATTGCTATGCAACCAAAAACTTTCTTACCTCGCCTACCGGCAGGCAGGTTCCTCATTTCTTATTTCTTATTCCTTATTCCTTTTTCTTCCTGCAAGTCAAAACAAAAGGTCAGCCTTGTAATACATCATGCAAAAATATACACGGTTGATTCTGCATTTTCTGTTGCTGAAGCAATGGCAATACAGGACGGTAAAATTGTTGCAACAGGGACGAATGATGAGATCTTAAAAAAATACGAAGCCAGCGAAACAATTGATGCTTCCGGTAAAACAATTTTTCCAGGCTTTATAGACGCACATTGCCATTTTACAGGCTTTGCCACAGATATGTGGAAATGCGACCTCGTGGGCACCACTTCATTTGAAGAAGTGGTAAGCAGGATCAAAGTATATAGTAAAAATGCACCCATGCAATGGATATATGGGCGTGGATGGGACCAGAATGACTGGACTATAAAAACCTTCCCCGATAAAAAAATATTAGATAGTTTATTTCTCGACAGGCCCGTTTTCTTAAAACGTATTGACGGTCATGCTGCTCTTGTAAACCAGGTAGCGCTCGATATAGCAGGGATCAATCCTTTTACAATTGTAAAAGGAGGCAATATTGAATTGAAAGACGGGAAACCAACAGGGATATTAATCGACAATGCTATGGATATCGTAGATAATAAGATCCCATTGTTAAGTGACAGCCTTGCAAAAAAATATTATGCAGATGCACAACAGTTATGCTTTGCCGTTGGGCTTACAGGTGTACATGATTGTGGCATCAGCGAACACACGGTAGAAATGGTAGATGAAGAACAAAAAGCAGGCAGGTTGAAGATGAAAGTATTTGCACTCTTGTCAGACAGCGCACAATATTATGACAGGTGGATAGGGAAGGGACCTTATATAACAGAAGGCCTGCATGTAGGTGGATTTAAATTATATGCTGATGGTGCACTGGGATCAAGAGGCGCATGTTTAATAAATGAATATACCGATAAGCCCGGCTGGAAAGGATTCTTATTAAGTGACACAGGTTATTTTATTAATGTGGCTAACAAATTAGCAAACTCAAAATTGCAACTGTGTACGCACGCCATTGGCGATAGTGGCAACAGGGCGATTTTAAAAATCTATGCTGAAGCGCTGAAGGGGAAAAATAACCGGCGCTGGCGGATCGAACATGCACAGGTTGTTGATGCAAATGACTTTCATTTTTTTGCAGACTATAATATCATACCTTCTGTACAACCTACCCATGCAACCAGTGATATGTATTGGGCAGAAACACGTGTTGGCCCTCAAAGAATAAAAAAAGCGTATGCTTATAAACAATTATTGGAAATAAATAACTGGATGCCATTGGGCACAGATTTCCCTGTTGAAGACCTTAGCCCGTTTAAAACTTTTTATGCTGCGGTAGTACGCAAAGATGCAAAAGGATTTCCGGCAACAGGATTTCAAATGGAAAATGCGTTGACAAAGCAACAGGCAATAAGAGGAATGACGATATGGGCTGCCAAAGCAGCTTTCGAAGAAAATTCAAAAGGAAGCCTGGAAGCAGGAAAATCGGCAGATTTTATTTTATTAGACCAGGACCTGATGACCTGCAACCCTGATGGGATTTTAAAAACGACCGTAAAAGCAACTTATATTAACGGGAAACAGGTCTATTAATGTTAAAGGATTATGGTACCCAAAATAGTTAGTCCTGATATCTTTATAACGGTTAATTTTAACCGTTATATAAATGATATTGAAACCCTTAGACGACCATAGCGGCCTTAGTAAAAAAGAAATAGAAGTTTTGATTTCTTTATCAAGGGGCAGCCTGTATAAAGAAATTGCTGCCGAACAAAATATCACCATCAATACAGTAAAAAAGCATTGTAAAAATATTTACCGGAAACTGGAAGTAAGGAACAGAACCGAAGCTTCGAATGTATTTCTCCGCGGTAAAAGTGCATAATATTTCTGCCAACCTGGTCATGAATTTTTTTCTCTTTTAAAAATCACGTCAAATTTTTTATTGTAAACCAATACATTACGGATGTTGAGTAAAAGTTTCTTTCTTTATTATTAGGAATCACACATCATATCCACTTACCTTCGCCGTCCGAAAAATAGCAACTAGCATTTAGCTATTAGCTGTAACCAGAGTTTATGGGATGGCATAGACTCTTAATTATTTAGAACCGCTTTTTGCTAATAGCTAACCGCTAATAGCCAACAGCCAAAAAACAAACAATGAGTAAACTACATTTCACAACAAAACATGCGAACGAGGCTACCGTAAAACACGACTGGTACGTTGTAGACGGTACTAATCAAACCGTTGGTCGTATGTGTGCAAAGATTGCAGCCATTCTTCGTGGTAAGAATAAGGCTTATTACACCCCACACGTAGATTGTGGCGATTTTATTATTGTGATCAACGCTTCTAAAGTGGTATTTACCGGTAATAAACTTGCAGACAAAGAGTATTTAACTTTTAGCGGTTATCCCGGTGGACAAAAAGCAGAAGTTGCTGAGAATTTATTGAAGCGCCGTCCCGATGCTGTTATCGAAAGAGCAGTAAAAGGAATGTTACCAAAGAATCGTTTGGGCCGCCAGATGTACAAAAAATTATTTGTATATGGTGGTGCAGAGCATCCTCATGGTGCACAAAAACCTGTTGAATTAAAATTTACTAAAATAAAACAATCTGCATAATATAATGGAAAAGCAAAAAAACGCAGTCGGCCGTAGAAAAGAAGCTGTAACACGTGTTTTCCTTAGTAAGGGAGATGGTAAGATTACAGTGAATGGCAAAGACTATAAAGTATATTTTCCGTTGGTGTATTTACAAAACCAATTGGAAGCGCCTTTAAAAAAACTTGAACTGTCTGATAAGTTTGACATCGTTGTTAATGCATCAGGCGGTGGTGTAAAAGGACAGGCCGAAGCTGCAAAGCTTGGTATTTCCCGTGCATTGCTTGAAGTAAGCGCAGATTACCGCCCGGCTTTAAAAGCAGCAGGTTTATTAAAACGTGATCCGCGTGCTGTGGAGCGTAAAAAACCAGGCCGTAAAAAAGCAAGGAAAAGCTTCCAGTTCTCTAAGAGATAAAAAACCGATACGGGATACAAGATACCGGATATGCTTAACGGCTCAATCTATTATCAACTATCCGGCATCTGGTATCAGGTATCTGGCATCAATATTTAAAAAATTACTTAATAATAAACAATGGAAAATAACACTTCCTTACAACAGCAACTTTTAGAAGCAGGCGTACACTTCGGGCATTTAAAAAAGAAATGGAACCCGAAAATGCTTCCTTACATTTTTGCAGAAAAAAAAGGCATACACATCATTGACCTGAATAAAACTGTAGAAGGTTTGCAGGAAGCAGCAGCAGCTATGAAAGCGATTGCACGCAGCGGAAAAAAGATCATGTTTGTTGCTACAAAAAAACAAGCTAAAGAAATAGTGCAGGAAAGCGCTAAAAAAGTAAACATGCCTTTTGTTACAGAACGTTGGTTGGGCGGAATGCTTACCAATTTTAATACTGTGCGTAAAAGTGTAAAGAAAATGCAGAGCATTGAAAAAATGCTTGGCGACGGAAGCGCAGAGAACCTGAATAAAAAAGAAAGGTTAACGCTTTCACGTGAAAAAGAAAAAATGGAAAAAGTATTGGGCGGTATTGCACAGATAAGCCGTGTACCGGCAGCTTTGTTCATGGTTGATATTGGCCACGAACACATCGCATTGGCAGAAGCAAGGCGTCTGGGCATCAGCACTTTCGGAATGGTTGATACCAATTGCGATCCGAATAAAGTTGATTTTGCTATTCCTGCAAATGATGATGCAACCAAATCAATTTCTATCGTAGTTAATTATATCACTGCGGCTATCATTGAAGGTTTGCAGGAACGTCAGGCAGAAAAAGATGATGATGACCACAGCGATACAGAAGAAACTCCGGAAGCAAAAGCGGCACGATTTGAACAAAAGCAGGCCGACGGCGACGACAGAGGTAAACGTGGTGGCGGTGGAGTTCGTGGTGGAGCACCAACAAAACGTCGTGTTCCAGGACCCGGAGCAGGTGGCAGAAGACCGGCAGGTGGTGGTGGGCCAAGGTAACACAACAACACCCCCTCCGCCCCCTAAAGGGGGAACTGATTATGGAGGATTGGTTAGTTCGATTTAAAAGTTCTTTAAATTAAATTATTAACATTAAAACTAAGTTCCCCTTTAGGGGACAGGGGTATATCATGAGCGCAACAATAACAGCAGCAGATATAAATAAATTACGCCAGGCAACCGGCGCCGGCATGTTGGATTGCCGCAAAGCATTAACAGAAAGTAACGGTGATTTTGAAGCAGCCATTGACTGGTTGCGTAAACAAGGTCAGAAAGTTGCAGCAAAACGCAGCGACCGTGAAGCAAAAGAAGGAGTGATCCTTGCAAAGACAACTGCCGATAATAAAGCAGGTTTGATTATTTGCATCAGTTGCGAAACTGATTTCGTAAGTAAGAATGCAGAGTTTGTAGCTTTTGCTCAAAGCATTGCCGATGCAGCTATCACAAATAATGTAAAATCTGCAGAAGAATTAAATGCAGTATCTATCAACGGTGCTAAAGTATCCGATATGATCAATGATAAGCTTGCTTCTATTGGCGAGAAGATCGAAGTTTCTAAATTTGAAAGAATAGAAGCGCCTTATGTAGCAAGTTATATCCATGGTGCAAACCGCATGGGTGTATTGGTTGGTTTAACACAGGAAGCTGCAGAAGCTGGTAAAGACCTTGCTATGCAGATCGCAGCCATGAATCCTTTGGCCGTTGATGAAACTTCTATTCCTGCAGATGTGATCGAAAGGGAAAAGAACATTGCAATTGAAGTGGTGAAAGCAGAAGGAAAACCTGCTGAAATGGCTGAGAAAATTGCTATGGGTAAACTGAATAAATTCTACAAAGATTCTACTTTGTTAAATCAAGAATTTGTAAAAGATAATTCGGTAACTATTTCGCAACTTTTG
>JANNBU010000223.1:0-9139 GCA_031385805.1 Ferruginibacter sp.
AGGATATTGCCTGCAATTCTCAACACATCTTCTGCATTTTTACCAACCGCAACACCACGCTGATCTTTTCCAACAATGGTTCCTTTACCACGGCCACCGGCATGTATCTGCGCTTTTACAACCGCAAACTTACTTCCGTACTGGGTATGTATCTGGCGGTATGCTTCTTCAGCTTCTGAAGGCGTGCTGCACGCAAATCCTTCCTGTACCGGTACATTGTATTTTTTTAACAGTTGTTTGGCCTGGTATTCGTGTAAATTCATGCTTTTAAATTTTGGCGAAGATAATTAAAAAGTGAATAGTGAAAAATGAAAAACGAAAAGTGAAAATGGAGTCATTATAAGTGTTTCCATAACCCTTTGCCTTACATTTGCAATTCCAAAATGGGGTTTTCATCCTGTCTTATATACATGAAAAAAATTGCCGGGTCAATATTGTTTTTTTTGCTTTTACATGATGCAATGGCACAGGAAGAACTGATCAATAAAGTATCCGGTTTTAAAGGCAATGTTTCCCGGAGTAAAAGTGATACCATTGGTTTTGAACACAGGAATGACCTGAAGGATTCCATCAGCATCAGTTATAAATACCTCGATTCTACCAACAGGCGGACCATGGATTCATCGGTAAATGATTTTGATAAATATTTTCCTGTTCCATCTTCTTACCAGTACCTGGGCAATAATGGCGCTGCGGCATTCCCACTGATCTTTCAGCCTTTTGCCAAACCGGGATGGGATGCAGGGTTTCATGCGTATGATATTTACCGTTTTACATTGGAGGATTCAAAATTCTATAAAACCACCAAACCTTTTTCAATGCTCGGCTACCAACTGGCTTCCGGTAAAGAGCAGATGATAAAAGTAATGCATACGCAAAATCCAAAACCAAACCTGAATGTTGGATTTGATTACAGGTTGATAACTGCCCCCGGCCGTTTTATTAACCAGAATGCCAATCACAATAATTTCAGGTTGTTTGGAAACTACCAGGGAAAACGCAAGCGGTATAATTCATACTTAGTTTTGGTGGGTAATAAGATCAGGGCTTCAGAGAATGGCGGTATAAAAGCTGATTCATTATTACTCAATCCTAATAAGAAAGATCGTTTTAGTATTCCTGTTAACCTGGGTAATACTACAAATTTTAAAAGCAATCCATTTGTTACAACTATATACACGGGCAATACTTACCGGGATGTTACTTTCTTTTTAAGACAGAGTTATGATCTTGGGAAAAAAGATTCTGTAGCCATCAATGATTCAACAACTGATTATTTATTTTATCCAAAGTTGCGGATACAACATAGTTTTACTTATAGCACTTATATATATGGATTCACTGATGTAAATACGGATTCTGCTACTTATCAAAACTGGTATGATACAACTTTGAATGCACCGAAAGACACATTTACAGTAAGGGAAAAGTGGACCGTGATAAACAATGACCTTTCTTTGATCCAGTTCCCGGATACAAAAAATTCGGCCCAGTTTATTTTAGCAGGTGTAACATTGCAAAATTTGAAAGGCGAATTCTACAAAAAGATATCATATCGTTATAATGTAATGCTGCATGGAGAATACCGCAACAGGACAAGAAACAAATTATGGGATGTTTTGATCAAGGGAGAATTTTACGTGGCCGGATTGAATACCGGCGACTACAGCGCTTATGCAACTCTTAGCAGGTTCCTGAATAAAAAATTCGGCAATATCAGTTTGTTCTTTCAGAATGTAAATCGTAGTCCGTCATTTATTTTTGAAAAACGTTCTTCATTTAACCTGGGTAACGACAATCAATTTAGTAAAGAAAATATTACTTCATTTGGAGCTTCTGCCAACAATCCTTTTTTCAATATTGGGTTCAAAGACCATTTGATAACGAATTATAGTTATTTCAGCAATTATTATAAAACCGCTCAATACAGTAAAGTAATAAACCTGTTGCAGGTATTTGCTTCAAAGAAGATCCGTATTTCCAAACATTGGAATTGGTATGTTGAAGCTGTATTGCAGCAAACAGATGGCGCAGCGCCTGTTAAAGTTCCCTTATTATTTACGAGGAACCGCCTGGCGTATGAAGGCAATTTTTATAAGAATTTATACCTGAGTGCAGGAATTGAAGCAAGGTATTATACAGCATATAAGGCAAATAATTATTCACCCGTTATGGGTCAGTTTGTTCCACAGGATACGGTAACCATTAAAAATCTTCCTGATATCAATGCTTTTGTCCATTTTCGTATAAAAGGATTTACAGCATATATACGTGCCGAAAACCTGAATACGGTAAGCCCAGCCAATGGTTTTGGGTTCATTAATAACAATTTTGCAGCGCCGCATTATCCAACACAGGGGTTTATGTTGAGGTTGGGGGTTCAATGGTGGTTTGTTAATTAGGCTAGTGGCGAGTGGGGAATGGCAAGTAGGGGGCTTTGTATTTATCTTACTTACCACAACTATCGATTATCCTTTGTTGGTTATCCTACGTTAATTTGTTGGGAAGCAGCTAGTAGTAACCAGGGAGCTGTATTTATCCCACTAGCCATTCCCCACTTGCTACTCGCTATTTCTTCGTAACTTTACTCCGTGAAAAAACTCCTCCTTTCCATATTAACGATCATGTACATGACTGTGTCTTCGGGCATTGCCATGGAAATACATTATTGTATGGGGCAAAAGGCCGGGGTGGAATTTTTCGAAACAGAGAATGATAAGTGCAGCCGTTGCGGTATGACCGAAAAGAATAATGGTTGCTGCCATGATGAACATCAGTTTCATAAGTTAGAAGATTCACATAAAAATGTTTACAACAATATCAGTTTTGATGCGGGTGAAATTTCCGTAGTTTCAGCATACCCGGTTTACAACTGGCAACTGCCGGCTGAACCGGTAAATGATATTGTTCATAATAACTCTCCACCGGGATATTCAGGGCCTTCAGCCTGTATCATGCATTGTGTTTTCAGAATATAGAATTAATCATTGAATTGGATATCGGTAACCAGGTTATCGGTGCTGTGCTGTATGCACATAAATCAATTATTAATTCTAAATTTTTTATAATGAAAACATTATCACTTTGTGCTGTTATATTATTCAGCATATTCTCAATCAATACATCAACTGCCCAGACTGCAAAAAAGGAAACCATCAAAGTATGGGGCAATTGCGGCATGTGTAAAAAAACAATTGAAAAAGCTGCAAAATCAGCAGGCGCTACTGCTGCCAACTGGAATGAAGACAGTAAGGAACTAAAAGTTTCTTATGCAGCCAATAAAACTTCGGGTACAAAGATCCAGGAAGCGATTGCCCAATCGGGTTATGATACCCAGGATTTTACTGCTGATAACAAAGCGTATGAAAAATTACACGGTTGTTGCCAATATGAACGCAAAGATGCAACTGCCGGTAAGGATGAGAAAAAAGGTTCCGGTCATGCAGGGTGTAAGCATGATGCTAAAGACATGTCTGGTTCCAAAGAAAAATCATGTTGCAGTAAAACTGCCGGAACAATGAATGATAAAAAAAGCTGCGATCATGCCAACTGTAAGCATGAAGGTAAAGATATGGCTTGCTCTAAAGATAAATCATGTTGCAATAAAGCTGCCGGAACAGCTACTGACAAAAAATGCTGCGATGGGAAAAGCTGTAAACACGATAGCAAAGAGTCTGTTATAGATTAAAATCATTCATTTAAATTTTATTACAATGAAAAGGATATTTAATATAATGTTGCTCGTATTTGCGATGTTAAGTGTGCAGGCGCAGGTAAAAAAAGCAGACCTGCAGGCGAGCGGGTTAACCTGTAGCATGTGTAGCAATTCTATCAATAAAGCACTTAAAACAATTGATTATATAGAAAGCGTAAGGGCTAATATTCAAACATCGAGTTTTAGTATAATTTTTAAAGAAGGGGCTAAAGTAAATTTCGATGACCTGAAAATGAAAGTGGAAGATGCGGGGTTTTCTGTTGCGAACTTAACCACAACTATCAATTTTGATAATGCATCCATTGCCAATGATGAGCATTTAAGTGTTGATGGAATTATTTTTCATTTTCTGAATATTAAGGAACAGGTATTATCCGGAAGTAAAACGATCCGCATTCTTGATAAAGGATATGTTACTTCAAAAGAATATAAAAAGAATGAAAAGTTTACAAAAATGGAATGCTATAAGACCGGTACTGCCGGGAAGAGTAGCTGTTGCTCAAAAGAAGGGATAGCAGCAGGAACCAGGATCTATCACGTTACAATTTAATAAGCAGGGTTTAGGAGGTTTAGGAAAGTTTAGCTGCCTGTAGGTAGGCAGGGTTTAGCATTTGCAAGACTCTAAACTTTTCTAAACCATTTAAACTTTTGTAAACTGTACTACAGTATGAGAATTTTATTTTCGTTGATCTTTCTTTCCTGTTTTCAACAGGTAAATGCACAGGAACTTTTTGTGTATACCGAACCTGCGAGTAATATGGCTGCAAGAAGTATCGGTATCCGATTGGCCAATAGCCTGATGAAGGAAGCTGGTACGGAAAAATATAATTACCATCTTTTACCGCAGATAATGTGGGGAGTATCAAAAAGGATAATGATCCATGCAGAAGCGTTTTTCAGTAACAGGGAAAATAAATTAAATGCAGAAGGAGGATCTTTATACATGAAGTATCGTTTTTACAGCCGCGATGAGGTGCACAGCCATTTCAGAATGGCAGCTTATGCAAGAGGTGCATATAATAGTAGTGATGTTCATCAACCTGTTATTGATTTGAACGGGCATAATAGTGGTTATGAAGCAGGGGTTATTGCAACGAAACTAATCAACAAACTGGCATTGTCTGTAAACAGTTCTTTTTTACATGCAACAGATAATGGAGCCGGAAATAAATTTCAATATGGTAATAAAAGCAGGAATGCAGTTTCTTATACTTTTTCTGCGGGCAAACTGATGTTGCCTAAAAACTATACAGATTATAAACAAACGAACTTAAATGTAATGGTAGAACTGCTGGGCCAGATGAACCTGCACAGTAATAAAAGTTATTTAGACCTGGCTCCATCTTTACAGTTTATCTTTCTCAGTAAAATGCGGCTTGATATTGGTTACCGTTTTGCCGTTGTGAAAGATCTTTTAAGAACAGCAGAAAATGGGTTCTTAGTAAGATTTGAATATAATTTCTTCAACGTTTATAAATAGAAATTATGCAGTTATTAAGGTCAATAGGAATTTTCTTTATAAATATATTTAAGGCAATCTTTGTAAGAAAAAAAAATTGCTGCAAATAATTTTTATCAACTGATGGTTGCAATGCCTGATAATAATTTATCAAGATTTTCTTCTTTAAAATATGTTTCGCAAATTAAAGATGCATCTGATAAGATCGTTGAGACGCCGGGATGCTGATTGCCCAGTATCTCGTAAGTCTTAGCCAGTGCTGTATCATGATCAATTCCTCTTACCTGTTGTAAGGCTTCTGTTATAACAACGATCCTGAGGCCATTGTCTTTGAGTTTTCCAAGTGATGATATCATCCAGCTCAGTGCTAAGAAATGACTTTTTTCCAGCATTAAGAAAAACCAGTTGTTACCCGCTTCGGGCATTTTATTGAATGGAGAATTAATGGTATCCGGTGTTAAATATTTATGCAGGCTGTCATCAATGATATTGTTTTCTGTAAGTTGAATAAGGCCCTGCAAGGCACGTGGATAAATACTCAGCCAGCGAAGTTTCCTGCGAACAGCATGAACCTGGGTTTCAATTTCAGTAAATCTGCAATTTGTTTCTGCAACAAATTCCTTTATTCCTTTTATGGAATCTTTATAAAAACCTGCGATCGCTTTTACTTCTTTATCATCTTTCAGCCAGTCGGCACTTTTTAATTTCTTCCGAATTTTTTTTATACGATCAGCCTTTTCTCCGATCCAGTTTCCGGATGCAAGCAGGTCATTTAAGCGCTGGATCTTTTCACGTGCCTGGCCTTGCGTATAATCAGTTACTTCAGCAGGAATAACAGGGTTGTTTACAAATTCTTTGGCAAAACTGTCGTAGTAATCAATAGCACCCATGGCGTCTTCCAATAATTTACAATCTTCTTTTATTTTGGTGAATCTTTTCTTATTGTGTAAACCTGCATATAATTTTGCCAGCCCTTCCAACATAAAAATTGTTGTACGGGCATCATTGCTGTATAAGAATAGCCCGGCATTTCTTTCTTTAGAAGCCTGTAGTAAAAGTGCTTCCAGTTTAACCAAATAAAATTCAAATCTTTCCAAACCATTTTTCATAAAATAAGAATTAATCATTTTCAAAATAAGCAACAGCACCACCAACCCATGTCTTGTCTTTGTTATAACGGGTGCCAATCATTTTTCCTTTACTTAACCTTGCAAGGTTGTGTACGCCTACAGGCCTTTTCCATTCATCTTTCCAGAAATAGAACAACCTGATCTCAGCTTTTGCAGGTTCATCCATGGTTTCAATGATGGGTGCATAATTTACTTTACGTTGCAATATCCAATTCTCAGGATCTTTGATCTTATCAATATCAGCCTGCGTAACATCAATAACAACACCCATACCCGCAAAAGAAAACAATGGCTTCAATACATACTCATCCAGGTTCACCGGTTCTTTTATCTCATTTAAAAAAAATGTTTCGGGTACATAAGGATTCTGAATGAATGGAAGTGTGAATTTACTGATGCGATAAAACCAGTTTGGGTGAGGCACCCATTCAACATCATACGATTTGGAAAGATCAATGATATTTTCAAGGTCTTCCTGTTGCTGCAGGTCATCGAAAATGAGTCGGTTATAAATTCGTTTTATATTTACTCTTTTACCATCAACTTCGTAGTATAGTTTTTTACCATCAGCTTTTAATTTGGTGAGGCAGACGGCTTTTATCCCAAGCAATTTTTCTGTGCAATAAAAATCGATCCTTGTTTTTTGCTTCTCCGGAAAAATTTCCAGCAGTATTACATCTGCAGGATCGTGTTTACCAACGATGATATCTTTCAAAGCTGCTGTGTAAGATTGTTTATCATATCCGTTCAGGTAAGAAGAATAATTTTCCGGCACATTCGCATACTTGCGTGTAAGTTCACTGTGAAATGCCTGGAATGCATACAGCGTAGGGAATCCCTGCATCTCGATCAGTTGGGGTTCCATTCCTCCTTTATCATTCCTGCAAATACCAAAATCAAAAACAATGAATTGAGAATGGCTGTCTTCGCCGGGAACACGCAGGTCTGCAGGAATACTCCTGTCCGTTAGTTGCCTGAAGTTTGGTGCAGTGATCACATCAATGATATCTTCACATGCTCCCAGCATTTTATTTTAAAAATCCTTGTTTATAAAAATCGGTGTTTCAGCATTCCTGAAATCAAGTGCACCCGGATGCAAGGCTTCCACCTCATCCATATAGGCTTTGTATTTTTCTTCTGTAAAATTTTTATTGAATTGTTCTCTTAAAGATCTTTCCATTACCGCTTGTTTTTAAAATTGGGGGTGTTGATAAAATTAGGAATAATTGGGGAATAAAGGAGATGCCAAATGCGGGATACCAGATACCGAATACGGGATACCAGATACAGGCTTTTACCTTCGCAATTATTTTCAGGCTTTAGATAGTAAGGGCTTATCCGGTATCCTGCATCCTGCATCTAAGTAAGGGATAAGAAGAGATAGGGGCTAACGGTCAAATCAAACTACAACAGGTTCCATCTTACCCACAGTCATCATGAGGAAATTGGGCAGTATATGGGCATAAGTATTCATGATCTTGTCGGGGTCATTTAACTGGTCGATCATGGATTGCCATTTTGCTTCGCCGTGATTGGCAATAACTGTTTCTTTCTTTTCGGTTGTTTGCAGGTAAAGCGACATACCAATGGCATCTGCTTCGGGGTGAAACTGGGTGCCGATCATATTATCATTAAAACGAACGGCCATGATGGCTCTTTCCAAAGGAACATGCGGCCTGTTTTTTTCAATGGCCAAAATACTGGCGCCCATCTCCCTGAACTTATTGTGATTTGGCTGAATTACCTGGTAATCCCTGCTGTCAACAACATAAAAAGGATCATTCAAACCTTCAAAAATGGGTTCAAATTCAGCATCAGATAAATAATGTATCGGGAAAACACCAAATGAAGTACTTTTTCTTTTGGATACTTCTGCAATATTGTAATGCCTGCAGGCAAGCTGGAATGAATGACAAATAAAGAATACCTGCTTTTTGACAACATTGGAGTGGTTGTCATTGAATTTTTCTATTTTATCTAACCATTTGAAGTACACTTTTTCCCATTCACTGTGTTCGCTATCTAACGGGCTACCCGGCCCGCCACTAGAAATATAGATGTCATAATCCAGTCCCGGAACCTCTTTTTCAAGCCTGACTTCAAATTCAGTATAATGAAGGTCAACCTGGTTCATTTCAGCAAATTGGTTCAGGATCTCTCTGATACAGCGCATGCCCTGGTTGGCAACGCCTTCATATAGATCAAGGATAGCAATTCTCAATTTCATGGGTGTAAAAATAACCTTTTTTTAATATCGGTTTGTCGTATAAACTACATATTTACCAACGATTGTTAATAATAACGAATTGAGTCTCATTATATTCTCCTTAAAACAGGGGATTTTCTTGCTGAAATACACGGAAAGTAGTGTCAGAAGGGCTGATATTTCAAGATTTTTGAGCAACTCTTCAAATAACTACTACAAAACTAAGATCGGTATCAATATATACAATACTTGCACAGCCCATCTTTCATTACCTTTGCCGCCATATTATGAAGACAAAAAGCATAAAACGGGATAAGGTAAACATCATAACACTCGGCTGTAGCAAAAACATGGTTGATAGTGAAGTGCTTAGCGGCCAACTCCTTGCAAATGAGATCGACACTGTACATGAAAGTGGTAAAAAGGGTCACAATATCGTCATCATAAATACCTGTGGGTTTATTGAAAAAGCAAAGGAAGAAAGCATCAATACCATTCTTGACCAGGTAGAATTGAAGAAGAAGGGGAAATTGGATAAAGTGTATGTTACGGGTTGCCTCAGCGAGCGGTATAAACAAAACCTGGAATTAGAGATCCCGGAAGTGGATGCATATTTCGGCACCATGGAA
>JANNBU010000230.1:0-4120 GCA_031385805.1 Ferruginibacter sp.
ATTTCCCTGGTCGGGTAAAATTCTTACACAAAGTGTAAAAGAATCATTTGGAGCAAAATTGTATAACGGGGAATAAGGTAATTGAATATAAGAAGATGTGCCATTAAAGTAATAAGCTGAATTTGTTTGCCCACCTCTATCAGTGGTTAATGTTGCATTATTAACAACGCCATTTATATTGTTGCCGCTTACATCATTTGCATTGCCATTAAAAGGATAATATGCTATTAGTCCCTGGCCAAGATTAACCTGGCCATAGGCCCAGACAGAAAGAAATAATTGAAAAATTAGTAGAATTTTCCTCATAAGGCATTTGCTGTTGCATAAATATATGATTTTTTTACTGGCCTGTATAATTCGAAGGGGTAATAGACCTTAGCTCTTTCTTAAGAATAGAAGAAATTTTTAATGTATTAATAAAGTCGTGAATAGCCCTTTTATCAATAATTGTTTTTCCCCTTGTCAACTCTTTTAAAGCTTCATAAGGTTTTGGATAATTTTCCCTGCGCAAAATGGTTTGTATAGCTTCGGCAACTACGGCCCAGTTAGCTTCCAGGTCGGCTTTTAGTTTTGGTTCATTCAATATTATTTTTGAAAGACCTTTTTCTATTGATCTTGCTGCAATCAGTGTATGCGCCATGGGTATACCAATATTTCTTAATACAGTACTGTCTGTTAAATCTCTTTGTAATCTTGATATGGGAAGTTTGGCAGAAAGATGTTCGAGTAAAGCATTTGCAATACCAAGATTTCCTTCCGCATTTTCAAAATCTATCGGGTTTACTTTGTGAGGCATAGCGCTGCTGCCAATCTCTCCTTTTTTGGTCTGCTGTTTAAAATAATCCATGCTGATATAGGTCCACAGATCCCTGCAAAGGTCTATGAAGATCGTGTTGATCCTTTTGATGGCATCAAAATGTGCAGCCAGTATATCATAATGTTCTATCTGTGTAGTGTATTGCTGGCGTTGTAATCCTAATTTATCTTCCACAAATTCATCTGCAAATTTTACCCAGTTATATTTCGGGTATGCGATGTGGTGAGCATTAAAATTTCCGGTGGCTCCACCAAATTTTGCAGTAAAAGGAATATAGCTGAACAACTGCACCTGGTTTTCCAAACGTTCCACAAAAACAAAAAGTTCTTTTCCCAGCCGGGTAGGAGATGCAGGTTGGCCATGTGTACGGGCAAGCATGGGAACATCTTTCCATTTCAATGCCAGCTTGCTGATAACCATTTGCAGGTTTAATATCGCAGGCAGGTATTCCTGTTCTATCGAATCTTTCCAAAGCATGGGCACAGCGGTATTGTTTATATCCTGTGATGTAAGCCCAAAATGTACCCACTCTTTTACAGCACCTGCACCATATTCCTCCAACTTGTTCTTTAAAAAATATTCAACTGCTTTTACATCATGGTTGGTGACCGCTTCTGTTTCTTTTATGATAGCTGCTTCCTCCACAGAAAAATCATCTGCCAATTCCCTTAACCGGGTTTTTAATTTCAGGTCGGCTTTAAAGAATTTTTTTTCTGCAAGCATGATGAAGTATTCCACTTCAACCTTCAAACGGTATTTTACCAGCGCATATTCTGAAAAATACGCTGAAAGCTGTTTGGTGCTGTTATGATAACGACCATCAATGGGCGAAACAGCAGTAAGTGCAGATAGTTGCATTTTATTAATTGAGATTAAAGTAAATTCGCACCGAAATTAACCTAAAGCAATTGGACAAAAAAATAAGGGTCGCTGCTGTAAGCTATTTAAATACAAAACCGCTCATATATGGGTTTGAAAAAGAGGGAATGGCAGGCCAGCTTGAATTAATATACGATTATCCCGCAAAGATCGCAACCATGTTATTGAATGATGAAGTTGATATAGGCCTCATACCGGTTGCAGCTATTCCGGAACTGAAAGAATACTATATCATTTCGGATTACTGTATCGGTGCTTCCCAGGCTGTTGCAAGTGTTTGTTTGTTCAGTGATGTTCCCCTGCATGCGATAACAGAGATCCATGTGGATCATCAAAGCCGTACTTCAGCCGAATTGCTAAAAATCCTTTTAAAAGAATACTGGCATATCAACCCGATCCTTAAAGATACAACAGCCGGTTACCAGGAACTCATAAAAGGTACCGTAGCCGGGCTTATCATTGGTGACAGAGCACTAAAACAGCGCAAAAAATCAACATATATCTATGACCTTGCAGAAGCATGGCAGCAAATGACGGGCCTTCCCTTTTTATTTGCAGCCTGGGTTGCCAATAAAAAACTACCGCAATCATTTACCCGTTCGTTTAATGAAACAACCGCCCAGGGCCTGGATCATATTGCAGAAATTGTATCAAATAATGATTTTGCAGATTACGATCTGCAGGTCTATTACACAAAAAATATCGATTATCGTTTAGATGACCATAAAAGAAAAGCATTGGACCTTTTCCTTTTCAAAATAAAAAATGGTTGATGATCACTGAACCTGCTTACCTGTTACTCTCCTGATCAAAGTATGGATGACCGGCTTAAGGTCGGGTGATATATTTCTCCAGTATATTAAAGGCAGGAATATTGCTGCAAATAATAAAGTTGATGAAATGATGGCAAATATCCCATCAATGTTCTTTGTAGTAAAATAACTGATCGTATATGCTCCTAAGGCAATAAACAGTATCTCGATTGTTTTTTGAGAGAAGGGCTGCATGTTAAACTTCTTCAATAAAAACCAAAAACGGATGAAATTGTAAACACTGAAAGAAAGAAGGTTTGCGATGGCCGGCCCTAAAATACCATACTTTACGGTTAAAAAATAGCTCAATGGTATGATCATGGCTGTTAAGAGTAAACTTGTCCATAGTTCAAACCTCCAGTAAAGAGAAGTGCCGATGATCTGCCCGTTAACCCCCGTTCCCAATTCAATGATCGTAACAATTCCCAATATAAAGAAAACCCATTTGCCTTCAAGGTAGTCGGGGTTAATGCCGAAGAAATTGATGCCGTTGGTAAAATTTAACCAGATGCAAAAGAAAACGAATAAAGAAAATCCAAGCAGGTTTATGGATGAACGCTGATAGATCTTTTGTATCTCCTGATGATTCTTATCCTTCCATGCCCTTGATAATATAGGCACCGTAACTGCAACAATACTTCTGAAAGGAGCCTGCAAAACAGAAACCATATATGCAGCCAGTCCGAAAATACCTACTTTACCCAGGTTTTGTTTTGCCGCCAGTACAAGCCCGTCAATACTTTGTCTTAATACATTTACAACGATAACAATAAAAGTGAGTGCTAAAATTGCAAAGATCTTTTTCCTGAATTTTTTGGTCACCCTGCTTACTGTAAAATTAAGCCAGAGCTGGCCTTCAGCCCGCAGGTGCAAAGCAAGTATAATGAGGATGATTGCATACTGAAGTGAAAACAGCATGATAAATGTTTTGAAATTAACGTAATTAAAAACTTTTAAAAGGATGATGACAAGTGTAAAGAGGCGCAATATGGTTTCTTTCAATAAACTTGTAATAACCCCTTTGCCAAATCCATAAGCGTATGCTTCGAGGATATTATATAGCAATACAAAAAATGCCATGGGAAGTATCCAGTAAAAATATTCAACTAATAACATCGAATTGGCACTGAATTTTCTAACGATCAGCGGTTCCAGTAAAAAAATACCCGAACAGGTAATAATAAAGCCACCGAGTGCAATGCTGAGGGCCACTGAAAGGAGGTCATTCTTTTTTGAGGTTAAATTATCTTCGTAATAGGGAAAGAATTTATATAAATAAGAAGTAGTTCCCAATGTTGAAAAGGCAAATACCAGCTGGCTTATTTCGATCATTGCCCTTGTTAGGCCATTCTGATCAATACTGAACCAGTTTTTATGTGTAAGAAAATAAGTATTGATGGCACCTAACGCAAATCCTGCATAAATCCAGATAATTGCCTTGATGCTTCTTTTCCTTATTTGTGACATTGCGCTTTGTAAATATTCCCGGTGAATCTATCCTTAATATGACACGAAAATATCAATAATAAGGTAGAAACGTTTTTTCTTCTTTTATAATTCATTAGCAGAAAGAGAAAATAAACTAGTTATAACATCACAAAAAAGCAGCCAC
>JANNBU010000251.1:0-6644 GCA_031385805.1 Ferruginibacter sp.
TGAGCGTTGGAAAAGAATTTTCTTTCCGTCGGGAGACCATTGAGGGGATGCACAGTCATATTTCTCATCTGTAGTAAGTTTTGTAAATCCTGTTCCTTCAACATTCATTGTGGCTATATCATTAGGAGTCTGATCGATTGGCCTGGAGTCAAATGCAAGAATATTTTGCGATGACCAAACTGGTTCATATGCATCAAATCCCGGTGTGGGTAATTGTTTCTGTTCCTCGCCTTTCCCTGAATTAATAAAAAGCTGCATTGGACGATTGCTTCCATAATACACAAGCTGTTTTCCATCGGTCGACCATGCAGGCTGTCCGTAGTGAAATGTCGTATCGGTAATTTTTCTTAAGTCGCTGCCGTCAGGATTAATTGTATAGATTGAAGATTTTCCGTCTCTTGTTGACTCAAACACAATAGAAGAACCATTAGGCGAAAACTTTGGATTAAAATAATAAACCCGCTTACCAGAACTTTGACTGAATACTACCTGTGCATATATAATATTTAGAAAAAGTATAAGTATTATTTTTCGTGTTTTCATTATAACTGGGTTTTAAAATATTACGAATGAATAATTTTCATTTGTGTATTTCAAAACTAATTCTTTATTAAATGATAAATTTGCCGCCTATCAAATTAAGGGCACGCTGTATCCAAAATGTGTTTCCGCTTACTTGAGATTGCTTTTCTATAAATGTGACATTTTGTATAGAGGAACAAAGACTAAAGAAAGTTATAAGTATTAGATAAATTACTCTTTTCATTCTTCAAATAATAACGAAGAGAATACATTGCCCACAATGCAGGGTATTTACGCCCCGCCTTAAACGGGAGTAATTCATAGCTGTGTCCGCAGGGTGCTGGTGTTCATTAATAGGAACGAAATTTTTGCTTGAAATTTAATTTCAATTTGAAAACGGTCAGGTCGATAACTAAAGAAAAAATAGTGATATAATGCTGAGAATATGACTGTCCGCCCATATTTTGCCAATGCTTTTGTTAGCTGATGATTTATTTAGTGGAACCTACAAATAGAATTAGGAAACTAAATCTTCCATCGGAATAGCTAACCTTTTCTGTGCTAATTTTCATTAGCTTTTGTGAAGAACTTACGTAAATAAATTCTGTACCCTTTCCAACACTTTCATTATTCAACGTTCGAAATCCAGTTGGATTTTGTTTGATGGCGTCATCCTTCAGATCCTCTTTTGCCATATTGAAAATATCTTGAATAAATAAAGTGTCTTTTGAAAAATATTCAAATTTTAGAATTTTTATGTCCCCGGAATACTCATCTTTACCCTGTACGTTTCCGAAAATTAGCTGAATTCTTGAGGAATCTATTCGGTCACTGTATGGAAAATTTGGCTTTAATATTTCCCCGCTATAAGTAAGCTTTGAATATTCATTTTTATGAAGTGGGATATTTTGCAAAAACCTTGAATCGGCTTGAAGTGTTTTTCTCAATGCTTTAGGTTTTTTTTGGATTGGTAAATCGTATAACCAAGTGGTTATTTGTTTTGGAGATTGAGCGCAAAGCCTCGAAGAAAAGGTAATAAAAAAGCAAATTAGTAATAAAGGTCTCATATATAAATTTCAGCTAACATTTGCATTTCCGCATCCTTACTCTTACACTAAAGGCAATCAAAATTAAAACCTGTCATTGCCGCAACTATAAAAGCATATTATTATTTCCTATTCAAATATAATTTTTACTACCGGTATTTCCTAAACTGCTGTTGGCTCAGTATTGAATTGACTGTACAAGGGAGTCCCGATAAACCGGGATAAAAATGACACAACAACTGTTGATACATGCACTACTGCCCGCTACATAAATATAAAAATGCTGATGCTGTTATTTCACTGAAAACTTATATACTGTTGTCTGCCTGTAAGTTTCACCCTGCCTTAATATGGTATTGGGAAAGGAAGGTTTATTCGGACTATCGGGGAAGTGTTGTGCTTCCAGGCAGAGCGCTGCATGTTGAAGATACTTAGCCTCTTCATTGCTACCTGTTACGGCTGCCTGTAAAAAATTTCCGGAATAAAACTGCAGCCCTGGTTCTGTTGTAAACATTTCCATATAGCGGCCACTGGATGGATCGGATAATTCAGCAGCTTTACCGGAAGGGCCATTCAACACAAAATTAATGTCATAACCACCCGGGAAATTATCAATATCCCTGCCAACCTTTTTTGCAACCCTAAAATCAAGCCGGTCATTTTCTACACTTGCCAGCTCACCGGTGGGAATGGCTTCATCATTTACTGTAGTATATAGATCAGCATAAATTTTTAGCTCATGATCTAAAATAGTTTTTATGTTCCCACCGCATAAATTAAAATAACAATGACTGGTTAAGTTAACCGGTGTGGCTTTATCAGTAGTTGCTTTGTAGTCTATTTTTAATTCATTGTCATCACTAACGGTATAGGTTACTTCAACATGCAGGTTACCGGGATAACCTTCCTCACCATCTTTACTCAGGTAAGTGAATTTCACAGTTTGCTGATCGGTTTTTACTGCATTCCAGTAAACCTTATCAAATCCTTTGACACCACCATGCAGGCTGTTTGCTTTGTTGTTCTTTGCAAGAAGATATTCTTTACCGTCCAATGAAAATTTTCCATTGGCAATGCGGTTACAAAAACGGCCAACGATACAACCGATGTATTGGTTGCCGTTCTCAATATAACCATCGGGTGAATCAAACCCCAGGATCACATTTCCAAAAACCCCGTTCTTATCTGCTGTAATGATCTTTGTGATGGTAGCACCGTAATTTATAACAGAAACCTGCATGCCATTGACATTGGTGATGCTGTACTCGGTCACTCCTATGTTTCCGATACTTCCAAATGGTTGTTCTGTAATACCTGGGTTCATGTATTTATTTATTGATGCAAGATACAGGATACAGGATGTTGGCGTCTCACGAATGTGTAAAATTCTTAAGATACCAGATACCGGATACAGAATGTTGCCGTCTCAGGTACTTGCGAATTTTTTACAGAGCAACGATCCGGTATCCGGTATCCGGTATCTTGTATCCTGCATCCATATTCTTACCAAAATAAACTATACAACGCTATCAATATTCCACAAACGATTAATGCTCCTACGGCAAAGCCTGTATCAACTTTAAACATCGTTTTATCAATTTCTAATCCGTTTGGTTTAACCCCTTTCCGGTTTTCAACCTTACTGATGATGATCATGCCTGCAATGCAAAGCAGGAAGATGATGGCCATTCTGTCGAGGAACGGTATGATATATACACCCTTATCTAATGTGGCAAATCCTGCATCTGCAAGGAATGACAGATCCATCATACCCGGCAGGAATTTAAAGAATAATGCGAATGCAAACCCACCGATCATGGCAAACAATGCAGCATTCGATGTTGTTTTCTTCCAGAAAAAACCAAGGATAAACATGGCAAATATACCGGGCGATACAAAGCCGGTGTATTCCTGTATGTATTGGAAGCCCTGTTTGCCTTCACCCATCAGTTTTTCGCCCACTACAAATGCTAAGAGTACTGCGATGATCATTGAAATAATAACCGTTGTCTTTCCAATGCCAACTAATTTTTTATCATCTGCATTTTTATTGATCGCTTTTTTATAAATGTCTAATGAAAAAATGGTGGCAATACTGTTTGCTTTGCCGGCCAATGATGCAACGATTGCTGCTGTGAGTGCAGCAAATGACAATCCTTTTAAACCTGTTGGCAATAAATTTAATAGAGAAGGATAAGCTTTATTTACATCCGTAATGCCTTTGGAATCGAGCATTTCGGTATGGAACATGCCTTTTTGGTATAAGAGATAAGCTGCAATTCCCGGCAATACAACAATCACCGGCATGAGTAATTTTAAGAAAGCAGCAAATAAAAGCCCTTTACGTGCTGTTGGCAGATCTGCACCCAATGCACGTTGCGTGATATATTGATTGCAACCCCAGTAGTTGAGGTTTGCGATCCACAAGCCGCCTAACAGGACTGAAAGCCCGGGCAGGTCACCGTAACTGTTATTGTCTTTTTTTAAGATCATGTGAAAATGATCATTGGCCTGTGTTGTGAGTAAATTGAATCCATTCCATAATCCTGTCTGCCCGGAGTTTTCTGCAACTAAGTTCAATGCGATATAGGTAGCAACCAATCCTCCCAACACTAAAAAGAAAACCTGTATAACATCTGTATAGCCGATCACTTTCATTCCACCGAGTGTGATAATGATCGCAAAAGCTGCCAACAAACCAATACACAATCCAATATCCAATCCTGAAATACCATGAATGGCCAATGCACCCAGGTAAAGAATTGACATAAGATTTACCACAACATACAGCAGCAGCCAAAACACGGCCATAATCATGGCTACCGTGCCGTTGTAACGCTGGCTTAAGAACTGTGGCATGGTGTAGATCTTATTTTTCAGGTACACCGGCATAAAAAATACGGCAACGATGATCAAGGTTAATGCAGCCATCCATTCATAAGATGAAATGGCAAGCCCCATTTTAAAACCACTTCCACTCATACCGATGAATTGTTCTGCAGAAATATTGGAAGCGATGAGTGAGGCACCGATTGCCCACCAGGTGAGTGAACCTTCTGCTAAAAAATAATCATGGGAAGCAGAAGTGGATAACTTGTTCTTTCTCCGGTATACCCAATAGCCATAACCCGCAACTACAATAAAGTAAAAGAGGAATACTAAGTAGTCATTTGTTTTTAATGCATTCATGATCGCATTGGTTTTTGTTGTTGATAAAAAGCCTCATCCCCAACCCCTTCTCCTAAAGGAGAAGGGAAGGAGAGTATGGGTTACAAAGTTTTTTATTTCTTTTAAAAATCAGGAACATTTTGACGTTCCGTCTTCAATTGATGCGATATAAGCCGTTAACGGAAGATCCATTGCTCCAATGTAAGCCTTACTGATATCTGCTACTAATTTTTCTATCGCATCTTCTTTTACCAGGTTGATGGTACAACCGCCAAAACCGCCACCCATCATTCTTGCACCAGCAACTGCGGGAATATTTTTTACATATTCAACCAGGAAATCAAGTTCTTTACAACTTACATCATAGAAATATCTTAATCCATTATGTGTCTGGTACATTTTTTCTCCCAATGCTTTGATGTCTCCACGTTTCAGGTCCTCACAGGCGCCCAGCAGGCGTTCATTTTCCTGTACAACGTATTTGCATCGCTGGTAAACCAAAGGGTCAACTGGCTCTACAAATTCTTTCAGCAAGTCAATATTTGCATCTCTTAAACTTTTTATAGCCGGGTGATGTTGTGCAATAAATGAAATACCTTTTTCACATTGTTGTCTCCTGGTATTGTATTCTGAAGCTGCAAGGTTGTGTTTTACATTGCTGTTTAGCAATAAAATTTTGTACCCGTCTAAATTAAAGGGAACGTATTCATACTCAAGCGAACGGCAATCTAATTTTATTACATGATCTTTTTTCCCAAACATACTTGCAAACTGGTCCATGATACCACAATTAACGCCGGCGAATACATGCTCGGCTTTTTGAGCAAGCGGCACCATTTGTAAACGATTTAAACCCAATTCAAAAATTTCATTCAGTGCATAAATGGTTGCACATTCCACGGCGGCAGAGGAGGAGAGGCCGGCACCAATGGGAACATCACCATCAACTACAGCATTGAAGCCTGCCAGTTTGAAACCTTTTTTCTGCAGCTGGTCTATCACACCTAAAATATAATTTGCCCATTGGATGGATGACTTTTTTACGTTGTTAATATCAGCAGTAAAGCTTTCATTAAAATCAACAGCATAAAGATTTATTACATTATCCGTTCTCTTACTTATAGCGATATAAATATTCTTATCAATGGCAGCCGGCAATACAAATCCTTCATTGTAATCCGTGTGTTCACCCAATATGTTTACTCTTCCGGGGGAACGAAAAACCAGAGGGGTTTGCCCATATTTCCCGGTAAAAATTTGATTTATTTTTTCTAACATAGCAATATTTATGATGTATGATTTATGATGTATGATCTTGTTTGATTCCTGCACTGTTTTTCAAATCATACATTATAAATCTTACACTCCAATTTTTCTAACATGGTAATATGTACTATTTATGATATTGTTTGATTCGTGTATTGCTTTTCAAATCATACATCATAAATCATACATTATTTTAGGTATTTCTTACTCATCTCATCATACACCTGCAACATCTCAGCATTCGCCTTCCCATCCTTATCAAAGAATTGTTCCCATGTATTCAATGGCTCCCAGATACAGGTTCCTTTGCCTCTTCCATTGGCAACATTGAATGAAAGTTCATTGATCTCTTTTTTCCTATGAGAATATTCAACAACATTAACATCCTTATTATATCGTTTTGAGAGATCATCCAGGTTGTATTCAAGGTCAGCCAATGTACAATGCCATCTCGGGTAATATGACAAACCGATCACATCAAACGGAACGCCTCGGCTGACCATATTATCGAGGAAGAATTTACTTTCATCATTTTGTCCTCCCAATGCAATGTGTAACATGATGGTTGTTGATGGAGAAACTACTTTCACTCCCTGTATGCCTGCATAAATGAGTTGAGCAAGACTGTCCAAATTATTAATG
>JANNBU010000261.1:0-7632 GCA_031385805.1 Ferruginibacter sp.
GTCATGCTGAGGTACGAAGCATGACAAGACACTAAGGCGGCAAAATTAAGTATGTTTGCGCTGATGACAGTAAATGAACTATACAGGTCTTTTTTGACTGAACTTGAACATATCTATGAAAGTTCAGAAGCTGCAAATATCAACTCTATGATATTTGAAAGTATTGCCGGTATAACAAGGTCATCAATGATAAAAGATCCAACACAAATACCAAACTCAAAAATATCATCCCGGCTAAATGAATGCCTTTTAGAATTAAAAAAGTACAAGCCCGTACAATATGTCATTGGTGAAGCGTGGTTCTATAAAATGAAATTAAAAGTTTCACCTGCAGTATTGATCCCTAGGCCCGAAACAGAAGAATTGGTTGATGCAGTGATCCATTATTTAAAGGACAAACCAGATGCTGCAATACTTGATATTGGGACCGGCAGTGGCTGCATCGCCATCGCTATCAAAAAAAATCTGCCGGATGTTCATGTTACCGCCATTGATATAAGCAACAAAGCGTTGATCATCGCAAAAGAAAATTCGGCCCGGCAGCAAACCAATATTAATTTTATTCAATTAGATTTCTTAGATGAAAAAACCTGGCAATCATTGCCTTTGTTTGATGTGATCATTAGCAACCCGCCTTATATCCCCGAAAATGAAAAACAAAAACTTGACAAAAATGTTACTGAGTTTGAACCACACCTGGCATTGTTTGTAGAAAATAACCAGCCACTGATCTTTTATAAAAAGATCGCTGCTTTTGGTAAAAAAAAATTAAAAGAGAAAGGAAAAATATTTTTAGAAACGCATGAACATTTTGCTGAAGAAACCGCTGCATTATTTAACGATGCTTATTATTCAGCTGAAATAAGAAAAGATATTTATGAAAAACAAAGAATGGTCATTGCTACTCGTCGTTACCCGTAACCGTTGCTGAAGTGGTTGCACCCAGTTTGCGGGCGGCTTTCATCACTTTTACAACTTCCCCCCATTCGGTAACTGCATCGGCATTGATAACAACCGCAGGTTTTACACTATCCCCTTCATTGATATATTTACGTAATTCGGAAAGCAATGAATCGCTGATAATTTTTTTGGTGCCGATATAAAAATCCTTGTTCTTATTTACACTTACCACAACGCTTTGTTTTTGTTTGGTATCGCTTTTTGCCTTGGGCACACTCATCTTTATTACATTGGGATTTGCCAGCGTTGATATCATTAAAAAAAACATCAGCAGTATGAACAATATATCATTCAATGGCCCGGTATCCACTTCTGAATGATCTTCCCTGAATTTTGCTTTTCTTAAACTCACGTTGGTTTATTGGTTTACTGGTTTATCACTTTTCGTTTTTCACTATTCACTTTTCACTACTTAGTTGGTTCCTGCAGCACATCAATAAACTCACTACTCGCTGCTTCCATCCTGTTGGCTGTTCTGTTTATCTGTGTATCTAAATAACTGTATCCAAGATATGCAAGCATACCAATGATCAATCCGCTGGCAGAGGTGATTAATTTTATGTACATCGCATCTGCTATCTGGCTGATGGATGGATTACTGATGGTTGCAAATTCCTTCAACAGTATTACAAGCCCCACGATCGTTCCTACGAAACCAAAAAGTGGTGCAATACGTGCGATCACAGATAACATGGTAAGATTTTTTTCCATCTTATACATTTCAAGCTTGCCAACGATCTCCATACTTCTTTCAATGGCGTCAATTGGTTTGCCAATACGTTGCAGGCCTTTGTCGATCATACGTGCAACAGGGTTGTTGGTATTTTTTGTAAGGCTCCGTGCAGCGGTAATATTGCCATTGGTAACATGATCACGGATAATGCTCATAAAATTCTCATCTATTTTTCCCGCTTTGCGAACCACCATCAACCGTTCTATGAAAAAGTAAATAGCCAGGGCAAATAATATTCCCAAAGGGATCATCAATGGGCCGCCCTTACTCAACATACCCCAAACGGATTCAACTTTTCCGGTTGCTGCTGCGGTACTTAAACTGTCTGTCTGTAAAAGGATATCAAACATGTGTAATAATTGATTGCTGATTTATTAAATTAATAATAGTGTCTTGATTTATCATTTGGAAGAAGAAAGAATATGAAAAGATGCTTCGTTCCCTGCCTACCGACAGGCAGGCTCAGCATGACAAAGAAAACATTCTGCAATAAAACGAACAAATACCGCAATGCTGCTTAAGGAATTGTTAATCTTACTGCCTTGCAATATACTCATTCATCCTTCAATAAAAAAAGTGCCGTATAAAACGACACTTCATATTGGTATCTTTCAAAAATTATTTTTTTGATTCCAGTTGCTGCATGGCCATGATCTGCTTCATTGTTTTTTCCATGCCATCACTGCCGCCATCTAAGAAAATCACATTGCCTTTTCCATATTCTGCAAAATTCTTGATTGCTTCCACCCACATACTGAATAAAATAACATTGGTATCGAGGTTTGCCTGTTTCATTTCAGATGCAGCCTGGCTCATACCCTTGGCCACTTCTTCACGGAACAATGCAACACCTTGTCCACGCAACTGGGCTGCCAGCCTTTCTGCTTCAGCTGCAATTTTAATAGCATTTCCTTCTGCTTCAGCTGCTTTTGTTTTGGTTATTAAAAGTGCCTGGCCTTCATTTTCTGCTGCCGCTTTTAAGTTATTTGATGCAACCACTTTACTCATACTGGTGATGATCGCTTCATCAAAAGTGATGTCATTGATCTGCAGATCCTGGAGGTGATAACCCCAGCCTTCCAGCGCCACATCAACCTGCTCTTTTACATTTTCCACAATATCCCTGCGTACATTCAATACTTCTGCCTGTTTTTTTGTAGATACAAATGCACGGATACTTCCTTCTACAGTCCGTATCAATGCCTGCATGAGGTCTTTATCACTGATAAATTTAAAGGCTACTTTCTGGATCGTATCTTCCTGCTCATTTTGTACAGAATACAGGAGCATTGATTTAAAATAAACATTCGCCTGATCAACCGTTACTGCCTGAAACTCCAGTTCTACCGAACGGTTTTGAACGCTTACTTTTTTAAATATCTGTTCCAGGAATGGAATTTTAAAATTCAAACCCGGGCGCAGGATACGCCGGTATTTACCAAACATGGTTACCACACCAATAAAACCCTGGTTAACTGTAACAAAGCATCCTAATAATGCAAGCACTAATAAGATGATCCATCCATAATTAATAATAAAATCCATAATTGATTATTTTTGTGTAAGGTAGTTATTTTTTAGTTGGAGGCAAGTTATGTATGATGTATGATTTTTTAAATGTATGATTTACTGATATCCTTCAAATCGCAAAAAATCATACATCCTTACATCTTAAATCATACATCATGTCTTTTCTTCCCAAATTGCTGCTAAATTCACGATCGTCTCCGCTGCTTTTACCATATCCTTCACCCCAATCCACTCCAACTTACTGTGAATATTCTGCATGCCGGTAAAAATATTCGGACAAGGCAATCCCATATAACTCAACTTGCTGCCATCGGTGCCACCGCGGATGCTTTCGGTTTTTACTTTTAGCCCGGTACGTGTAATAGCTTCTGCTGCAAAAGCGGCAACCTGCGGGCATGAATCCAGCACTTCTTTCATATTGCGGTATTGTTCTTGTTGCACATATTCCATAGTACAGCCTTTGTAATTAGCCAGAACATTTTCAGCAATTTTTTTCAACCTGTTATGATGTGCTGTTAAACCCGCTGTTGTAAAATCCCTTACAATAAAACTGATCGTTGCCTTTTCTGCAATACCATTTATTGATACAGGATGTACAAAGCCCTGTCTTTTTTCTGTTGTCTCCGGGCTCCATTCATTCTTTGGTAATGACTCTAATACTGCACCTGCAATTTTTATCGCATTCACCAATGTATCTTTTGCATAACCGGGATGTGCTATCACAGCATGAATAATGATGCTGGCACCATCTGCACTAAAGGTTTCATCTTCCAGGCTACCCGCTTCACCACCATCTAATGTATAACCAAAATCGGCTCCCAGTTTTTTCATATCGATCTTTGCCGTACCCTTGCCTACTTCTTCATCCGGTGTAAAAAAAATTTTAATGTTTCCATGTTTTATTGCAGGATTACTCAGTAGATATTGTGCAGCCTGCATAATAACCGCTACGCCGGATTTATCATCTGCTCCCAGTAATGTATTACCACTTGCTGTAATGATATCACTGCCAATATGATTTTCCAGGTAAGCTGAAACCGATCTTTTCAAAACCTGTGTTTTATCATCCGGCAAAACAATATCGCTTCCGTCATAATTTTTATGCAGGATGGGTTTTACATTCGTGCCACTGCAATCAGGCGCTGTATCTACATGTGAGCAAAAACAAATGACAGGAATATTTTTTTTATCACTGTTGGAAGGTATCGTTGCATACACATATCCATAATCATCCGTTTCCACATTGGTCAATCCCATTTCTTTCAACTCTTTAAATAAGATCTTACTAAGGTCTTTTTGTTTTTCTGTTGTAGGATATGCGTTGCTGTTGGGATCGCTTTGGGTGTCGATTTGTACGTAGCGCATGAAGCGGTCGGTGAGGGCTTCTTTATTTATATCTATCATAATTTTAAAATAAGGGAGTAAAAATAAGGAATGAAACCGGGATACGAGATATCAGATACCGGATACAGGATACAGGATTTAGCTTTATAATAAATTCCAACATATTAAAGTTCAACGTTTATTACAGAGCCCTATCTGGCATCCGGTATCGGGCATCTGCAACAAAAAAGCAGCTCACTTACGTAAACTGCTTCAATAGTCAGTGGTCAGTCGTCGGTTGTCCTAGGCAATCTCCACCAACTCAATATCAAAAACAAGTTCTTGTCCGGCAAGAAAATGATTGGCATCTAATACAATCACATCTTCTTTCACATTTACCACAACAACCGGAACAGGTTGTCCCTGCTGGTTACTGAGTGTAAGAGCCATGCCCGGTTCTAATTTCATATCGTCCGGTACATTTTCTTTTGGAAATTCAATGATCGCTTCTTCACTTCTTGGACCATATCCATCTTCGGGAGTAATGTTAATGGTTTTTTTATCGCCCTTTGTCATGCCGGGCAATGCTGCATCAAACCCTTTGATCATTTGTCCTGCGCCAACTGTAAACTCCAGTGGTTCCCTTCCTTCAGAAGAATCAAATTGTTCTCCTGATGCTAATTTTCCTGTGTAGTGCACCTTTACTACATCCCCGTTTTTTACTTGTGCCATAAAAAAAATTTAGTGCCGATACAATTCTATATGTAAGGCAGATTATAAATATACTTATCTAATGTAGATAAATGAACTGCAAATTAAATGATAAAAGATCATATCATTTGGAAAGTTTTGCTCAATTTAGCTTTATGAAACAGCTACTATCTTTTTCCTTGTTGATAATCAATTGCATGGCTTTGTGTGCACAAACAAAAAATATTTCCACACAGGCGGACAATGTAATTACCGGCGCCGACAGGATGCAGGTTTACCTTCCTTTTCTGAAAGGCAAAGCTGTAGCAGTTTTTGCAAACCAAACGAGTATGGTAGGTAATACACACCTGGTTGATACACTTATAAAAAGCGGCATCAGGATCGTAAAAATATTCGGCCCCGAACACGGTTTCCGTGGTAAGGCAAATGCAGGTGAACATATAAACAATGCTGTTGATAAAAAAACAGGTATCCCCGTTATCAGCCTTTACGGCGACCATAAAAAACCTAGGCCGGAGGATTTTAAAGGCGTGGATGTGCTGGTCTTTGATATACAGGATGTGGGTGTACGTTTTTACACTTACATCTCTTCGCTTGAATATTTTTTAGAAGCTGCTTTGGAAAACCATAAGCCATTGATGATATTAGACCGTCCGAATCCAAACGGATTTTATGTAGATGGTCCGGTGCTGGATACAGACTTTAAAAGTTTCATAGGCATGCAACCGATACCTGTCGTTTATGGAATGACCATTGGCGAATATGCATTAATGTTGGCCGGAGAAAACTGGTTATCGCCTGAAGCCAATAAGATCAATGCTTACAATCTTACTACCGAATCAACAGCAGATACACCTTTTCATGTTACAGTCATTAAATGTAAAAATTATGACCGCAACACTAAATATATTTTACCGGTAAACCCTTCTCCCAATTTAAAAGAAATGCAGTCTGTTTATTTATATCCTTCCACCTGTTTTTTTGAAGGAACTGTATTGAGTGAAGGCAGGGGAACAGATAAACCTTTTCAAATATTCGGTCATCCTGAATTACCTAAAAACTTATATGCATTCACACCCAAACCAAATGAAGGCTCAAAAAACAGTAAATGTTTTTACCAGCAATGTTATGGATGGAATTTATCAGGTAGTAATGAAACGATATTAAAAAAATTAGATGGGAAAATTCAAATAAGTTATCTCATGGATGCCTATAGATTATTCCCCGGCAAAGACAGCTTCTTTTTAAAAAATAATTTCTTTAATAAACTTGCAGGTAATGATGTGCTGATGGAACAAATAAAGAACTGCGTTCCTGAGAAAGAGATCAGGAATAGCTGGGAACCAAAACTAACTGCGTTCAAAGAGATCAGGAAAAAATATTTACTTTACCCCCCGGCCCCCTAAAGGGGGAGTTTTCGAACCCTTTACTAATTTCGGTAACTTATGAGCCAAGCGCTGGATAATAACAAAGAAAATTCAAAGTTTTACAAACCAAACTCCCCCTTTAGGGGGTTGGGGGGTGATGGGGGTATTGTATTCATGGGCACTCCCGAATTTGCTGTAGCTTCTCTTGACAAACTTGTTCAATACGGTTATAATATTGTGGGTGTTGTTACAGCCCCTGATAAACCTGCCGGCCGGGGTATGCAATTACAGCAAAGCGCCGTAAAAAAATATGCAGTAGAAAAAGGCTTACATGTTTTACAACCTGAAAAATTAAAAGACTCGGCATTTATTGAATCCTTGCGCTTACTAAAAGCCGAACTGCAAATTGTTGTTGCATTCAGGATGCTGCCGGAAATTGTATGGAACATGCCAGCAATGGGAACCATCAATGTGCATGGTTCATTGTTACCGCAATACCGTGGTGCTGCACCCATTAATTGGGCTATCATCAACGGTGAAAAATTCACAGGCGTTACAACCTTTAAATTGAAACATGAAATTGATACCGGCGATATTTTGTTAAGCGAAAAAATTGAGATCGGCGAAAATGAAACCGCCGGTGAACTGCATGATAAAATGAAAGAAGTGGGCGCCAACCTTTTATTAAAAACCATTGAGAAAATAGCAGATGGTAACATAACAGAAGTTCCCCAACCTCAAACCTCAAACCTCAAACCTCAAACATTCCATCATGCCCCAAAACTAACAACCGAAACATCTATCATCAATTGGAACAAAACCACCGATGAAGTACATAATTTAATAAGAGGCTTATCACCCTACCCAACTGCTTTTACTACACTTGAAAATAAAAAATTAAAAATTTACAAAGCAGCAAAAATGATCCAGGTGCCTGCATCTTCGCCGGGCAATTTTGAAACAGATGGAAGATCTTACCTCCGTTTTGCATGTAGCAACGGGTATATC
>JANNBU010000408.1:0-27773 GCA_031385805.1 Ferruginibacter sp.
CATAGTTCATAGTTCATAGTTCATAGTTCATAGTTCATAGTTCATAGTTCATAGTTCATAGTTCATAGTTCATAGTTTTGGAAACGCAAGTTAGGAATAAATAAAACGGTTCAAATTCGTGTAAGCCCAACTATGAACTAAGAACTATGAACTGGTTTTCATTTCTTCTTCTCCAGCAATAACTTCAGCGATGTAAAATCAGCCGCTGCATTCATTACACTCAAAAGCTTGGGCCAGTTGGCAGCCGGTTCAAAATTATTCTTATAAGTACGTGTTATTGTTAGCGTTACTGTATTGCCATCCAGGCGGGCAGTAGTTTGAAAAGAGGAAATATCGTTTTCAACTTTTTTATTTAATTCCTCAATCCCTTTTGCATTATATCCTTCGGGTAATGTAACGGAACATTCATAAATAAGTTTGCGTGCAGATGGCATGTATACATCCAGGGTACGGTTGGTTTCCTTTTCATCTAATTTCTTATAGGAACCCATTAACCTGCCAATATCAAAAATGAAATTATTGCCTGCCTTTTTTACAAAATTGTCCATTGTAAAGGTTTCATTGTATTCAAATACAGGTTTATAAACAGAGAGGCCGTCATTAATGATTTTATAGCTTAACAGTTCTTTTGGTTCCTGGTCGTATTGGTCTTTTATCTCTGTTTTAAAATAATCTTTTTGATTGCTCCTTTCTTTATCCAATGCAGCCTGCACTTCACCTGCTTTATCTTTTGTTCTTCTTCCCTCTGCCAGTTTATCCGTTGCTTTCATTTTATCTATCAAAGTTGCAAAGCCAGCTTCTACATCTTCTGCGAGTAATAAATTTTTTTGATCATTGTGTTTCATTATCCCCGTCATTTTGCAGTTCCTGTCTATGGTAACAACCTGTAGATTTTCTTTATTGAAACTTACTTTAATATTTTCTGCAGCCACATTCTCGTCACTATTGGCAACAGGCAGTTTGATCGGGTCTTCAAAGCTGGTAAACCTTGTTGAAAGACCACTTCCGTTCCTGCTTAATACCAGTCCTTCTTCTCCCTGGTAATTAGCGCCCACCTGGCCCGCATCATTGAAAAAACCATTAAAGCTGATCCATTTATATTTCCCGTCGCTGTTTATTCTTAGCATAAGTTCAAAATCTGTAACGCCGAATACTTCATCCAGCCTTCCTGAATAACGGTTACAAACCAAAATGATATCACTTTTGATCTCATAGGTCCGTAATAATTCGCTGAATGAAACAGACAGGTTATACCAGTTCATATTGTTGTAGTTGCGCTTATTTGTTACATCCATATTACTAAATGTGCCATATTGTTGCCAGCGGTAATAGTTGAATAAATAATTAACAATACTATCCGCAGGAAGATCCTTTACTATTTTTTTGCCACCAAAATAATCTTCGAGGGTTTTCCTGGGGGATTTATCAACGGAGCTTATGATGCTAAGCAAATAATATCTTAAATTGTTTTTGTAATTCGTTGTAAAAGGTCCTGTTCTTACCTGTCCTGCTTTTGCGAGGATGCCCGAACCGGGAAAACCACAGCGAACTACATAGTATGGTATTTGCCTGGCAGCCGATGTCCACAATGTGCTGCTGATCTTAGGAAGGTCTTTATCGGTATGTTCCAATATAAGGTCATCATCTTCGCTCCTGCTTTCTTTAATATCTGTTGCGCCATTCATACTCATTGCATCAGCACCCGATTTTTTATCCAAAACATATCTCACGTTATAATATAAAATGGGATGGTCATCACCTAAAAAATAAACATGTGGCCCCATAACACTGTTCTCATTTTCTTTGACCTGTTCAATGCGGATATAATAATCCAATATGTCGCCAACCTGCAGATCGGGGATAGCAATTTTCCCTTCCTTATCTTTTTTGCTGTCGTTAGTCAATACTTCTTCTTCATCAGGATTTACTTCAATCACTTTGCCGCCTTGTTTGAATATTTTAGCGCCGATATAAGTTGTTGATGTATTCAGTAATTTATAAACAGACATCCTCACCGTGTTATCGGCTAACTTTTTATAATTAAGTGTGGAATATTCTTCCAGCGCAGATTTGTCTTTTATTAAAATGCGCTCCCTCAAGGTTGTATAATAGGTATATTGTTTTACAGACCCACCGAAGATGGTAACCATTTTAAATTTCCGCTTGGCAGAATTTGTAATTTCAATAGCTCTTGCAATGATAACAGCACTCTCATTGTTGTATTTTTCCGGTACCTGGGTAACTTTAAATGCACTGTCGCTGTTGTTCCATATATCCTGCCCAACTTCGGCGGCCCGCTCCTTGTATTTTTTTTCATCTTTGGATTGGGCAAATGCAATTACACTGATAAAAAGGAAACAAATAGTTTTCAATAAGTACTTATTCATATCGCTGTGATTGATTTATTTTTTTGTTAACACAACCTGTTCGTTGTAAAAAACTTTTAATTTTTCAACATCCTTATTCCATTGCTCAAACTTTGTTTTGCTGAGCCTTGGATTTTTTACAATGATGTTTTTTGTATAAACTAATTTATTGGGGAGTTTGCTGATGGTAGCAGTGAATTCATAATCTTCATTTTTTACGGATACGTTGGGTGGTATTGCAGTAACATTATAATCAACAGGGATATTCAACTGCACTTCCACGTGGGTATTCGTTTTGTAGCTAAACCAATAATCATGGATACGTTCTTTTATATCAAAAGTAAAACTGCCAAAATCTTTCCTGGGATCTATATCTACGTACAATTCATTACCAAAAGCCGAAACAGCATTGCTATGCAGCATTTTGTATTGCACATTCAATGATTTATCATAATCACCCAGGTTAGAAGTAGTGAAATCTGTGATCGCATAACTCTTATTGCCATTACTCAGGAACCTGATAAATGCGTCTTTACTGTTTTCTTTTTTAATGGCATTTAACCGCGAAAAAATATATTCCTTTTCTTCGCCTTTCCATTCACGTGATACGGAACCTTCGAGATCAACTCCTTTGATATTAAGTACAGATCTTTCTGCATCCAGGTTTTGCTGATAGGTAGTAGCCGGCACTTTGGTATAAATATATTTATCGCCATCTTCGATCAATACCTGCCTGCCTTGTATTCGCTCGGCATATTCATTAAAGCCAATATAGTTTTCAGTGGCATCCAGAAAATAAGTTTTCCCCTGGAAAAGCAATGCACAGATCATGTGATTATCTACAGCTATTGATGGGGTGGAATAATCGTAAGCAATGTGGTTGGTGCCGATCCAGCATAAGCGGGCATCAAAGCCCAGTGTTTTTAAAAATTCTTTGGTGAGATGCGCCATGCCCTTACAATCACCATATTTTTTCTTTAATACCACATCAGCTTTTTCGGGTTTAAATCCGGCAATACCATCTTCAAATGCTATGTAACGGATATTGTCATGCATCCAATAAAAGATCTTTTTTATTTTGTCAAGATCATTGGTTATCCCTGAAGTAATTTCAAGTGCCCTGGCTTTTATTGCAGCCTCATCATTAACCAGGTCTTTTGTTAATGAATGATACCAGGCATATTGTTCATCCAATGTATTGAAGTAGGTTATTTTACCTTCAGGTGTATCGGCATATTTGCAAAGTACCAATAAATGAGGTTCGGTATAAGAAGCCCCGGGACTATGGCTTTCACTTTGCCTGGCAGGCAGATCTTTTATAGTATAAGTAATAATATCTGCATCTGCTCTGCTGTTGTATTCAGAAGTTTTTGTGATATTCTTTCCATTAAAATTCAATTCTTTTAATTCAAGTTTCATCCACCTGGGTATTGTCATTGATATTGTTTTGTTGCTTACCTGGTAGGACTCACTAAAATACACGGAGGTAAAATAGCGGGGATCGTTTATGGTTTTTTCAAAATATACTTCACTGCTGCTACCTTTTTTTTCCAAAGGCAAATTGAAATAACATACATGTACATCGGAGTAAAAAATATTATCAACTGAATAATATTCGTATTGGGGTACGATATTCCTGGCTTTGCTGCCATCTACATAGGCTTTTACACCATCAATGCTTGTTCTGTCGTCATAGAATTCAGCGATGGAAATTACGGTACGATAATTTAGACAATTATAGGTAGTACTGCTTTCCTCCTTGATTTTAACAGCATTCTCTTTCTTATTATAATCAAAATTATAGGATACTGTAGCATTGGAGATAACAACATTGCTGTCCTTGCCTGTGCCATAAGCAACCGGCAGCAAACATATACTTATGATCAGGGCAAACATGGTTTTCTTCATTTTATAAGGTTGTACGGTACTAAAAATAGTAAAAAAGGGGAAGAATCAAACAATTGTGGAAACCAAACCTCAAACCTTCCTCTGAAGTGCAATATTCAACCCCGCCATAAAATTGATCCTTGCCATAGGGAAATAATAATTCTCAGTAGCCACACTTCCTCCATAAACATAACTGAAACTATATCCATTCGGCTCATATTTTTTTGAGAAAAGGTTATTGCATTGTGCAAATATCTTTATTGACCTGATGGCTTTTCCTTCAAATGTGTAACTCATTCTTATATCCTGGGTATAATAATCATGCAGGCTTCTTGATCGTTGGGAACTGTTATCAAGGTATTGCCTGTCAACATATTTGCCAATGAAATTGACCTCCATATTTTTTACCGGCATATAGTTTACCGACACTGAACCAACTATTGATGGCGAAAAAGCGATGTCTGTATTTTTTGAAAATTTAACCTGCTGCCCACCATTATCATAATCATCAATATATTCTGTAAAATTCCTGATCTTATTTTCACTCAATGTAAGATTGCCCTGAACAGATATCCACTGATTGATCTTTTTATTTCCCTGTAATTCCATTCCTGCACGATAGCTGTTGGGGATATTTGTTCTTGTATAAGCGCCTACATCATTGATCTTTCCGGTGAGTATCAATTGATCTTTATACAGCATATAAAAAAGGTTAATGCTCCACGAATTATTTTTATTTCCATGTTCTATACCTGCTTCGAAATCATTCAAGGTTTCGGGCCTGGGTGCTGTTGTTACACCCGATTCAAAATCATCCCTGTTGGGTTCTTTAACTGCACGGCCATAAGAAAACCATAACTGTGTTTTGTTTTTATTGTAAGTGATCCCTGCTTTTGGATTGAAGAAGAAATAATTGTTCTTTACTTTCAGTGTAGGATTATTCCTGAAACCATTGATCGTGTAATTAACAGATCGCACCTGCATGTCAACAAATGTTTGCCAGTTGCCTGTAATTCTTTGAGTCCATTTTATGTAGCCTGAAAGATCTTTTTTATAAGCAGTTAACTGGTACCACCTGTAGTGATCAGGAATAGCATGCTGAACAGAGTTCCACACGATCTCCCCGAAATGTTTGCCATCATAACTGTTCCATCCGCCGCCAATAATAGCATTTGTTTTGTTGCGTGAATATTGAGCAGAAAATACAGAACCATAAAAATAATTGTCGAGCCATAACCTTCTTATGAGATCAGTTTTATCAATGATCACAGTACCATCGTCATAATCAGGAAGGCCATAATCAGCAAAACTTTCTTTGGCCTTATATTGTTCATAATATCCTTTTCCCCTTGTTAAGAAAATGGCAGCATTGCCTTTCCAGTTTTGATTGAATTGGTGATTGTAAAAAAGCTGGTAATGTGTTTGCGTGTAGTTATCGGTTTCATTGTCGTAAGGATCACCGGGTTTTTCTGTTCCGGCAGAATTATATCTCCTGTTAGTGATCAGCGTTTGTTCATCTATTCCATTCCATGCCTGGTACGTTTTTTCTTTACCTGAAAAAACATTAAAACGCAATGAGCTCTTTGCATCAACATAAGCCGCACTTATATAGAATGATCCCAGGCGGGTTTTTGCTCTTTCAATATATCCATCACTTTGAATATTACTCAACCTGGCATCAACCGTAAAATGTTTTGCAAGAATGCCACTGTTGAATTTCAATGTATTCTTAAATGAATAAAACGAACCAACACTGTTATTAACTTCAATACCTTTTTTTGTGATGACATCATTTGTGCTTACATTGATGGAGCCTCCGAATGAACCGGCTCCGTTTGTGGATGTGCCAACACCTCTTTGTATTTGTATGCTGCCGGCTGATGAAGCAATATCAGGAATGTCAACAAAGTAAGTTCCCTGGCTTTCGGCATCATTGTATGGAATTCCATTGATCGTAACATTAATGCGGCTGGCATCGCTGCCCCTGATACGGATACCTGTATATCCAATGCCGTTGCCGGCATCTGAATTTATGACAACTGAAGGGGTTAGGTTTAGTATAAATGGAAGATCCTGCCCGGCGTTGTTTTTTTGAATATCAGCTTTTGAGAGATCTGTTTTCGCAACCGGTGTCTTTCCCGAAGCCCTTACCGCATTTAATTCTACCGGTTGTAAAAAACTGGTATCATTTAAGTTGACTGTTTTCTGGGCATTGCAAAACAAAACTGCCTGGCACAACAAAGCGCTGATCAATAAAAATTTCATTTCAATAAAATTTGTGCCGAAGATCCGGGCAAGTGCCGGTAGAAAATGAACTCCCTTCGCAGGCATTATCCTGTGCAGGTTAAACGGGTATGATCTCAGCCTTAATTAAAAAGCACCCCGGAAATTCTGGCGATGATGATAAGAGCGGTTAATTGTGCAAATCTATATTCAAATAAACGAAATAGCATTTTTTTAAGAAATTATTTTTTGCCTGTTTGTAACAATTGCTTCTTTTTGTACGTATAACATAAAAAATATAGCCATGAAATTTTTATTTATCTTACTAAGTACCGTTTTCAGCACAACCTTACTGGCACAGGAAAACACGGTCATCAATGATGCAGATGCCAAAATACGTATATTAAACGCTTCATTTTCAGCAATAAGCGTATCCGATGGAATTGAACTTTATCTAACCCAAGGCCAGGATGAGTCGTTGGCGGTTAGCTACAGTGATGAAAAGTATGCTGAACGATTTAAAACAATTGTAGAAGACAATGTTTTAAAGATCTATTACGACAGCAAGGGCATAAATTGGAGTGATAATAACAGGAAAAGGTTAAAAGCGTATGTGTCATTTAAAACCCTTGAAAAATTAATGGCATCTGGTGGAGCTGATGTAAAACTGCCTGCTGCAATTAACGTAAACAATCTCGATATGAAATTTACAAGTGGTGCCTATTTTAAAGGAAATATAAAAGCTACAAAAATAACTGTTGATCAAAACAGTGGTTCTGACATGAATATTTCCGGCAGCGCCGATAAAGTAACAATAGACGTAAGCAGTGGCGCAAGTTTTAAAGGATATGAATTTGCTGTTGATTATTGTGAAGCCAAAGCAAGCAGTGGCGGTGGTGTGCGTATCTCTGTTCAAAAGGAATTGTCAGCAAAAGCAAATAGCGGAGGCGGTATTCATTACAAAGGTAGTGCAGTGATCAGGGATATTGATATCAGCAGTGGAGGTATTGTTAAAAAAGCCTGATAATAATTTTCTAAAAAATACAGTAATGAAAAAAATATTTTATCTCGTAAGTATTTTATGTTTTTCTGTAATGGCAAATGCGCAAAAGCAATTTGTAGTAGATACAAATGCTGAACCACGCTCTATAAATGGCAGCTTTAATGCTGTGATGCTTTCCGGTGGAATTGATCTTTATCTTTCCCAATCTGATAAGGAAGAGGTAGCAGTAAGTGCATCTGAAGAAAAATTCAAAGAGGGAATTAAAACGGTTGTTGAGGGTAATACCCTGAAAATATATTATGACGGAGACAAAGGCTGGAGCAGAAAGAACAGGAGTATGAGGGTGTATGTATCATTTAAAGACATGGAAAAACTGGAAGCTTCCGGTGCGTCTGATATTATTGTTGCAGGTGAAATAAAACAAACTTCCTTACTCATGAAATTATCCGGTGCCAGTAATTTTAAAGGAGCGGTTACAGTAAGTACATTGAAACTTGATCTAAGCGGCGCTTCCGATGTTACACTAAGCGGTACAGCTTCCGTTGTAAATATTGAAAGCAGTGGTGCCAGTGATGTAAAAGCTTATGACCTGGTTACCGAAGTATGTACTGCAAAAGCTTCCGGCGCATCTGATGTAAACATAACCGTGAACAAGGAATTGAATGCACACGCCAGCGGCGCCAGTGATATTCAGTATAAAGGATCAGCAGTTATTAAGGATATTCAGAGCAGTGGTGCAAGTTCTATAAAAAGAAAGAATTAATTCATTGCGAATGATCTTAGCCCCTCTCCTTTTGGAGAGGGGTTGGGGTGAGGTTAGACAAATGTTTTAAAAAAAAGTTTCTATCTTCTCCCAAACGCCCATATAAGAAACGATGGTAAATGATGGCTCCAGGATTCCTGTCCGTGTATGCCGTTTCTGTCTTCTGTATAAATAATATCATCCGGACTGCATACATTTTTGTTTTTGATAAGTTCAATTAGATCTTTGGTATCATCTATCACATCAATGATACTATCCTTGTCCCTGTCACCGGTTTCTTCTTTACCGCCGGCATAGAACCAATATTGCAAATGCGGTTTTTTTCTTGAAGAACGGATCTTGTTTATCATGATCCTGTTTTTATCATCTGAATAATCTGCTGCGATTGCATCTTTATTCCGCCACCAGAATGAACCGGAAAAAATTCCCACTTTATCGATCTTGTCTGCATGGTCCCATGCAATATCAAATGCAGCTAATCCTCCCAGTGAGCAACCTGTTATTACAACCGTCCTGAATTTTCTGACACCCGCTTTCTTTTTCACAAATGCATACAATTCATCGTCAATGAAAGCGGAATATTTTGCAGCCTTGGTTCCCTGGTTCTTGTGATCGGGTAAATCAGCAACACCATATTCCTGCATGCGATTACCTGCATGGATACCTACAACGATCAAAGGCTGGATCATTTTTTTACTATACAGGCTGTCTACAATAATTTTTATACGCAGTTGATCAATGTCCTGGCCATCATTTAACAGCAATAAATTCATATCAGATTTATCTGCAGGCATGGGGGTGGAAATGATACTGAGTTTTACATGCCGTTGCAGGTGCCTGCTGTAAATTTCATCGGTTCGCTCTTTAACAGAACTTTTACATGCTGTAAAAACCAATATAACGCTGATCAATACCGTACAGAATTGTTTCATTATGATTTTAATTGAACAACTAAAATATTAATTTTGGCTGCAACGGCATAATCTCTTATTTTTGCACCGCGAAGTAGAGCAGCGGTAGCTCGTCGGGCTCATAACCCGAAGGTCAGAAGTTCGATCCTTCTCTTCGCAACTAATTGAAGGCTCGTGAGAGCCTTTTTTTCTTAGCAGGTTTGTTGCTAATGAATTGATTATCTCCTCCATTCTTTCCAGCTTGTTGCGATGGTCAACCCGTTAGCTGTTTTAACAAAGACATGTATGAAAGTTGGTTTTGTAAATATATTCGGTAAACCAAATGCCGGTAAAAGTACTTTACTGAATGCTTTAATGGGGGAGAAGATGGCCATTGTATCCCATAAAGTTCAAACCACCCGGCACAGGATAAAGGCAATACTTACAAACGAGCTTTACCAGGTGATATTTTCAGATACACCCGGCATCATTGAACCTAAATACAAACTGCATGAAAAAATGATGCAGGCAGTAAAGGGAAGTCTCGAAGATGCTGACCTCGGTTTATTGATCGCAGACGCAAGAGAAGATGTAAAAGAAAGCCATGAGATTTTTTCAGCGCTTCGGTTGAAAGCACCTGCATTACTGATCTTAAATAAATCAGATGCAGTAAAGGATGAAAAAACACTGGAGGCAGCAATGGCTTTTTATGAACAACAGGCATATTGCAAAGAAGTAATTGTTATTTCAGCACTCAGGAATAAGGGATTGGATTTGTTATTGGAGCGTATACTTCATTACCTGCCCGAAGGCCATCCTTTCTATGAAGGAGATGACCTGAGTGATATGCCTACTAAATTCTTTGTAAGTGAACTGATACGGGAAAAGATATTCCAGTTGTTCCAGGAGGAATTGCCCTATCATACTGCCGTATTAGTACAGGAGTTCAAAGAAAAAACAACATTGATAAAAATAACAGCAGACATCATTGTACAACGGGATACACAGAAAGGAATCATTTTAGGCGAAGCTGGGAAAATGATAAAACAGTTAGGAACTTTGGCAAGAAAAGATATAGAGGAATTTTTAGGAAGCAAAGTTTTTTTAGAATTGTATGTAAAAGTGCGGCCAAAGTGGAGGGATAATGAGACGCATTTGAAGGAATATGGGTATTAAAAACCCCCTCCGCCCCCTAAAGGTGGAGCCGGTAGCTTTTTAATTGAATGGCAATCATTTTTTTTGCAGTTAAATGATTGATTAAGTAAGTAAAAAAAATAAACTTCGTATCGTTTAAAACAACGAGGTTATTATAAACACTAAATCAAGTTCCCCTTTAGGGGACAGGGGTATGAGTTTCACAGTAGCAATAACAGGAAGGCCAAATGTTGGCAAAAGTACTTTTTTCAATCGCTTGCTTGAACAGCGCAAGGCAATCGTAGATGATGTAAGTGGCGTAACGAGGGATCGGCAATATGGTGTGGCAGAGTGGGTGGGAAAATCATTCAATGTAATTGATACAGGGGGTTTTGTTCCGCAAAGCCAGGATGTATTTGAAAGAGAGATACGTAAACAGGTTCATATAGCTATTGATGAAGCCCATGCCATCATATTCATGGTTGATGCGGCTACAGGTATCAGTAACTTAGATGAAGCAATGGCCGACATGCTTCGCAAAAGTACCAAACCGGTTTTTTTAGTGGTCAATAAAGTAGATAATCATAATCGTTTATTAGAAGCAAGTGAGTTTTATAGTCTTGGATTTGAAAATATTTTCTTTCTTTCTTCCATCAGTGGCAGTGGTACGGGAGAATTATTAGATGCACTGGTGGCATTGATCCCTGCTGACAATGTTGATGAAAATGCTGCATTAGATGAAGTTCCAAAATTCGCCATCATCGGCCAGCCAAATGTGGGTAAGTCTTCCTTACTCAATGCATTGATCGGAAAAGAACGAACTATTGTAAGTGATATAGCCGGTACCACCCGGGATACCATTCATACTCATTATAATTTATTCAATAAGGAATTTGTACTGATCGATACAGCGGGTATTCGCCGTAAAACAAAAGTTCATGAAGACCTGGAGTTCTATTCCGTGATCCGTGCAATAAAAGCGATGGATGAAGCAGATATATGTCTGTTGTTGCTGGATGCTGGGAAAGGGATAACAGCCCAGGACCTTTCTATTTTTGCATTGGCAGTAAAAAAAGGTAAGGGCATTGTGGTGCTTGTAAATAAATGGGATCTGGCAGATAAAGAAACCAATACGGCCCGTGATTATGAAAAAGATCTGAAAAAAAGGTTTGCACCTTTTTCCGATGTACCCATCCTGTTCATTTCGGTTACGGAAAAGCAAAGGATCTTTAAAAGCATCGAAGCCGCCCTGCAGGTATTTGAGAATAAGCATCGCAAAGTACCTACGTCAAAACTAAATGATGTAATGCTAAAAGCTGTGGAAAGCTATCACCCCCCGGTTGTAAGGGGTAATGCTGTAAAAATTAAATATGTTACTCAACTACCTACTCACACACCCAGTTTTGCATTTTTTTGCAACTACCCCGATGACATTAAAACACCGTATAGAAATTACTTAGAAAACCAGTTAAGGGAGCATTTCGACTTTAGTGGAGTACCCATCAGGCTGTTTTTTCGAAAAAAATAGGGTTATACAGCTGTGCAAAAGAATTTATACTAAAATACTTGTATAATTAAAAAATGCTATTAATTTTGCGCCGGATTATTAAAACCAAAAAAAAATAAAATGAAAAAATTTCTTGCTATTGCTTTAATCGCAGCATCATTCGCAGCTTGTAATGATGGAGAAAAAAAAGACGAAACAACCGGTACAGCAGATTCATTGATAAATGATGCCAATAAAATGGCTGATGAAGCTAAAGCTATGGCTGACACAGCTACAAAAATGATGGCTGATACAGGTAAAATGATGGATAAGGCTGCAGATAAGATGATGGATACTGCACACAAAATGATGGACAAAGCTGCAGATAAAATGAAAGAAGGTGCCGACAAAATGAAAGAAGGCGCTGATAAAATGATGGATAAGAAAAAGCCTTAATCTGGTTTTAAATGATAGTATAACCGGCTTATTTGTATAAGCCGGTTTTTTATTTGCCCCAAATGATTTTTTAAAAACCTGTACATTTGCGCTCATGGATATTGATGCGTACATATCATCAGGGGCTTTGGAAAATTATTGTCTTGGATTTTGTTCCGAAGCAGAAAAAACAATGATTGAAAAGTATGCAGAAACCTATCCGGCAATCAAAAAGGAAATTGAAAAGATCAGGGTTTCCCTGGAAGAATTTATACTGTCAAACAAAGTAAAACCGTCGCCATCTGTAAAGATCCGGGTGATGCTGTCTTTATATACTCAAATGGCTAAGTCAGATACTGCGTATGCACCCTTAATAAATGAGGATACAGATCCGGTCATTCTTGCATCATGGGTAGCCGCTAAAGAAATTACAGTTCCAACAGAAGATTTTGAAAATTTATACATTACAGAATTAACTTCTACAGAACAAGTGACAAATTTTATAGTTCACGCCAAAACCGGACACGAAACAGAAATGCATGACAATTTTATAGAGTATCTCTATGTGATTAAAGGAAGTTGTATCATGGATTTTGATGGGGTAAAGCGATCATACAGGGAAGGTGAGATCATTCATATCATGCCACAAATTAACCATACCGCAACCGTTACTTCCCAACAACCGATGATCGCATTGGTGCAACGCCAGGCCTGCGCCTGATTTATCCCATTTTTTTTATTACCAGGTAAGTTATGATAATTAATAAAAGCACCAGTACAATGCTGTAATAGGTCCAGGGTTGTTCGGCAAGTTTTCTTTTTTGTTTTCTTTTCTTCTTTTTTTCAAGTTGTTTCTTAAGGTCTGCATTCATTTGTTGTACCAGCCCTTCGATCTTATTTTTATTCTCTAAAGCCTGCAACCCTTCCACAGCATCATTCATAAATTCATCATCATTCAATTGTTTTTCAAAATCATGCTGCTCCGCATCGGTCATGTTGCGATTGAGATACTGAAGCAGTTTTTCCTGCTCAATATCTTTGTTCCCGTTGGATAATATGTCTTTCAGATCATCGCTCATTTTGCTGCAATCTTTCCAATTGTAATTTTAAATTCCGTTTGCCATTTTGTATATGACTCTTTACCTGCATCAGGCTATATCCTGTTTGATCGGCAACTTGCTGGTAACTTTTCTTTTCAAGGTAAAACAAAGTTACACAAAGCTGTTGCTCTTTATTTAGTTCTTTGAGCGCCTGTGCCATCTGGTCCAGTGCCTTATCTTTTTCTTCAATTTCTTTTATATCCTGGCTTTCATGTGGTGCTGCCAGTACATTTTCATTTATTTCATACGTGCTTTTCCCTTTGTCCCTGAGTTTCATCAGGCAATGATTCTTTGCTACCATGTATAGCCAGCTCTTAATATATTCTACCCTGTATTTTTGGAGTTCATTGATCACTTTTAAAAAAACCTGCTGAACTGCATCCTTTGCTTCTTCTTCATTCTTCAAATATTTCATGCAAACACCAAAGAGAAGCATCGTATAACGGGGGAGAAGGATACCCAGCCATTCATTATTACCATCATTATAAAAATGTTGCAATAATTCTTTATCATCAATATGGTCGTGATTGCGTGGGTTCAAAATAATACGATCAATGACTGGTTTATTTCTTTAGATGTAACCAAGGACAATTTCCATAATTTATTTACAGTAGCATCTCAGGTTGATTTGTAATGCTGAGCCTGCCTGCCGGTAGGCAGGGAACGAAGCATCTCATTATTGATACTTCACTCGCCGTGGCCTGTTCCTCCTGCTATTGTTTGTGTATTTTGTATTTCAGTAGTTTTCTTCTTATCAAAAAAAAGAAGTTTTATGGCAATGATGATCATAAATACTGCAAATATCTTTTTAATGGTTTCCTGCGGAAGGCTCAAAGCTATCTTACTTCCAAAATAACTGCCAAACAGGAATGCAAAAGATATGATCAGTACAACCCTTACATCTACATATCCTTGTTTGTAATACTGAAAAACACCGAGTATTCCCACAGGAAGTAATAGTATTCCCAGTGATGTACCCATGGCCATTTTCTGGGAAAATCCCAGGATGAGTACAAGTGCTGGCACGATCACGATTCCTCCACCAACACCAACCAGCCCGCTGAGCATACCTGCGGCAATGCCTACCAGCATCAGTATAAGAATTGTTTGTATGTCCATATTATTATTTTGTTTAAGCATGCTTAACAGGGAATTTTGTTTTATAATATGCAATAGCTCCTTCAATTACTTTATAAGCTGTTTCTTTATCCTGGAAATCATCGATCTCAACTTTTTTATTTTCGAGCACTTTGTATTGTTCAAAAAAGTTTTTCAGAACAGCAAAGAAATGCGCAGGCAGTTCATTGATATTTGTTATGTGATTAACAGAAGGATCTTTTGAAGCCACTGCAATGATCTTATCATCTTTTTCGCCACTATCGATCATCTGCATATTGCCAATAACGGTAGCTTCTACCAGGCAAAGTGGCTGTATGCTTTCACTACACATAACAAGGATGTCAAGCGGATCGCCATCTTCTCCCAATGTTTGAGGAATAAAACCGTAGTTTACCGGGTAATGAAAAGATGAATAAACTACCCGGTCGAGTTTTAGCAGGCCGGTCTTTTTATCTATTTCATATTTGCAGCGGCTGCCCTGCGATATTTCTATTAAGCCATTTACAACAGCCGGTGATTTATCTCCATAACCGGCCCCATGCCAGGGATGCAGTACATACATAATTATTTATTTAGTTGGTCACTAATTTAAAGCCAAGCCATGCGGCAGCAATTCCAAAAATGATACTCGAACAAATGTATGCTAATGATAAAAAGTATTTGCTATTTTGAAGCATTTGTAAATTCTCAATACTAAAAGCAGAAAAAGTGGTGAAACCACCACAGATACCGGTTGCAAGAAATAATTTCCAGCCTTGTGAAAAATCTACATCCTTTATACTAAGTCCAATAACAATTCCAATAACAAGGCTTCCTGCAATATTTACAAGCAATGTGGCAGCAGGAAAAGTTGTTGACCTGAAAAAATACCAGGTGGCATAACGCATCATACTACCGATACAACCACCCAGCCCAACCAATAAAAAGTTTTTAAACATGATCAGTCAATTGGGAGGTTACCCGAGGAAATATATTTAAAGTCAATGCTCCATTCTTTATCATGCCGTACGACTTTTATTTCCATCGGTTTATTCATGTATGAATTTGAATAATTGATGATGGTTGTAGAATCATCCAGGTCTAAGTATTTATTTATTTCATAAGATGCTGATTTGTATTTTTTTTTCTTGTCTGCCGGCATCCTTTCGTATAACATCTTATATGATTCAAATAACTGGAGGTTCTGGGTGTCTTTTAAAAGTAATTGTTGGGTTGTCTCAAAATCACCGTCAAGGCTCGCCCTGATAAATTCCCGGCCGGTATCCAAAGCAGTAGCGGGCCTTTCTTTCTTTTCATTGTTACATGAATAAAGGATGCTGATGGAAACTATGAGCGCCAGTATATTTTTTAGCATAATTTAAAGTTAAACAAAAAAAGCACCCGGTTAAGAGTGCTTTTTTATTAATGAGTTCCATTATTTATCTTTCATTACATTTTTCAAAGTATCAAGTGCCTGCATTCCTTCTTTCATTTTATCTTTCAAAGAATCCATATTAATATCTTTGAGTTTGTCCATGGCAGCATCAATGCTATCTGATGGGTTGATCCCTTTCTCATTCATTTTTTCCATACCCATACTCATTACAGAAGCTTTATCAAATGCTACTTTCCAGCCACCGTCTTCTTTTTTCAGATTATAATTCAGCGTTTCTCCGCTGGTTTTTTCCTTTACAGAAATAATAGCCTTATCACCATCTATCTTGGCTTCACCGATCTCCATGTTATCCGGTTTGAATTTGTCTGATTCACTCTTGTCCTTGCCCATTTTCATGCCCATTTCCATCATATCGATCATTGATTTGCTGTCTTTTGTAGCAAGTTTACGTGCCCCTTCAATATCATTTTTAGAAAGTGCAGTAAAGAACTGGCCTAATACGGCTTTTGGGTCTCCACCGCCAGAATTACAACTGTAGAACGATACTGCTGATAACATTACAATCGCTAAAAGGATTTTTTTCATAACTCGTTTTTTGGTTTTAGCCCCAAATGTAAAAATTTATTACTAAAACCCTTATTTTATTTATGACATGCTTGTTAATAAAGTAGGCTTCACTCCTAAGGCAGGAAGCTGTCAGCCTGAGCTTGTCGAAGGCGTAGTATTAAACGGGTTTATTTATATACAAGTTGTGCCTTTAATTTACACTGAGGATGCAAAAAAATATCATCTACACCAATAAATTCAAACAGCTTTATATGACTGCGATTAAAAACTAATTTATTCCCGCTTGCTTTGATAAAACTTTTATACACAAATTCTGTGCAGTACATACGGTCATCTGTTTTCAGGTCAAAATCCATATCAAACATGATCCCATTGCGAAAAAACTCTTTAGCCACTAAAACAAAATTTTGCTTTATGCTGTCTGCAACCTCGAACCTGAATATACCAATGCCTTTATTACTGTAAGGTTCTGCAAAATCTTCCATGGCATCTCTTCTTATTTTTTGATCGGGATTAAAATCACCTCCAAGGGCATGGTAAACAAAAATACTGTCATGTTCAATACTTGCAATGCCACAATGTGAATATGTTTTATCCCTTTGATTCAGGCTGCGTAGACTCTGGCTGGTAAAATCATTTCCGGTACGTGTTACCAGGTCTCCGTTTTGAATGGATCTTTTTATTCCGGTTATTTGAGTATAAGCCCGTTTAATGATCGCATCCTGTAATAATGAATCTTGTTTTGTAGGAACATAAGTTTTATAAGAATTTTTATTTTTGCAGGCAACCGAAAAAAAAATAAGGCAGCCCGATAGCCACCTTATTGTTGTGTTAGTAAATTTATTCATTGGTATTGGACACTACTTTTTTTGCCCGTCAATCATTTGTCTTTCGTCGTCTTTGTTGTAAGCTTTGATAATTGCTTTAACTAATTTGTGACGAACAACATCTTCTTCATCCAGTTCTACATAGGAAATGCCTTCAATATTCTTTAAGATCCTGGCTGCTTTGAACAAACCGCTTTGTTGATTCTTTGGCAGATCTATCTGTGTAGGATCACCTGTGATAATGGCTTTTGCATTCGGGCCAATACGGGTAAGGAACATTTTGATCTGGAGGTCGTTGGTATTTTGTGCTTCATCCAAAATGATGAATGCATTATCAAGTGTACGGCCTCTCATATAAGCAAGTGGTGCGATCTCGATCGTTCTTGTACTCATATAATAACCCAGTTTATCTGCAGGAATCATATCATCCAGCGCATCATACAATGGCCTCAGGTATGGATCAATTTTTTCCTTCAGATCGCCGGGTAAAAAACCAAGGCTTTCTCCTGCCTCAACAGCTGGCCTGGTTAAAATAATTTTTTTAACTGTTTTATTTTTCAATGCCCTTACTGCCAAAGCCACGGCAGTATAGGTTTTACCGGTACCTGCGGGGCCGATAGCGAATACAATGTCGTTTTTATCACAGGCTGTTACCATTACTTTCTGGTTGGCAGTACGGGCACGCACTGTTTTACCATTTGGTCCAAATACCAATACATCATTGGGATTGCGGTCCATGAAATTGTCAATTACTTTTTCATCATCTCCCCCAAGGATCTGATCAAAGTAATTTTCACTCATGTGACCATTGCGTTCAAGGTATTGAACAAGTAGTTCAATTTTTTCTTTTGCTTCTTCGATTTGTTCCGGGGCTCCGCTTAATTTTATCTGCGTGCCACGACTTTAAATTTTTAACAGGGGGAATTTCTTTTTCAGAATGTCAAGCTTACCGTTGTTAACACCAAAAAATTCGATCGGGCTTACGGTTTCAAGGTTAATAATTGTGTCTGTCAATGCGTTTCAGTTTTAATACTTTTTTCTCTTTCAAAAAAAAGCAGGTTGGGGTTAAAATGAAAATTGTTAGGTGTTGCACTTATTGATCATCATTGCCAAATTATTATACATAACGTATTCAACACGAATTTAATTATACACATTGGCAATTATTTCGTGGAAAAGTTAAAAGAATTGTATGGAGAAAAACATTAACTAAACTTAAATGGTTGAGTTTTATATCATATTCGTCATTGCGAACGCAGTGAAGCAATCTGCCTGTTATGAGAAGATTGCTTTGCTTCGTACCTCGCAACTCCACGCAATGACAAATTAAAACCTTGCAACCAATTTAAAGTTTACAAGCCTCGGAGTAAGCCTGTTAGGAATCGCATACACTGCATTTGAAAAATCCTTTATCAATTGAAAAGAGATGGTATTGGCCCGGTTTATCAGGTTAAAGACTTCCAGGCTCGCCCAGATATTATCAAAACCCCTGAACGGGCTATGACTTCTTCTCAATGATTTTTCACTCAGCAACAATGCACTGAAACCCATATCAACCCTGATATAAGGATCAATGATCAATGCATTGCGGTAACGCACACTGTTTGGAATATTGTACGACATATTGCTTCCGTACAACAGGTTCAGATGCACTTTGAAATTTTTATTGGTAGATAAATAATCTTCAAGGTATAAACCAACAGTAATGAGCCTGTCTGTTGGCCTGCGCAACCAGCCAACATCATTGTTTATACTGTCAACAACAACCTGGTCTGCTGATCCTGCGTTAATAACTTCACCTGCAGCATTTAAATACTGGTAATAATGATCATCATCTAAATTTTCCTTACTACGCATAAAGCTGATACTTAACCAGCTTTCGGCGTCTTTCACCAGCTCACCAAAAAGCCTTAACTCCAGGCCGGTAGCATAAGCTTTGGCGTTATTATTTCCCAGGTATTTTATTTTTACATTATCAATATCATAAGGAACAACATCTCTCATGGATTTATAATAGGCTTCCGTTGTTAACCTGAAAGGCCTGTTGCCAAATCCTTTAAAATTATAATCCATGCCGGCAACAACCTGTAAACTTTTTTGTGATTTGATAGCTGTGTTAAGGTTGCCGTCATATTTTCTTAGCTCCCGGTAAAATGGCGGCTGGTTGTAAATTCCTGTTGCGGCTTTAAAAACAACATCATTTTTCCATTTCGGTTTCCAGCTAGCCTGCAACCTTGGACTGATAAGGAATTCTTTATTCAGGCTATTGTAATTATAACGAACCCCAACCTGTATGGTTATATCATTTTTTGTTTTTAAGAAATGAATATTGTCCTGTATATAACCGCTGTATTTTTGTATCGTTAAATGTGCTGTACTGTTCAGTGAATTGAACAATAGCAGGTTTGCAGGATTGTGCGGTAATGAATAACCCGCAGAATCCTGGTATTCCCATTGTTTCAGTTTATCACTAATCTTCGTTTGTTCAATGCTGTTACCCCATTGAATAAAATGCCTTCCCTTATCAAGACTTCCTTTATGACTTGCATTCCATACTTCAATGTTCAATTCATTGCGTGCATAATTCTGGTAATAGCCTGCACCCAGCGGGTTAACGATCTGGCCGAATGTGCTGCTGGTCTTATCAAAATCCCTGTCGCCAAAAAGGTAGGCGCCCCCAATATCATAATTCTCTTTCTCATCATCTTTAAAGCGGCTAAACATCCACTTTAGTTTCAGGCTTTTATTCGGCGAATGAATAAGTGATGCGCCGATCATGCTGGTAGTATATTTGTCTTTTTCCTGACCTTCAAAATAAGTATCCAATCCAAGGTTGGCACTAAATAAAGGAGAGAAAACCGAAGTCGTTTTTTTAACTGATTCGGGATAATAGGTAAATCTTGATGCTGATAATATACCCAGCAATTCCAATTGAATCTTTGAACTCAACCGGTAAGTTATATATCCCTGGATATCTGATGCAGATGGAATATAAGCTCCCTGTGTTGGTTGATTGCTAAGGAGATTGCGGTTGCTTTTATTTCTTACACCAACAAGATAAGTAATCGCATTTTTTTTTGCGGAGCCTTCTAAGTGAAAACCCTGTTCTAATAAACTGATATAAGCACTGCCTCCAAAGGTTCCTGTTTTTTTATATTGGATATCTAATACACTGCTCATCTTATCGCCATATTTCGATTGAAATCCACCGGTATAGAAATTTACATTTTTGGTAAGCTCAGGATTTATCAGGCTAAGCCCTTCCTGTTGCCCGCTGCTTACAAGATAAGGCCTGTATATTTCAAAATCATTTATATAAACAAGGTTCTCATCATAATTACCGCCACGTACATTGTATTGGGAAGTAAGTTCATTATTGCTGCCCACCAATGTTTTTATCAATGCTTCCACGCCACCGGTTGTACTTGGAAGTGTAATGGCATTTTTCGGGTTTATTTTTACAAGGCTGTTTTCCCTGCGGTCACGCTCATCTGAAATTACTACTGCATCTAAAGTTTTACCGGTACGGGTCATGCGGATGGTAATTTTTTCTGTTTCACCGGGACTTAGGTAAAAATTCTTTTGCACTGGTAAAAAACCTGTGTGGCTGAATGTTAGGGCCAACGACTTTTCTGCTGTAACCCGAATACTGAATGTACCGCTGTCACTTGATACGATTCCTGAATTTTTGCCAAGTATGGTCAACGTAACATTGCTTAATGCATTTTCATTCTCATCAAGTATCAACCCGGTTATGGTGGCAGATTTATTCTGTGCGGTTACAGTCAGGCTAATCAGGCAACATAAAAAAGCAGTAAGCAGTCTCATACAATGAAGATAAATATTTTTATGCGTTACAAACAAAGTAGTGTATCAGTATTTTGTCATGCTGAGCCTGCCTGCCGGTAGGCAGGGAACAGCCTGTCCCGATCATTTCGGGAAAGCATCTCTCATGAGATTCCTCTTTCGTCGGAAGGACAAACCGGGTAAGTACTCAAACAACAGGGTTTATAAATCATTTCTTTTTACTTTTGAGAGAAATACATTTTTTGAAAGCATATTTTACAAGCCTGTTCTTCCTGATCATTCTTATCAACGGATGTTCTGATAATAAAAACAACAAGAATGGATCAACTGGTTCCAAAGATAGCAAACCAATTGATTTTGCTGACAAGGGCCTTGAAAACCTGAATGAATCGGGTAGTATGAAAGATATTATTTGCCAGGCATGGGATTATAAGGAAGATGTTGCTGATGCAGTTGATACCGATCCTTCATCAAATATTGAATTGGTTTACCGGGGTTATTGTCTTTTTAGTGACGGTACGATGGTAAAAGACCAGCGGGGAAATATGAAGGAAGGCAGCTGGAGCATAAATGACAAAGTAAAACCAATCAATATTGATTTCTCCCTTAGTAATGGAGAAACAGAATCATGGCAACTTGCTTACCTGGCTCCTTATGAAATGAAACTCTCACACATGGAAAGAAATAAAAAAGTTATCATTGATCTTAGTTCAGAAGCGATCAGGTATGCAAATCCAAAAGATGATCCTTTCTATATCAGCAACAATACCTGGCGTTTTAAACCCGCCAAATCTGAATCAGATGAGCAAATAAAAGACCGTTTAAAAAATTGTATTCACTTCTTTGTAATGTTTTATTATCAAAAGATAAATGCCCATTCAGATGTGGTATCATTTACAGGTTTGCCTTCCTGTTTTAAATGGTATGGCGGAGGTATCTACCTGCAAAAGGAAAATGAATTGCAGGACAAATGGAAAAATTCTTTTTACAACAAAGAACAGGCGATGAAGGCATATAAACTTGCCGGTAAACTTTTAAGCCATAAATATAACTGGCCTAAAAAAGAATATAACTGGTTAAAACTAAATGTAGCTGTTTTGAAACAGATGGAAAAGCAGATAGATTCGCTTTAACGGTCTGACGTCCTCGTCTGACCGTTATAGATTCTTCAATGCCTCAATCATAGCAACCGGGTCTTTCGATTTAAATACTGTATTCCCAGCCACCAGTACATCTGCACCTGCGTCAATGATTGATTTTGCATTTTCAAGCGTTACACCACCGTCAATTTCTATTTTTACATTCAGTGAACGTTCACTGATCATTTCTTTCAATTGCTTTATTTTATTGATCGTATGTGGAATAAAGGATTGCCCGCCGAAGCCTGGGTTAACACTCATCATACATACGAGGTCAATATCAGCTAAGATGTCTTTCAGTGCGTCTACGGGTGTATGTGGGTTAATGGCAACGCCCGCTTTCATACCAAGGCCTTTAATTTGCTGTATGTTGCGGTGAAGATGCCTGCATGCTTCAATGTGAACCGTAAGATTATCTGCGCCTGCTTTTTTAAAAGCCTCTGCAAATTTTTCGGGTTCTTCTATCATTAAATGTACATCACAGCATTTGGTTGTTGTTTTGCGGATGAATTCAATGATCATCGGGCCAAAACTGATATTGGGAACAAACCTGCCATCCATAACATCTAAGTGAAACCAATCTGCTTTGCTTTTATTAAGCATATCGCAGTCGCGTTGCAGGTTTAAAAAATCGGAGGATAAAAGAGAGGGTGCTATTAGTGCCATAGTTTAAAGTTTGAAGTTCATAGTTTATAGTTCTTAGTTCATAGTTGAGCTATAGTTTTCGGAGATCATTCAAAATATTGAAGTCTTAACTATGAACTAAGAACTATGAACTTGCGTATTTCTTCTACTACTTGCCACTCCCCACTAGCCTCCTCAACGCCTCTTTCGCCTCGCCATAATCCGGATCGTATACAAGCGCATTCTGATAGGATTGTATTGCCTCAGGTATGCGATTTAATTTTTCAAGACATTTTCCACTGTAATAATATCCTTCATCAAAATTATTCTGCAATGTAATGGCTTTATCCAGTACGGCAAAGGCTTCTTCATATTTCCCCAGATCATATAACGCAATGGCTTTTTCCCGGTACGCATCCATATAAGTATAATTCAATGCAAGACATTTATCAAAGAAACCGATCGCCTTTTGTTTTTCATTGGTAAAAGAATAATACAACCCTTTTATATAAAATGCTTCTTTGTCTGCTTTGCCTTTATAACCGCCAAGCAATGCATCTGCCATCTGGATCGCCCTCGGTTTTTTTACCTGTGCATAAGTAGATCCTAGTGAAAAAATATAATGCTCATCGGGGAAATATAATACGGCTTTCTCTAGGCTGCTGATCGCGTTTAAAGTATCTTTTTTTTTAAAGTGAAGGACGGCATTGATGTTCCAGAACCGGGCATTGGTGCTATCTTTTGCTAAAACAGCATCTATTTCGTTAAAGGCACTTGCATAATTATCATTGTCACTATAATACTCAATAAGTTCTTCTTTCAGTAATAAGGAATCAGGATAACGGGCAATGGCATCTTTCAGCCTTTTTTCTTCATTAACCTTCGGAGTAACAGGATCAACCTTGTTATCTTCACCGGCATTGTTGTTACAGGCAGAAAGAAAAATCAATATACAAAAAACCGTTCTTTTCATTATCTAAATTTCAGTTACAAAAATAATGCTTAGATCATAGAAGCCTGACAATATTTTGACAATTAAAGCTTCCTGCAATATTATCTTTGCCGGAATTAAAATAGCATAGATGAAATACCTTCTTTTTTTATCCGGCATACTGGCTATACTTGTTACTGCTGCCTTTAGTAAGAATAGTTTAATTAATATTACGGCTGTTCCTGCTGACACAATACATTTTCCGGGAGAAACACATTTTAAAAATGTTCAACAACTAACCTTTGGTGGCGATAATGCAGAAGCCTATTTTAGTTTTGATGGGAAGTACATCGTTTTCCAGAAATCAAATTCCAAAGAAGGAATAGCCTGTGACCAGATTTGGATGGGAAAAGTTCCCGTAAACCCGGGTGAAAAATTTGAACCTAAATTAGTCAGTACAGGAACCGGCCGCACAACCTGTTCTTACTTTTTTCCGGATGGTAAACATATCCTGTATGGTTCAACTCATTTGGGAAACAAGGATTGTCCGCCGGCACCCGACAGGAGTAAATACGGCAATAAGTATATCTGGGCTGTGTATAAAGACTTTGATATTTTTAAAGCAGATACAAATGGCCATATCGTAAAGCGTTTAACCCGCACAGAGGGATATGATGCTGAAGCAACTATTTCTCCTAAGGGAAATAAGATATTATTTACATCCATGCGAAATGGAGACCTTGACCTGTATACCATGGACATGAATGGCAAGCATGTAAAACAAATTACCAATACATTGGGTTATGATGGCGGTGCCTGGTTCAGCCCCGATGGTAAAAAAATTATCTGGAGGGCATCACGTCCTGAAACAGCAGCAGAAATAAAAGAATACAAAGAACTGATTGCAGAAAACCTGGTAGCGCCCACACACATGGAAGTATGGATCGCAAATGCTGATGGAAGTAATGCCAAACAGGTTACCAACCTGGCACAGGCAAACTGGGCTCCTAATTTCACACCAGATGGAAAGCATTTTATTTTTTGCAGTAACCATGAATATAAAAGAGGATTCCCTTTTAATATGTACTTAGCCAATTTAGATGGAAGTAATGTTCAGAAGATCTCAAGAGATAAAGGCTTTGATGCATTTCCCATGTTCAGTCCCGATAGTAAGAAAATTGTTTTCAGCAGCAATCGTAATAATGGCGGTACAAGAGATACGAATGTTTTTATTGCGGATTGGGTGGAGTAAGAAGCAAGTTCATAGTTTATAGTTCATAGTTTGTAAACTCTCTAAAGCTTAAAGTACTTTCAACTATTGAAGCCTTAACTATGAACTATAAACTATGAACTGGTTTTAAAGTTCTATCACTTCACAATCCTTCATTTCACTTCCATCGATCACAAACCGAATAACAGTTCTCACTTTCTGCCATCCCTGTTTCCCCGCGGCACCGGGATTCATGTGCAGGCAATTCAGTTTATCATCGTACATGATCTTTAGAATATGGGAATGGCCACTGATAAAAAGTTTCGACTGATGTTCTATAATTTCATTTTTTACACCCGGGGCATATCGGCTGGGATAGCCACCAATATGTTGCATGAAAACATTTACTTTTTCGCAGGTAAAATGTAATTTCTCAGGGTAAATGCCCCTGATATCATTCCCATCGATATTTCCATAAACGCCTCTGAAAAAGGTCTGACGCCCTGTCTGACCTTTTTCAGAGGCGTTCAACTTATTAAAGGTCAGACGCGGCGTCAGACCTTTAATAAGCTGATTTGCAATTTCAATATTACCAAAATCCCCTGCATGCCAAATCTCATCACAATTCTTAAAATGTTCAAAAACAGTTTCATCGAGGAATCCATGTGTATCTGATATGAGCCCGATCCTTGTCAAAATTTAATCGAATTAAAATAGTAAATTTGAATTGAAGATACTTTATCGCAATTTATAACGATGCCATTTTTCAGGAATTTTACATATTATATCGACAAACGCAACTGGAAATATTATTTCCTCATGCTCGCCCTGTGCAAAGGATACTAAAAGAATGATTTTAATTATTAATTCTTAATTACTAATTTTTAATTCATTCAATTATGCCCCATTATCATAAAGCCGGAACCATTCCCCATAAACGGCACACACAATTTCGCAAACCCGATGGCAGTTTGTATGCAGAACAGCTTTTTTCTACCGAAGGTTTTTCCAATGATTATTCATTGTTGTATCATACTTATGCACCTACATTAATTGTAAGTTGCGATGAACCCATCAATGTAGCTCCGAAAATTGCAGAAGAAAAAATGCTGAAACACCGTAGCCTCGAAGGTTTTAAAGTAAAACCAACAGCGGATTTTTTGCAAAGTCGTAAAGCAGTTTTGGTAAACAAAGATTGCCACATCGTTCTGGCCGCTCCACAAAAAAGTATGACAGATTACTTTTACAAAAATGCCGATTCTGATGAGATCATTTTTATTCATGAAGGCAGTGGTATTTTAAAAACATGTTATGGAGAATTGAAATTTGGATACGGCGATTACCTTGTAATTCCAAGAGGCTGTATTTATCAAATTCATTTTGATACCGCCGACAATCGCCTGTTCATTGTAGAATCGCATTCACCCATACGTTATCCGAAAAGATACCTGAGTAAATACGGGCAATTGATGGAACATTCGCCTTATTGTGAAAGAGATATACGTGGCCCGGAAAACCTGCAAACATTTGATGAGAAAGGTGATTTCATTATCAAAACAAAAAAGCAGGGTTTTTTATATGGTATTCATTACGGCACACACCCTTTCGATGTAATTGGTTGGGATGGGTATTGTTATCCTTTTGCTTTCAGTATTCATGATTTCGAACCTATAACAGGGCGGGTACACCAGCCCCCGCCGGTACACCAGACCTTTGAGACAGATGCATTTGTAGTCTGTTCGTTTGTTCCCAGGTTATTTGATTATCATCCATTGGCTATTCCTGCACCGTATAACCACAGTAATATTGACAGCGATGAATTGCTTTATTATGTGGATGGCGATTTTATGAGCCGTAAGCATGTTACCCGTGGCATGATCACATTGCACCCTGCGGGCATTCCTCACGGACCACACCCGGGACTTGCAGAAAAGAGCATCGGTGCCAAGGAAACCAGAGAACTGGCTGTAATGGTAGATACTTTCAGGCCATTGCAACTCACCGAAACTGCTTTGGAAATAGAGAACCAGGGATATGTGATGAGTTGGGCGGAGTAGATATCCAAGTTCATAGGAGTAGATATCCAAGTTCATAGTTGTAGCCTGCGATACTTTAAAGTACCAACTACACTTATAGTCTTAACTATGAACTATAAACTATGAACTATTTTTTACTCTGAATAAAATTTGTTTTAAATTGCTATAACAAAAAAAACGATCAGCTATGATAAAATTTCAGGAATTAAGAATAGGTGATTACTTAATTGCCGATAATGATGGCGACAGCCACAGGGGAGAAGTAACCAATCTAAATGGAGATGAAAAACAGGTTTGTGTTGATACCGGCCAGGAGTTTTGGTACGAGACAAACCAATTGATTTCTATACCCCTGAATGAGGATGAGTTGATGAAGTTGAAGTTCCATAAACATGTAAATGAAGACGGAAGCATTAAATACCTGAAAGGAGCTTTTCGAATACTTATCCCAAAAGAAGGTGATTTTTCAAGAATGGAAATATGGTACCGGGATGAAACCAGGCATATCATGCAGGCAATAAGTGTTCATAATTTACAGAACCACTTTTACGATATGACCAAAGTGCATTTGAACAATGAGTCTTTTGATTGATAAAGTTTACAGCTTTCTAAAAAGCTGTAAACTTTATCAATCAAAAAAATCCCCCTGGTAAATATCGAGGGCACTGAAAAAGTCATTTAAGACTTATTAACAAAGGGGAGTAAAAAGACGAAAGTTTTTTTACTCCCCTTTTGTATTTTGTATCTGCTTCAAAAATCTAACAAGATGCTGATACAACAAGTAGAATTTCAATTTAGTACTTATAGCTCGCTTTATAATTTGATTGTACCAAAGGAAAATCTTCTGCGGA
>JANNBU010000450.1:0-8122 GCA_031385805.1 Ferruginibacter sp.
TTCCAGTTCCCTCTCCTTTTGGAGAGGGGTTGGGGTGAGGTTACTAAATTTTCTGAGACACTTTATTTCTTTTAATAAATCTGCCACAAAATACAAAGGGGAAACAAATAAAAAATGGGGAAATTATTGGAATAAGCAGCTCCCCGGTGTGCAATAGTTTACAGTTTAGTGTAAACTGTAAACTATGTGTATTGAAAATCAAATATGTAAGTATTTAAAGGTCGGCATAAATATTTCCCAGACTTTACAAAACAAAAAAGTCAAAAACTTTACGCTTTTGACTTTTAGTTTGTAGTTAATATAGGGTGAAATGCGATCATTAAAACTAACTGTACCCCTGTATCACCATAAAACAATAAGGGTCTATTGAGGCATGATAATCTATGTCAACGGGCTCTTCTGCCATTTCCAATGCAAGGAAATGTTGCGCTTCCCGCATCTGCCATAAAAATAATTTTGCATTCCAGGTCATAAAGAAAAGTTCGGGCAGGATCTCTTTCAGCATTCCATTCCAGCAAGCCTCTTTCAGTTTTTCTTCCTGTGAAAGGTTCTTGGAATTTTCTGCATTGTCCTTTTCAAGGTATTGCCGGTTGGCAAACCCGCTGCCGGTTACTAATAATACTTCCTGTTGTGTAGAATTTTGTGCCATACGAAAGGGTTTTGTCCCATCTATATGACTTAAAAACGAACAGATTACAATATTTAGTATTTCAAAAGTATTGTTAAAGCTAAAATCTGTGATAATCAATGTATCGTTGAGCCAAACGATCGTATTTTAGTTCACTATCCAGTCAAAGAGATGCTTTCCCGAAGTAATCGAAAAAGGCTGTTCCTTAGCATGAAAGTCAGGTTTTGCGCTTGGGTATCGATAAACTATCCCAATTCCCTTCTTTTAATTGTTTAGCGGCAAATACTATCTGGCCAACATGGTATGAATAATGAGCCAATTGCCTGTTGATCGCATCCATAACTGTATGTGCTTCCCCGCGAATAAAAACGGTTTCCAATAGCTGGCTTGCGGTTAATGAATTAATCGCTTTAAAAAAACAAGCCCATCCTTCTTCCCAATTCCTTATTACCGGGGGTTTTTCTATACCGTCATCCTCAAACTCATCGTCCCGTTTTCGCCACGGCTTTTCTCCGTCTGTCGTTAAAAAATCTGTCCAGCGGGAAAGCATGTTACCATGCAAATGCTTTACAATAACGGCAATGCTGTTTGTATTTGCATTCAGTGTAACAAACAATTGTTCTGCTTCAAGCTGATTTATCGCTTTTTCACCAACTAATTTATATTGGTTAAACTGTTTCTTTACACTTTTGAGGTAGCTGTTCTCAATATCCATAACTGTTTCTTTAAAGTATTATAAGCATTTTTTATCATTACAAATTTATGATGGGTTACTTATCATTCGAATGCTGCCCGGATAGCTTTGTTGTTATTGATTAACATTATACCCAAAACAATTCTATATGTTGAAAACTTTAGTATAAGTTTTATGCATTTTATATGTTATACTTTTTACCTTTCTAAAATAATAAAGAAGCTTATTAAACCATTTCATTCTAATCCATTCAAAGCTGCATGATAACCCAGGCAATTACCAACAACTCGGTAGAGATTGTTAGCGAACATGGCTTCGCTGAAATTCTGCAAAACACAGTAACAAACCAAAAGTCTTTACACGCATTGATCCCTTTTAAAAAGGGTGATGTTTTAAGTAAATTCTCTGCGGGAGAAATTTATACTTCTCCTAATTATCTAACGGTACAGCGTGGGGTTTCCGAACACATTACGCTGATGCCGGTGTTCCTGCAATACATCAACCATAGTTGTAACCCCAATGTTTTTTTTGACACTTCATCCATGGAAGTTATTGCCCTGAAAGACATTGAACCGAATGAGGAATTTAGTTTTTTCTATCCTTCTACGGAAATAGACATGGCGCAACCTTTCATTTGCTATTGCGGTAGCAAAGACTGCCTGCAAAATATTAAAGGCGCTAAATATATTCCCGGTGAAATATTAAAAAGATACCGGCTTACAGATTTCATACAACAACAGTTGCAAAATAAATTATAGTTTTTTATTCCAATGAAAAAACGCTATTCATTATTTAAAGGCGCATCCTCGCATAAAATAAAAGTATGGGTGCTCTCGCCTAACCTGCAAAGTGAAGATGATAACATTGGTTATTATTATGATTTTTCCCAAAGCATTGCAGAATACTCAAGGGTTTTTACAGAACTGAACGTGAACTGGCTATGGCAACCTGTGAATATGCTCACATACCGGCAGGTTATTGAAAACATTGAGGCTGAGAAAGAGAATGGGAAAGTGATCCCGGTTGTTTTAAACCTTTGTGATGGGGATGAGGTGAATGGAACTCCCGGCGTATCGGTTTTAAAGCTTCTTGAAGAAAAAGATATCATATATACCGGTGCAGATGAATATTTTTATAATATCACTACTTCTAAAATTCCCATGAAAGAAGCGTTTGACAACGCTGATGTTGCAAATGCGGCATGGGAAACCATCCGTGATGTAAATGCAGATTGTGACAATGTTTTTGAAAAGTTAGGGCGCCCTGTTATCGTTAAGCCGGCCGTGTCGGGAGGAAGCATGGGTGTGGGAATCAAAAATGTTGTAGAAAATAAAAAAGACCTTTTGCAATTATTAAAACAGATGTTTGCAGGATATCGTGGATGGAACTTAACGGCCGATGGTATCATTGCCGAAAAATTTATTACCGGTCCCGAGTATACAACTTTTATCAGCGGTTCCTATAACGATCCCGAAAATGCTGTTATTTATACTCCTGTGGAAAGGGTTTTTCACTCCTCGCTTCCCGACAAAGAAAAATTTCTGTCCTTTGACCGGCTTTGGGAAATTTATGAAGAGGAATCGGCGATGCCGGGAGAAGAAAATTTTTATGAATACCAGTTGCCGCCTGCCGATCTTATTGAGCCCATTAAAAAATTAAGCTGGGATGCTTATTCTGCAACCAAAGGAATGGGTTATACCAGGGTTGACCTTCGGATGGATGCAGTTACAAAAAAGCTATATGTGCTGGAGATAAATGCACAGTGCGGCATCAGCGAAGATGAGAACCACACTTCTATAGGGGCTATATTACGCCTTTCCGGCAAAAGATTCTCCCAACTTGTTATTGAGATTTTAAATGATGCGTTTGTACGTGCTTCTATAAAAAAACATTCTTATGTTCGTGCCGGCAATAATGCCAGGGCCTGATAAAAAATTATAGTGCTCATTTTATAATGTCGCAAAACTTACACAATTCTTCAAATCATATAGCCGCCCAGGCTCCCCCTTCGGGGGGCGGGGGGGGGGCGGGTTTGAAAGTTTGTGTGTTGCAACCGGATTATTCAACAACCTCGGTAGATTATAAAAATTATGATCCGCCAAGAAATTTATACGCTCTTTTGCCTGCTGCAGAAGTTGATCATGTTTTCTTAAACAAACTCACGACATACAATCAGCTCAAACAACTCAGCAAAAAAAATTACGACATCTTTGTAAACCTATGCGAAGGATACCTGGAATGGGAGGTTCCTTCTATAGATGTTATTTATTTTCTTGAATTATTGAACCTTCCGTTTACGGGCCCCTCATCCGTTTTATACGATCCGCCAAAAGAATTAATGAAGTATGTTGCTTATACAGAAGGGGTGTCAACACCCGCTTATGCATTGATCGAAGCATTAAGCGACATTCCAAAAGCATGCAGGCACTTGCGTTACCCACTTTTTGTAAAGCCTGCAAAAGCCGGTGACAGCCTGGGTATTGATGAATATTCACTGGTAGACAATGAAGAGGAGCTTTATAAAAAAGCCACAGAGATCATTGAAGAGTACGGACCGTTGCTGGTAGAAGAATATATTGAAGGGAGAGAATTTACTGTGATGTTGGTGGCAAATGCGGATGATGATAAAAAAGTCACTGTTTTCAATCCGGTAGAATATATTTTTCCGAAAGGGCGGTTTTTCAAAACTTATGCATTAAAAACCTCCGAACTGCATCCCGAATGCAACGTTTCTGTTGAGGATAAAAATTTATCTGATGAATTAAGAGATGCTGCAAGAAATATCTTTAAAGGATTTGGAGGCGTTGGCTATGCCCGGCTCGATTTCAGGATGAATAATAAAAAAGAATTATTCTTTTTGGAGATCAATTTTACCTGTTCTGTTTTTTACAGCGATGGGTATGAAGGGTCTGCTGATTATATTTTAAAAAATGACGGTACCGGCCAACAGGCATTTTTACAAAAGATCATTGCAGAAGGAATGGCACGCCACAAAAGAAAACAGAAAAAATACCGCATGCAGGGAAATGCCATTGCCGGATTTGGTATTTATGCTACCGCTGAGATAAAAGAAAATGAGCTGATCTTTAAAGGAGAGGAAAAAGCCCAACGTATAGCCACAAAATCATATATAACAAAGAACTGGAATGTTAAGGAATTAGAAAATTTCAAAAAATACGCCTACCCAATCAGTAATGAAGTATTTTTGCTGTGGGACGAAAACCCGGCCGGGTGGGCGCCGCAAAATCATAGCTGTGACGCTAATACTGCATACAAAGGGCTAAATGTGTACGCCCTTCGTACAATAAAAAAAGGCGAAGAACTAACCCTCAATTACGCCTTGTTTTTAGATGAACACATGGAACCTTTTATGTGTACCTGTGGTAGTAACAACTGCAGGGGATATATAACAGGCACACCTCAAAGCTCTGTTACAAACAGGGAAATGATCAGCAACCCTTAAACCGCCACCGGTTTTTACAGTCTCATACTAACTCCCATTTTATTGAAGCCGGCTCAAAATTTATTTTGGCCGTTAAGGCGGAAAGACGAAAAGTTTGTGTCAACTGACATCCATTTAACGTCTTAACGGCTTCCCGATTGCTTGTTTTTATCAATTTAAAGAATGTTTTATGTCGCGGTTTGAAATTATTAAAAAATTAATGCAGAAGCACCGGTATCAGCTGTTGCTTACCTATTCGCTTTTTTCATTAGAGATGCTTGGTTCTTTGCTTCGCCCGTTCTTTTTGGGCCTGGCGGTAAACGACCTTATTAAGGGGAGCTATCACGGGTTGATCGTTTTGTCGCTGGTTCATATTTCCTGGCTCATCATTGGTACCATAAGGCACATGTATGATACCCGTACTTATTCGGCCATTTATACTTCACTGGTCACGCAGTTTTTATCGAGGCGATATGGAAAGACCGAGGTATCAAAATTAAGTGCTCACTCTACCCTTGCCCGTGAGTTTGTTGATTTTTTGGAATTTGACCTTGCCTATGTCATTGAGGCGCTGTATAGTATTATCGGGTCGCTGGTTTTACTTTATTTCTATGACGCTGCTGTTGTTGCTATTTGTTTCGCTTTACTGATCCCCGTTATGACCATTAGTTATTTCTACGGTAAAAAAATGAAGCGTCTTACCCGGTTGAAGAATGACGAGTTGGAAAACCAGGTTAATATTATTTCAGAAGGAAACAATGAAACCATAAAAGTTCATTACGACAAACTAAGAAACTGGCAGATAAAAATTTCAGATAAAGAAGCTTTTAATTTCGGGGTGATAGAATTAATGGTGATGGTGGTTATTGGCGCTTCTTTACTGATCTCAACGAATGTATTTGGCACAACAATGCTTGCAGGAAATATTATTGGCATGTACACCTATATCTTAAAATTTGTTTCGGGAATTGATACCATCCCTTATACCGTACAACGCTTAACCTCATTGAATGATATTACCCGCAGGATCGAATTACACGATGACGATTTTTCTGAAACGAAAACAATACATCATAATAAAAAGGTTTGGAGACGGCGATCCTTAAAGCTTACTACATAATTTTATTAATTACCCTTGCCGTAAATAAATTCTGAAAATAACTTTAGTGTATATTGACGATTAATTGTTTGGGGCACATTTGTTAGTGCGAAATGTTTAATAGAAACTCAATGTTTGGCCTCCCTTTCCTTCGCAGAGGGATTGAGGGAGAGGCCACTATTCCTCCCTTCTTCGTACAATCAAATACCAATCATTTTCCAACGGCAGGTATCCGTAGTCGTAACAAAAGAAATAGGTGTTCCCTTTTTTATTGGTATAGGTATGGGTCACGTATTTAAAAAGGAACCCCTTCTCTGATAATTTTTCTTTACTCGTCTTTGCCATTTCCTCTCCCTCGTTTATAATGCTTTCCAATATACGCCTGTTTTTACCCAGTGCATTGTTTACATTACGCACAAGGTTATTGCTATCGGCTTTTAACTGGTTGTTGTAATTGTTGCGGCAGTAATCATCGCAAAATTTTTTATCGGTCCTGCCTTTTACAGGTTTACTGCAGGCCAGGCAAAGCCTGGGTGGGGTATCGGTTGTCATGTAGGGTTTGTTTTGTTTTCGCTATCAAGATACGACTATTTTGCAAGCCTTGTAAACGCTTACAAACGGGTATATACAACTATAAATGTTTAATATACGGGTATCGCATCCGGGTTGCTTCATATTTGCATTGCCGGTAAACGGATCCTTTGCCGGTTGAAATAAAACATTTATTAAAATCTAAAATTTACAGTTATGTCTATGTATGCATTAAAAAACAAAGTACAATTAATAGGAAATCTAGGCCATGCGCCTGAAGTTCGTACAACAGAAACAGGAAAGAAACTTGTGAAATTTTCTGTGGCTACCAATGAGATATACCGCAATGCAAATGGAGAAAAGATAAAAGAAACCCAGTGGCACAACCTGATCGCCTGGGGTAAACTGGCAGATATTGCCGAAAAATACCTGCTCAAAGGAAGTGAAGTTGCCATTGAAGGTAAGCTTATCAACAGGAATTATACAGATAAGGAGGGTAACAAAAAATATGTGACAGAGATACAGGTGAATGAATTGTTGCTCCTGGGCAGCAAACCTTCTGCATAGGCCCGGGCGAAAGTATGTATCCCGGCAAGAGATAAGGAGTGGTAGATATATTTGCACCCGTTAGTGAAAAGGCCGGGTACATACTTTTTTTAAAATTGTCCCCGTACTGTTATTTTTTATACATTGCCGTATGCATAGTCCCGATGACGAGAATATTATTTTTAATACCGCTACAGGTTTTATCAACAACAGCAATTACCCGGTTTTTTTAACCGGAAAAGCTGGAACCGGAAAAACCACTTTTTTAAAATTCATAAAAGAAAATAGCGGAAAGAACACCGCGGTCGTTGCGCCTACCGGAGTTGCCGCTATTAATGCGGGCGGAACTACCATACATTCCTTTTTTCAACTGCCTTTCACTCCTTTTGTTCCCGTTAATAATCAAAAATTCGGTAAACAGGATGTTGTTGATAAACACAACCTCTTAAGCAAGCTTCGTTTATCGGGCGAACGAAAGGAAGTGATGCAGCAATTAGAGTTGCTGATCATTGACGAGATAAGTATGGTAAGGTGCGACGTGCTTGATGCCATTGACCTCGTATTGAGGCATGTAAGGCGTCAACACAGCAAACCCTTTGGCGGAGTTCAGGTTCTTTATATTGGCGATATGTACCAACTACCTCCTGTTGTAAAAGATGAAGAGTGGCAGTTGTTGGGTTCCTGTTATGAAAACCAGTATTTCTTTAGCAGCCTTGCCATCATTGAACAGCCTCCTGTATATATTGAATTGAAGAAAGTGTATCGCCAGAGCGACCAGGAATTTATTAATTTATTGAACCAGGTGAGAAATAATGAGATGGGTGAAGAAGATTATGAATTACTTCACAGCAGGTGGCTCCCGGAATTCAAAGCAAAGAAAGAAGATAATTTCATAACCTTAACCACGCACAACAACAAGGCTGATGCAATAAATATTGAAGAACTTGCAAGGTTGCACGGAGAGACTTTTTCTTTTAAGGCAACTATTGAAGGCGAGTTTTATGAAAAATCATTTCCTGCAGATGAGTATTTGAATTTGAAAACCGGGGCCCAGGTAATGTTTATTAAAAACGACCTGGAAAAAGTCCGGCGGTATTATAATGGAAAGATCGGGGTTGTTCATAAAGTGGAAGATGATAAGATCTGGGTTACCTGCAAAGGCGATTTTGGAGAACAGTTGAT